>DATBAH010000088.1:0-21007 GCA_036271615.1 Gaiellaceae bacterium
GCCGGGACGAAGCCCGGGTATGCGAACGCGTCCTCTAGGCCACCTTCACGCGCCTCACCTCGCAGGTTGTTGCCATAATCGAAAACATACGCGTCGCGCCGGACGTACTCGAGCAGCGCTTCGACGTGGCGGACGATCGACTCGCGGGCCAGCCGGAGGTACTCGTCGGGGTCGGACGAGCGCAGCCCAGCCGCCTCGTCGACGGAGTAGCCACGCGGCACATAGCCGTTGAGCGGATCGTGGGCCGCGGTCTGGTCGGTGATCAGGTCGAACTCCTCGCCGCGCGAGACGAGCTCGGGCACGACGTCGGCCGCGTTCCCCAGCAGCCCGACCGAGAGCGGCCGCCGCTCGGCAGCTGCCGTACGGACCCGGTCGAGCGCGTCCTCGACCGACTCCGTCGCCTCGTCGAGGTAGCGGGTCTCGAGCCGACGTTCGATCCGGCGTGGATCGACCTCGACACAGAGGATCGCCGCGCCCGCCATCGTCCCCGCCAGGGGCTGCGCGCCGCCCATGCCGCCGAGCCCCGCCGTGAGGATCGTCCGTCCGCGCAGGTCGGCCGAGCCGAAGTGCTTCTCCCCTGCGGCGGCGAACGTCTGGTACGTCCCCTGCAGGATCCCCTGGCTCCCGATGTAGATCCACGAGCCAGCCGTCATCTGCCCGAACATCGTCAGGCCCTCGGCCTCGAGCCGCCGGAACTCGTCCCACGTCGCCCACCGGGGAACGAGCAGCGAGTTCGCGATCAGCACGCGCGGCGCGCCCTCGTGCGTCGTGAAGACGCCGACCGGCTTGCCGCTCTGGACAAGAAGGGTCTCGTCGGGGCCGAGCTCGAGCAGCGCTGCGACGATCGCCCGCAGCGCCTCGTGGTTCCGCGCCGCCTTGCCGGAGCCGCCGTAGACGACGAGCTCCTCGGGTCGCTCCGCCACCTCGGCGTCGAGGTTGTTGAGGAGCATTCGCAGCGGAGCCTCCGTCGACCACTGGCGCGCGTTGAGGTCGGTCCCGCGCGGTGCGCGGATCGACGTGAGGTCGCCACAGAGAGCGTCCACCCGCGCGGCGAGGCTTGCTGTCGTGCTCACTCCAGCTCTCCCGCGCCCGACTCGACCGCGGCGAGGAGCGACCCGTCGCGAATCGAGACGGCGACTGCCTCGATATCGCCGGCGAGGGGCCGGTCGTCGCGCAGCCTCGGCGACAGCTCCCGCACCGCCGCGCGCGCCGCGCGTCCGCCGGTTCCCGGCTCGAGCGGCGCATGGAACTCGACCGCCTGCGCGCCTGCGAGGAGCTCGATCGCGACCGCCCGCTCGGAGTTGGCGAGCACCTGTCCGGCCTTGAGGCCCGACGCGTTCCCCATCGAGACGTGATCCTCCTGGCCCGCGCTCGTGGGGATCGAGTCCACCGAGGCCGGATGGCAGAGCACCTTGTTCTCGGAAACGAGCGAAGCGGCCACGTACTGCGGGATCATGAAGCCGCTGTTGAGGCCGCCGTCGGTGGTGAGGAAGGCAGGCAGCCCGTCGGAGAGATTCGGGTTGACGAGACGCTCGAGCCGGCGCTCGGAGATGCTCGCGAGCTCCGCAACGGCCATCGCGAGAGCGTCGAGCGCGAAGGCGAGCGGCTGTCCGTGGAAGTTTCCGTTCGACACCAGCACCTCGTCGTCCACCAGCACGAGGGGGTTGTCCGTCGCTGCGTTGAGCTCGACGCCGACCGTGTACTCCGCGTACTCCAGGAGATCGCGGCACGCCCCATGCACCTGCGGCGCGCAGCGCAGCGAGTACGCGTCCTGCACCTTGTCGCACCAGCGGTGTGCCTCGATGATCGCCGAGCCTTCGAGGAGGCGGAGGACGTTCGCGGCAGCGACCGTCTGGCCGCGCAACGGGCGGAGCGTGTGGATCTGCGGCAGGAAGGAGGTACGTGATCCCTGGAGTGCCTCGACCGAGAGCGCACAGGCGACGTCGGCGGCCCGGGCGAGCCGCAGCGCTCGCACGAGCCCGAGGGCGAGCATCGCCGCCATGAACTGCGTGCCGTTGACGAGCGACAACCCCTCCTTGGCGGCGAGTTGCACGGGCTCGAGCCCGGTCCGCGCGAGCGCGTCGGCGCCCGCGAGCCGCTCGCCCTCGACCCACGCCTCTCCCTCGCCGACGAGCGGCAGCGCGAGATGCGCGAGCGGTGCAAGGTCGCCGGAGGCTCCCACCGAGCCGCGGCTCGGCACGACGGGCAGCACGCGGTGCTCGAGAAATGCGAGGAGTAGCTCGACCGTCTCGACGCGGGCACCCGAGTTGCCTTTCGCGAGGGCGTTCGCGCGCAGGAGCATGGCCGCCCGGACGACCTCGTCGGGATACGGCTCGCCGACTCCGCACGCGTGAGAGCGCAGCAGCCGCAGCTGCAGCTCGGCCGTCTGCTCCTCGGGAATCGCGACCGCGACGAAGCGGCCGAAACCGGTGTTGACGCCGTAGGTGTGCTCGCGGCTCCCGTGGGCTGCGCGCTCCACGACCTCGCGGGCGGCGCGCATCTTCTCCCGTGCCCGGTCGGTCAGCTCCGCGCCGGCTCCATCGACGGCCACGGCCCAGACGTCGTCAACGGTCAGGTCGTCGCCCGTGAGGCCGGTCGCCGTCGGCTGCGCCACGACGCGAGTCTAGGACGCCGTCCGCCACGCCCGTTGCCCTACGCGCCCCCGGGGGGTTTCGCAACCCCCTGCAGATACCGTAGCCGCCTATGGATCACGGGCCTGTCGCGACTTCGTTCCAACGCATGGGAGCGCTACTCGTCGAGCAGGCGTAGCTCGAGGACGTGCGACGGATCGAGGCCGGCCACGCCGAGGAGCGAGCCGGCAGCCGCGGTTGCGGCGCCCGCCGGAAGCAGCCCGACGAGCTCCGACCCGGTGACGCGAAGCCCACGCGCGCTCGCCTCTCGGTGCACCGCGGCGACGACCTCGTGGAGCGGGGACGCCTGCCAATCCTCGACGTTGAGGCTCACCTGGACGTGTCCCGCCTGCGGGAGGTGAAGACCCAGCGCCCGGACGCCCGGGAAGCCGCCGTCGCGCTCGCGGACCGCACGAGCCACCTCGCGCGCGGCCTCGAGGTCGTCTCCGGCGAGGTCGACGTTGAGGGCGATGAGCGGCTGACGCGCCCCGATGAGAACACCGCCCGCCCGCTCGTCGAGCCGTGCCGGGCCGAAGTCCGGTACGAGCTCGCCCGCGTCGATGCGCTGCTGCAGCTCCGCCGGTCCTCCACGCCTGAAGAAGGCAGGCCCGCGCCCGGATGCGAGGTCGGCGTAGAGGAAAACCGGCAGCGCGAGCTCCTCCCCCACCCTGCGCGCCAGCTGGACGGCCGTGGCGCGGGCGCGCTCGGCATCGGACTCCCGGATCGGGACGAGCGGGACGACGTCGGCAGCACCGATGCGAGGGTGCGCTCCCTCGTGGCGGCGCAGGTCGATCCGCTCCCGCGCGCAGGCGATGCCCGCGAGCAGCCCGGCAACGAGCTCTTCCTCGTTCCCGACGAGCGTGTAAACGGTGCGGTTGTGGTCCTGGTCCGAGTGGACGTCGAGCAGGCGCGCAGGCGCGTCGAGCGCCTCGCCGATCGCCTCGATCGTCGCGCGGTCGCGCCCCTCGGAGAAGTTCGGCACGGCCTCGAGCGGCAGCATCGGCCCGGAGCCTACGCTCCGGCCCCGTGACCGCCCGCAAGTCGTCCTACCGCTCGCTCGCCTCGCTCGAGCGCGACCTTGCCCGCTGCCGCGCCTGCGCCGAGGCCGGGTACCCGCTCGAGTCGCTCCCCGTGCGCGCCCCGGGTGCCGCACAAGAGGCGTACCTCTTCGGCCAGGCGCCGGGCGTGGTCGAGGGAGAGCAGCGGCAGCCCTGGCGCGGGCGCGCAGGCCGGACACTCCGCCGCTGGCTCGAGCTCGAGGAGGACGAGTTCTACGCCACCTTCTACTGCGCGTCGGTCACGCGCTGTTATCCAGGCCGCGCGCCCTCCGGACGCGGCGACCGGACGCCGACACCGCGCGAACAGGAGCTGTGCGCGTTCTGGCGCGACTGGGAGCTCGAGCTGCTGCGACCGCGCCTGATCGTCACGGTCGGCGGCCTGGCCCTGCGGCGCCTGCTGGGCCTTCCGTCGCTCACGCCCTGCGTCGGAGAGCGCTTCGAGCTGACCGGGACGCCGGTCGTGCCGCTTCCCCACCCGTCGGGCGCGAGCGGGTGGCTCAACGATCCGGCGAACCGCGCCCGGCTCGAGGCGGCGACCGCGCTCGTCCGCGACGAGCTCGCCCGGCTCAGGTAGGGACGGCCACGAACCAGCGCGCGTCGAGCCTCCGCTCGAGCCGGAGCCGCGCCTCGGCGAGCGCCGCCCCGAGCTCTGCTTCGTCGGCGAAGACGCGCATCGCGAAGGAGTGCCGCCACGTCTCGCCTTCCGCCTCGTATTCCACCTCGCCTCGAACGACGCCGTCGTCGACGCCGTCGACGAGCAGCCGCGAGCGAACCTCGCCCAGCGCCGTCTCGGCGTCCTCCGGCGACCAGGCGAGCGGCAGACCCTCGCAGACGACGAGGTCAGCGTGCCGGCGGCAGGTCTCGAGGAAGGCGCGACGCTGCAGAGGCTCCGCGTTGACGAGGTTGCTCGCGAGAAGGACGCCGTCGAAGCGGCGACCGAGCTCGACCCCTTCGATCCGCGCCTGGACCGTCTCCGCGTCGCGAACGTGGGCGAGCATCTCGGCCGCTTCGTCCACCGCGGTCACGCGAAAGCCCAGCCCGACGAGCTGCCGCGTGATCCGGCCGGTTCCGCAGCCGAGCTCCAGCACAGAGGCTCCCGCCGGAAGCACCGAAGCGACGATCTCGCCCTCCCCGAGCTCCGGCAGCCGCGTGTAGACGTCGATCGGGCTGCCGTCAGGCGCAGTCCCCATTTGTGAGGAGCATAGGACTCCGTCGCTACATTCAGAGGAGTGAGCGCGGTTCCTTATCGCCGCACGTTCGCGCGGCTCCTTTCGTTCCTACAGCCGTACAAGCGCGGCCTGGCGATCTCGGCCGTGCTCGCGGTCGGCTCGCAGGCGGCGCAGATCGCGCTCATCTGGGTGACCGGCAGGAACGTGATCGACGAGGCGCTCCTCAAGCACAACGCGCAGAAGCTCTGGCTCTACGTGGGGATCATCGCCGTCCTCGGCGTCGTCTCGGCGGTGTTCATGGCCGGCCGCAGGCTCATCTCCGGGAAGCAGGCTCTCGACGTCGAGATGGACATGCGCCAGCGGCTCTATTCGCACTTCGTGCGCCTCTCGTTCGGCTTCTACGACCGCAACCAGACCGGTCAGCTGATGTCGCGCGCGACGGTCGACCTGCAGAGCGTCCGGTTCTTCCTCGGCTACGGGCTGGTCTTCTTCTTCCAGAACATCCTCACTGTCGCCTCGGTGACCGTCGTCCTCTTCTTCTTCGAGTGGCGGCTCGCGCTCATCGTGCTGGCCGTCACGCCGTTCCTCATCCTGCTCGCCTACCGCTACAGCCACATTGCGCACCCGACGCTGCGCGACGTACAGCAGAAGCTCGCCGACGTCGCCACTGTCACCGAGGAGAACATCGTCGGCGTCCACGTCGTGAAGGCGTTCGCCCAGGAGCCCGCGGAAGAGGAGAAGTTCCGCGTCCGCAACGAGGCGCTCTTCCGCCAGACGATCCGAGCGAACCGGCAGCGCGCGACGTATGTACCGCTGCTCTCGTTCCTGCCGCTCCTCGCCCAGGCTGCGGTTCTGCTCCTAGGCGCGCGCCTGGTCGCCAACGGCTCGCTCCCGATCGGCTACTACGTCTCCTTCAACCTCTACCTGGCGCTGCTCGTCACTCCGCTGCGTTCACTCGGCATGTGGGTCGGTCAGGCGCAGCGCGCGACCGCGTCGGGCGAGCGGATCTTCCAGATCCTCGACGAGCCAGAGGACGTTGCCGACCGGCCGGATGCGGTCGAGCTCCCGGAGGGAGGAGGAGCGATCCGCTTCGAGGACGTCTCGTTCTCGTATCTGCCGGGCCGGCCGGTGCTCGAGGACCTCGACCTCGCCCTCGACGCCGGGACGACCGTGGCGCTTATCGGCCATACCGGCTCGGGCAAGACGACGCTGTCCTCGCTCGTGCCCCGCTTCTACGACGTCGACTCCGGGCGCGTGCTCGTCGACGGAGCAGACGTGCGCGACGTGCAGCTCGCGTCGCTGCGCCGTGCGATCGGCGTAATCGCCCAGGATCCGTTCCTCTTCTCCACCACCGTGCGCGACAACATCGCCTTCGGTCTGCCGGAGCTGACGGACGACGAGGTCGAGCGCGTGGCGACGCTCGCACAGGCGCACGAGTTCATCGACCGCCTGCCGCAGGGCTACGACACGGTGATCGGCGAGCGCGGCATCACGCTTTCGGGCGGGCAGCGGCAGCGCATCGCAATCGCGCGCGCCCTCGCCGTCGACCCGCGCATCCTCATCCTCGACGACGCAACCGCCTCGGTCGACGCGACGACGGAGGCGCGCATCCGCGCCGGCCTGCGCGAGGTGATGCAGGGGCGGACGACGCTGATCATCGCGCACCGGCTCTCGACGATCGCGCTCGCGGACGAGGTCGTCGTTCTCGACAGCGGTCGGGTCTGCGCCCGGGGCACCCACGACGAGCTGCTCGAGACGAGCTCCATCTACCGCGAGATCTACGAGCATGGGCTGCTCGAGCGGCAGTTCGCCGACGAGGTCGAGTCCCGCGCCGAGGTCGAGGAGGTCGCGTGAGAGTCCACCAGCCGGGCGGGAGCCTGATGCGGGTACGCGGTGCCGAGGTCGAGGACTGGTCCTGGAACTCGACGCGGCGTCGGCTCGGAGTGCTCTGGCGGCTGACGAAGCCCTACCGGCTTCGCACCTTCCTCTCCGTCTTCTCGCTCCTGGCCGCGACGGCCACCGCGCTCGCCCCGCCCCTCCTCGCGAAGCGCGCACTCGACGACGCGGTCAACGGCACGACGGGCACGGCGCTCATCGTCGTCGTGGTCGTCTTCGTCTCCCTCGGGCTCGCGAACTGGGGCATGACGTACGTCGAGACGTACATGACGGGCTGGGTCGGCGAGCGGATCCTCGCCGACCTCCGCAAGCAGCTCTTCGGCCATCTGCAGCGGCTGTCGCTCGGCTTCTACGAGCGCAACCGCGCCGGCGTCCTGATCAGCCGGATGACGAACGACATCGAGGCGATCGATCAGCTCGTCACCGACGGGATCACCACGCTTGCGCAGAGCACGCTGATGCTGAGCGGGACCGCGTTCCTCCTGATCTTCCTCGACTGGGAACTCGCGCTCGTGACGCTGACCGTGATCCCGTTCATGATCATCGCGACGGTGATCTTCCGCGTCCGTTCGGCCCGCGCCTACTCGTCGGTCCGGGAAAGGCTCGGACTCGTGACCGCGACGCTCGCCGAGGACATCGCCGGCATGCGGATGGTCCAGGCGTTCGTGCGCGAAGAGCGCGCGACGGAGAACTTCAGCACGGTCGCCCGAAGCTACCGCGACTCGAACATGGAGACGGTCGTACTGAACGGCCTGTACTTCCCGTTCGTGAGCCTCCTCGCGACACTCGCCCTCGCCATCGTGCTCGGCTACGGCGGCCACCTCTACTTCCAGGGCGCGATCGTGATCGGGACCCTCTTCGCCTTCATGCTCTACATCAACAACTTCTTCGACCCCGTGCAGCAGCTGTCGCAGCTCTACAGCACGTTCCTCTCCGCGACCGCGGCGCTCGACAAGGTCATCGGCGTGCTCGACGAGAAGCCCGAGGTGGTGGACCGGCCCGGCGCACGGCCGCTGCCACACATCTCGGGCCGGGTTCGATTCGAGGACGTCCACTTCTCCTACGGGCTTCGCGGCGGCGAGGTCGGCGAGGAGGTGCTGCACGGGATCGACCTCGACGTGCCGGCGGGGACGACAGTCGCCCTCGTCGGCCACACGGGCGCAGGCAAGTCGACGATCGCCAAGCTCCTCGCGCGGTTCTACGAGCCCACCTCGGGCCGGATCACGATCGACGGCTACGACCTCAACGACGTCACGATGGAGTCACTGCGCCGCCAGCTCGGGATCGTGCCGCAGGAGGGCTTTCTCTTCGCCGGAACCGTCGCCGAGAACATCGCCTTCGCGCAGCCGGACGCGACGCCGGAGGAGATCGTTCGCGCAGCCCAGACGGTCGGAGCGCACGACTTCATCCTGCGGCTCGAGGACGGCTACGAGACGCAGCTCGGCGAGCGCGGCTCGCGGCTGTCACTCGGCCAGCGGCAGCTCGTCGCCTTCGCGCGTGCGCTGCTCGCCGACCCGCGGATCCTGATCCTCGACGAGGCGACGTCCTCGGTCGACATCGGCACCGAGCGGACGATCGAGCGGGCGCTGCGGACGCTGCTCGCCGACCGGACCTCGTTCGTGATCGCGCACCGCCTCTCGACGATCCGCGACGCCGACCTCATCGTCGTGCTCGAGCACGGGCAGGTGATCGAGCAGGGCTCGCACGACGAGCTTCTCGCCCTGCAGGGGCTGTACACGAGCCTCTACGGCGACTGGGCTGGGGCCGCAAGCGCCGCCGGCTAAGCCCGCGACTCCTATGGCGTCGCCCGGGCATAGGCGTCCGTCATCTCGATCCGCTGCATGAGCGTCGGATGGTTCTCGAGGAAGACGTAGTCCCACCACGGCGGGTTCGGGTCGTCGAGCGTCTGTGACGCGAACAGCCGGAAGAGCTGACGCCCCGCAGCCGGGTCGTGTGTCGCCCGTAGCGCCGACCAGTCCGCCTCGGCCTCCAGGTGCCGCGTGACGACGTTTTGCAGCGGCAGGAACGCGAGCTGCAACACGACGTAGACGAAGATCGCGAGCGGGACCGCCTCGGGCACGCCCATCCCACCGCGACTCCTGGTCGCGAGCGAGATGAGGAACGCGAGCGGGAAGGCGAAGAGCGCATACCAGCCGATCGACTTCCAGATGTGGTTGTGCGCGAGATGGCCGAGCTCGTGCGCGAGCACGAAGCGGTCCAGGCGCGGGGTGAAGGGCCGCTCGACGATCGGCCTCCAGAGGAAGACGCGCCGGCTGGCGCCGAGACCGGTCGCAAACGCATTCGGCTCGTCGAAGCCGCTCAACACCCGCACGGGAACGCGGACGTGCTCGGTCTGCTCGAGCTCCGCGACGTAGCGCGCATGGAATGTGGTCCCGCCGAGCAGCCACGGAGTGACGAAGGCGAGCAGGGTCCTCAGGCCGACGAAGACCGGCGCGGCCAGGAGCCACCACCGCTGCCCGATCCGCCGTGCCCGCGCGAGGCCCATCACGATCGCGAGCGCGGCGCAGAGCAAGGCGAATTGCACGCCGAGCGCGAACCAGTTCCCGACCGTGGCCTGGACGTAGCTGCCGGAGAGCCCGTAGCGGTGACGCCACCAGACACTCAGCACCGAGAACGGCAGCTCCGCGACCCAGACGAGCGCGAAACCGATCATCCCGAGCAGCATCCCGGTACCGATCGGCCCTGCCGCCGACTCTCGCATCCAGCGCACGCCGAAGCGGGCGAAGAGCCCGAGAACCACGAGCTGCGTCACGGTCTGCGCGAGCCAGAAGAGCCGTTCGACCTCGCTGTAGTGCTGCGCACGATGGAGCGCGTCGGCGGGGAAGAGCGCCTGCTCGTCGAGGTGCGGCAGATGGAGCGCCGGCAGAGACGACTGCCAGAGCAGCCACGCTGCGACCGCCCAGATCGCAGCGAACGCGAGCAGGAACGCCGCGCGGCTGCGGGTCACGCTTCGGGCGTGTCTTCGCCCTCGAGCGGGCTGGCGTGCGGATAGCGGTCGGTCACGAGGAACCCGTAGGCGTTCGTCTGCGCGTCATACCGCAGCGCATAGGCGGAGAGATTCCGCAGGCCCCACGGCGCCGAGCCCTTGACCAGCGCGTAGAACCACGTGAGCACGGCGGCGGCGACGAGCGCTCCGCTCAGGGCCCCGTTGACGAGCAGCGCGGGAATCGCGAGTGGGATCCGGAAGCCCGTCTTCCACCGGTTCTGGCGCTGCGGCCCCTCGACGTCGAGGTCGAGCGGATAGGTGCCCGGTGCGCCTGTGAAGCCCGGGAACGGGTTGGCGACGAGCAGGATGAAGGCGAGCACGTGCAGCCGGTAGCGGATGTACGCCGAGATGAAGCGATGAAGTCCGCTTGCAGGCGTCCCTCTGACGAGCGTGACGAACCACTGCACGATCGCCGCGAGGATCACGACGATCCCCCACAGCACGAGCCAGATGATGTGCGGCACCGCGAGCAGGATCCGGAAGAACACCGTCAGCCGCGAGCGGCGCAGGTCGTACGGATCGCCGACGACGCGCACCGGATGGCGCGGAGGACGGTCGGTGACCGCGACGAGCAGCTCGGTCGGGTCCGCGTTCGGATAGCGCTCGGTGACGAGCAGGAGATAGGCCGTCGACTGCGCCGTGTAGCCGATCGCGTATGCGCCCGCGTCGCGCAGGCCCTTCGGCATCCGCCCGCGCGCGAGCGAGGCGAACCAGCCGAGGAATCCGCAGACGAGGATCAGCGCGCCTCCCCCGTTGAAGCTCGACGTCCTGTTCCCGGACCCGCGTGCCGACGACGAGAAGCTCGCGCCGGTCGAGCCGGCCAGCGCCGCCGAGACGATCAGCGCCGGGATGGCGAGGAAGATGCGCACGAAGATCGTCCAGCGCCGTTGCCTCACGGGCTCCTCCGGCAGCCGGATGTCGATCGGATACTCACCCGACTCGCCGGTGAAGCCCGGATACGGGTTGGCCATGAGCGTGAGATAGGCGCCGAGGTGCGCCTGGTAGCGGGTGTAGCTGCACATGAACCGGTGGAGGCCGCGCGGCGGCCGGCCGGTGAAGATCGAGATCACCCAGTTGACGATCGAGGTGATGAGGACCGCCACCGTCCAGAGGAAGAACCAGATCAGGTGCGGGATCGCCAGCAGCAGGCGGAAGAAGACGGTCAGGCGGCTGCGCAGGTAATCGTCGTCGACGACGAGACCGACTGGATGGGGCTCGTGCATGTGCCCATCTATACGTCATCCGTCAGACTGCAACCAGGCATGGACGAGACGAGACTCGACGAGGAGACCGCCGAGCGCATCGAGCAGCCGGTCGACGCCGAGGCGGAGCGCGAGGCGCGCCTCACGCCGGCCGAAGCGGTCGCGCGGATGAAGATCAACGTCCCGGTGCGCGGCAACCGCAAGCTCCGCACACTGATCGAGCGCGTCAACGCCGACGACCAGGTCAAGGGCTGGTGGCACGTCTCGAACGTCAATGCGGTCGCGCGGATGGCGATCAACGACCACTCCTGGGTTCACGTCCAGATCGTCACCAACATCGCGCTCAAGCTCCTCCGCCAGCTCACGAAGCACGGTGTCGAGCCCGGCCTCGTCCGCGACTTCGGGCTCGAGCAGGACGACGCCGAGGTGGTCGTCGTGCTCGCCGCGCTCTTCCACTGCGTCGGCATGTCGATCCACCGGCACGGCCACGAGGACTTCTCCCTCTTCCTCTCCGAGCCGAAGATGCGGGAGCTGCTCGACGGAATCTACGAGGAGCCCGACAAGACCGTGATCGTGTCGGAGGTGCTGCAGGCGATCATCAGCCACCGGGCCGACGGCGAGCCGCTCACCGTCGACGCCGGCATCGTCCGCGTCGCCGATGCGCTCGACATGGCGAAGGGCCGCTCGCGGATCCCGTTCGAGAAGGGCAGCATCTCGATGCACTCGCTCTCGGCGGCGGCGATCGAGGACGTCACGATCTCGGACGGCGAGGAGCGGCCGGTCCTGATCGAGATCCGGATGAACAACTCGTCGGGCCTCTTCCAGGTGGACGGCCTCCTCAAGGCGAAGCTCCGCGGCAGCGGCCTCGAGCCCTACGTCGAGGTCGTCGCGCACATCGATACGGAGACCGAGCAGCGGCTCGTGCCGATCTACCGCCTCGAGATCTGAAGCGCCCGAACCGCCTGGCTACACTGGGCGCCGACCCGATGCGGGGTCGTCTAATGGTAGGACGCCTGACTCTGGATCAGGAAGTTGGGGTTCGAATCCCTGCCCCGCAGCTAGAGGTCGGGCTTCCTCCGCTTGCATCTCGTGCAGTTCGGATGAAGCGAGGGTGCTGCGTGCCTGCGACCGTTTTCGTCATGCCAGGCGCGAACGAGTCGGCAGTCGCGTGACGGCCTGGGGTCAGCCGACGGGCTGGGCGGTTGCGCTCGCGGCGATCGCGGCGGGATTGACCCTCTCCGGTTGCGCGGTGGAGCAAGGTGCGGCCGGGGCGAAATTCGTGCCCAGGAAGCCCGGGGTGCTGATCGTCGCGACCTCCTTTCTGCCGGCGCCGGGCTTCTGGTTCGGGCGAGGCGCCAAGTCGGGTTTCGAGGCGGGCCTGGCGCTCGCACTGGCGCACAAGCTCGGGCTCGAGCGCGTGCGCGTCGTGCAGGTGCCGTTCGCCAAAGTCACCCACGGCCGTCTCGACGGAGCCGATCTCGGGCTGTCACAGGTGACTCCGACCTCCGAGCGGGAGCGGACGGCCTCGTTCTCGACGCCGTATCTGATTGCTCCACCCGGCGTGCTCGGTCGTCGCGGCGTCGAGGCCATCGACCTGAAGGGCCTGCGCAGCCTGCACTGGGTGGTCGGTCGGGTATCGACGCTCACGCCGATCGTCAGGAACGTCGTGCAGCCGACGAGCCCGCCGGTCGTCGTCGAGGACCGGTCGAGCGAGCTCGAGGTGCTCCGTTCGGGACGAGCGGACGCCCTGCTGGTCGATCTCCCGGTCGCCCTCGGCCTCGCCCGGGCAGAGCCGGGACGCTTCCACGTGCTCGGCCAGCTGAACGGAGGCGAAGGCCTTGCCGCGGTCCTTCCGAAGGGCTCGCCGAATCTCGACATCGTCGACTCCTCGATCCGGGCGCTCACCGCGAACGGGACGATCTCGAGCCTCTCCTCGAAGTGGCTCGGCAGCCAGGCGGACGTCCCGTTGATCCTGAGCAGCCCGTGATGCTCGTCGCGTCGATCCAGGCCCCGTCCGGCGCGGTGCTCGAGTTCCTCGTGCTCTTCGCGGTGATCCTGTTCGGGCCGCTCGTCGTCAGCCGGCTCGGGCTTCCCGGCTTGATCGGCCTTCTCCTCGGCGGATTCGCGATCGGGCCGCACGGGCTCGACCTGATCAAAGCCGGCGACCAGACCGTGCCGGCGCTCGGCCAGCTCGGCCTGCTCTATCTCATGTTCATCGCCGGCCTCGAGCTCGACCTGCATGTGCTCCGAAAGCAGCGGAGCGCCGCAGTCGTGCTGGGGCTCGCCGCGTTCGCGGTCCCCTTCAGCGCCGGCCTCGTCATCGGCTGGGCACTCGGCTGGTCGGTCGCCGCGACGATTCTGCTCGGGGCGCTGTTCTCGTCGCACACGCTCATCGTCTATCCCACGCTCCGCGACGCCGGGCTCGGCGGCAACCCCGCCGTCGCCTCGGCGGTCGGGGCGACCGTGCTCACCGACACGCTCGCGCTGATCGTCCTCGCGGTGGTCGCCGGAACCCAGACGGCGTCCGCCGACATCACCGTGGTGATCGTGGAGATCGCGGTCGGCTTCGTCGTCCTCGCCGGTGTCGGGCTGCTCCTGCTACCGCGACTCGTCGACCGCGCCCTTCGCATGTGGGGCGGCGACCGTGTGGCGCGCTACGTGGTGGTGATCGTCGCGCTCCTCGCGATGGCGGCGCTCGCGGAGGTGTTCGGGATCGAGCCGATCATCGGCGCTTTCTTCGCCGGCCTGGCCCTCAATCGCCTCGTTCCGAACGAAGGCCAGTCGATGGATCGTGTGGAGTTCTTCGGCTCCGCCGTGTTCGTGCCCGTGTTCGTCGTCTCGATCGGGCTACTGCTCGACCCGTCGGTGATGTTCACAACCGAAACGCTCGAGCTCGCGGGGCTGATCTGCCTCGGCGCCCTCGGCGGCAAGGCGATCGCCTGCTGGTTCGCCGGAGCTGCGCTCGGGTTCGACCCGCCCGAGCGCGGCGCCATGTACGTGCTGACGGCGCCGCAGGCGGCGGCGACGCTGGCCGTGACGCTGATCGGCTTCGAGCTCGGGCTGTTCGACACCTCGGTCGTCAACGCCGTCCTCGTGCTGATCCTCGTCAGCATCTCGGTCGCCGCGGTGCTCGCCCAGCGGGTCGTCACCTGGATGCCGAGAGGCGCAGCCCACAAGGTGCTGGGCGAGAAGGTGCTGGTTGCCACGATGGCCGAGCGCCCCTCCGACACGGCTATGCGGGCCGCGACCCGGCTCGCGCGCCCGGACGGGGGCCACGGCGAGGTCGTCATCACCCGCACCGCGGGCGAGCCGCGTCCAGAGGCGACCGCTCTGCGCAGCGTGGAGCGCCACATCTTCGGCCACGGCTTCGACGGGCGCCTCACGACGACCGTCGGCCCCCTCGCGGAGGCGGTCCCGTGGGCCGTGACCGAGACCGAGCCGTCGGTCGTGGTCATCGACGATGCGGACTTCGACATCCTCGTCCCAGGTGTCCCGCTCGTCGTCGTCCGCGTCACGGACTCCGGGGAGGACACCTTCCGCGTTGTCGGATCGATCGATGCCGAGGACGGAAGAGAGATCGCACGAAGGCTCGGAGACCCGCGTACGGCGAGGAACCGCATGAGGCGACGCGATCCTCCCGAAAACGGAGCCTCGCGCTCGACGGACACTGCTCAGTCGATCGCGCCCCGGTAAAGGCGCCCCGGCTCGCTCCGGCTCGGGGCGCCTCACTTCTACGAGGTCATGGCAGAAGCAGCGAGCTACGAGCCGACGACGTGATGCAGCTCGTAGAAGCCGTCCCTCGTGGGCTCGGTGAACGCGTCCGGGTTGGGGAACGCACCAGGCCCCTGCTCGAGCATCGGCTGAACGTGCTCGGCCAGGAACCGGTCGGCCTGCTCGCGTGTCTCCCAGACATCGAGGATCCTGAAGACGCCGGCCTCGTCGTCGAAGCCGGCCGTATGCACGATCAACCCGTCGAACGGGCCGTCGCCGACCTTGCCGGCGACGTAGTCGTAGTTCTGCGTCGAGCGATCCGCGATCGGGAACTCCTGCACGTAGACGACTGCCATTGGAACCTCCAAGCTTCGGCGGGATTCAGGGGCTCGAGCCTATAGCGCTCGGCCGCAGCGGAACCGAAGACCGGCGTCCGCCGTTGCTCTCCGAACGGAGGAGGTGCTTCGAATGGCAACGTGGATTTGGATCGTGCTCGCGATCGCAGTGGTGGTCGCAGTTGCGGTGCTCGTCGTCGGTGCGATGCGCGGCCGCGACAGGCGGCAGCGTCGCGACCAGGCGCACGAGCTTCGTCAGGAAGCCGACACGCGGACGCAGCAGGCCGCAGAGCGAGAGCGTGTCGCGCAGGAACAGGTGCGCGAGGCGCGCGAGTCGCGGCGGGTCGCGGCCGAGGTCGGCGCGCGCGCCGATCAGATCGACCCCGACACCGACACGCCCGCAGAGGACGAGTAACGCGTATCCGACTGGGAGACGCCCGCTTGCCTGCGGGCTTCTCCCACCCGGCGCCTTCCTCGGCAAGCGCCTCGAAATCGCAGGCGTGGAGGTGTACGTTCGAGCCATGGACGTGCTCTCGAATCGGACGGCGGAAGGCCGCAAGACGGTCACGGTGCTGTTCTGCGACCTCGTCGCGTACACCGAGCTGGCGGGCCGGCTCGACCCGGAGGCGCTCCGGAGCCTGATGCTTCGCTTCTTCGAGCGGGCCGCGGCGGTGATCGAGACGCACGGCGGCACGGTCGAGAAGTTCGTCGGCGACGAGGTCATGGCCGTCTTCGGCGTCCCGGTGGTGCACGAGAACGACGCGCTGCTAGCGGTGCGGGCGGCGGTCGACGTGCACGAGTGCGTCTCGGAGCTCGACCGCGCCAGCGTTGCCCACCTCGAGGTCCGGATCGGGATCAACACCGGCGAGGTCGTGACCGGGGATCCGTCCGCCGGCCACGGATTCGTCAGCGGCGACGCGGTCGCGGTCGGCAAGCGTCTCGAGCAGGCCGCAGCCCCCGGGGAGATCGTGCTGGGCGAGTCGACCTACCGCCTCGTCGAGCACGCGGTGCAGGCGACGCAGCTCGACCCGCTGAGGCTGAAGGGAAAGGCCGGCGCGGCGACCGCGTTCCGCCTCGAGTCGGTCGATCACGCAGCGACGGCCATCCCGCGCCGTGACGACACACGCTTCGTCGGCCAGGAGCGGGAGCTCGAGCGCCTGCGTGGCATCTACGACGAGGCCACCTCCACCGGCGTCCGCCTCGTGACGATCGTCGGCGACTCCGGCATCGGCAAATCTCGCCTGGCCCAGGAGCTGCTCGGCGCGCTGGACAGCCGGACAAGCGTCGTGATCGCGCGTTGCCCGCCGTACGGCGAGGGGACGACCTTCTCCCCGATTCGAGACGCCTTTCGCCACGCGGGGCGAGACGAGAGCGTGCTCGAGCGCTCGAGCTACGAGGTGTTCGCGGCGACCAGGGGCCTGTTCGAGGAGCTGGCCCGCGAGCAGCCACTCGTCGCGGTCTTCGACGACGTCCACTGGGCCGAGGAGACGCTTCTCGACCTGATCGAGCACCTCGCGGTCCGGCTCGGAGCCGCCCCGGTGCTGATTCTCTGCCTCGCCCGCCCCGAGCTCGCCGAAAGGCGGCCGCAGTGGCTGTCCCGGCCGGAGGCGACACTAGCCCTCGCGGCCCTGTCCCCCGTCGACTCGAACGGCCTGCTCGACGCACTCGACGCCCCCGCCGGCCTGCGCGAACGCATCGCCGAGCTCGCCGAGGGGAATCCGCTGTTCATCGAGCAGCTCGCGGCCTTCGCGGGCGAGCAGGGCAGCCACGTCACGCTGAGCGGCTCGATCCGCGGCGTCCTCCACGCTCGGCTCGACCGCCTCGATCTCGAGGAGCGCGGAGTGCTCGAGCACGCCGCGGTGATCGGCCGCAGCTTCTCGCTCGACGCCGTCCTGCGCCTCATCCCACCGCCGGACCAGGAACGGGCGCAGACGCGAGTGTTCGAGCTCGTGCGGCGCGGCCTCATCGAACCCGACGTGACGATCCCGGACGACGGCTTCCGCTTCCAGCATGCGCTCATCCGCGAGGCCGTCTACGAGGGGATGCCGAAGGCACTTCGCGCCGACCTGCACGAAAAGGTGGCGGCACACCTCGACGACTCCGGCGGCGCGCCGGCGGTCGTCGGCTTCCATCTCGAGCAGAGCTGCCTTCTGCGGCGGGAGCTCGGACTCGAGGACGTCGAGCTCGCCAAGCGGGCCGCCCACCTCCTGCGCCTCGCGGCCGAGGAGACGCTCAGCCGCACCGACAGCCCGGCGACGATCTCGCTGCTCGAACGGGCACGCGAGCTCCTCCCGGCCGACGACAGCCAGCTCCCCGTCGTGCTGACGGAGCTCGGAACCGCCAGCCTGGCCGGCGGAGACCTGCCTGCGGCCGAGTCCGCTCTCGCCGAAGCGGTGGAGTCCGCCGTCGCGCTCGGGCTCCGCACCCAAGAGCTGCACGCCCGCATCGAGCTCCAGTTCGTGCGCGCCTTCGCCGAGGGGAGGCCGGTGGAGGAGAGCGTCGCGCTTGCGGAGGAGGCCATCGCCGAGCTCGAGCCGCTCGGCGACGAGCTGGCGCTCGCCCGCGCCTGGTGGTTACGGAGCAGCGGGGATCTCGCGGCGTGCCGTTGGCAGGCCAGAGGAGAAGCGATCGAGCGCGCGCTCGAGCATGCGCGCCGGGCGCACGCCGGCCTCGAGATGGTCGGCACCCTCGCGGGGCTGATCGCGCAGGCCCAGCTCTACGGGCCGTACCCGGTCGAGCAGGCGATCGCCCGCGTGCAGGACCTGCCCGACGCGCTCGGACTCGACCGGCCACTGCGGAGCGGCATCCGCGTGAGTCTGGCCGGGCTGTTCGCGCTGCGCGGCGACTTCGACGAGGCACGCAGCCTGTTCAGGGACGCCGCTGCGACGTACGAGGAGTTCGGACTCCGCTTCCGGCGCGCCACCCAGTCGTTCGTCGGAGCGCAGATCGAGCTGCTCGCCGGGGACATCGCCGCGGCCGAGCGCGAGCTGCGCGCCTCTTCGGCGGCGCTGGACGAGATCGGAGCTGCGACGTCGGCGACAACGCACCGCGGGCTGCTCGCCGAGGTCGTGGCAAGGCTCGGTCGGCTCGAGGAGGCGGAGGAGCTGGCCCAGCGGGCCGCCGCCGAAGCTCCCTCCCATGACCTGATCACGCACGTGCTGTGGCGCTCCGCTCTGGCAAGGGTCCGCGCGCGTGAGGGCTCCGCCCAGGAGGCCGTCGAGCTTGCCACCGAGGCGAGGCGGCTCATCGCGGAGGCCGAGTTCCCGCAGCTCTCGATCACCGCGCTCACAGCCGGAGCCGAAGCCGCCGCGGCCGCGGACGACGCCGCCGAGGCCGAGCGACTGCTCGCCGAGGCGCGGCAGATCGCCGAGGCAAAGGGCGCAGTCGCCAGCCTCGCGCAACTTGAAGCCGCTCGCGCGGCAGGTTAGATTCGGCGCAAGCTGCGGACAGGAGGCCCACATGGGCGAAGGTACGCACGAGCACGAGCACGAGAACGGCCACGAGCACGACGCACCCGAGGAGAACGAAGCACCCAAGGAGCACGGCCTCGAAGAGCACGGCCTCGAGGAACACGGCCTCGAAGGGCACGGCCTCGAAGGGCACGGACTCGAAGGGCACGGCCTCGAAGGGCACGGCCTCGAAGGCGACGGCGAGGAGGAGCGCACCGGCGACGACGACACGTAGGACGAGGCTCGGCGGCAGCGCTCGCAAACCGCTGCCGGGAGCGCATCGGGTCGGCACGGTCGCGTCCGACGAGCCGGTCGAGGTGACGGTGCTCGTGCGTCCGCGCGCGCCGCTGCCTGCGCCGGAAGAGCTGGGGCGGCAGCCCCTCGGGGAGCGTCGCTACCTCAGTCGCCGCGAGCTCGCGGCGCGCTACGGCGCTGACCGCAAGGATCTCGCCGCGATCGAGGACTTCGCGACCGAGCACGGCCTGCAGGTTCGGCAGGCGAGCGCCGGGCGCCGCAGCGTCGTACTCACGGGCCAGGCGGCCCGAATGGAGGCGGCGTTCCGCACGCACCTCTCCCACTACCGGTCACCGGAAGGCGACTACCGCGGTCGCTCGGGACACCTGCACGTTCCGGCCGTGGTCGCGCCGGCGATCGAAGCCGTTCTCGGCCTCGACGACCGGCCCCAGGCGACCCCTGACTGTCGAGCCGTCCCGCACGGCCGCGTCGAGCAGGCGCGGCGCACGTCGTTCACGCCGCCGCGGATCGCCCAGCTCTACGACTTCCCGCGCGACCTCGACGGAAGCGGCCAGCGAATCGCCGTGATCGAGCTCGGCGGCGGCTTCCTCCGCTCCAAGCTGCGTCGCTACTTCGAGAAGCTCGGCAAGCCGATGCCGAAGATCACGGCGGTCTCGGTCGACGGCGCCCGCAACCGGCCGGGGCACGACCACGTCGCCGACGGCGAGGTCGTCCTCGACATCGAGGTGATCGGCGCCATCGCGCCCGGCGCCGAGCAGCTCGTCTACTTCGCACCGGCGACCGACCGCGGATTCCTGGATGCGGTGACGACCGCCCTCTTCGACCCGCGCGCGCCGTCCATCCTCTCGATCAGCTGGGGCCAGGCCGAGGACCAGTGGACGGAGCAGGGCCGGCGCGCGCTGGACCACGCCTTCCGCGCCGCCGCGGCGCTCGGCGTCACCGTCTGCGCGGCCTCCGGCGACAACGGCTGGAGAGACGGCGTAGCGGGGCGAGTGGCTCACGTCGACTACCCGGCCTCGAGCCCGCATGTCCTCGCCTGCGGCGGCACGCATCTCGAGGAGACCGAGGGCGGGATTGCGGAGGTCGTGTGGAACGACCACGACGGCAACTCGACGGGCGGCGGCGTGAGCTCGTACTACGACGTCCCCTCGTGGCAGGCGAAGGCACGCGTGCCCGTCTCGGTCAACGAAGACGGCGGCCCCGGGCGAGGCGTGCCGGACGTCGCCGGGAACGCCGATCCCCAGACCGGCTACCTCGTCGGCGATGGTCTCACCGACCATCCCTTCGGAGGGACGAGCGCCGTGGCACCGCTGTGGGCTGCGCTGATCGCCCAGCTCAACCAGCACCTCGGCTCACGGGCCGGCTTCCTCAATCCGCTGCTCTACGAGATGCTCGACACCCCCTCGGTCTTCAACGACGTCTCGAGGGGCACGAACGGGGCTTACCGCGCCCGACAGCACGCCTGGGACGCATGCACCGGCCACGGCACGCCTCGCGGCCGCGCGCTGCTAAAGGCGCTCAGCCGCTGAACAGGAGCGGGAAGTGGCTGTGGGCGGCTCCGACCGTCACCGTCACCTTCCCGTGCGGCGTCGACTTGCCGCGATACCCGATCTTGAGGTCCGTATGGCGTCCCCGCGGGATCGCATCCACCTTGCACAGGAACCGAGTGCCGGCGACCTTGCAGAAAGCGGTCTTCCCCGTCACGAACGGCTGCGCCGACTTCCCGAGCATGCCGGCGACTTCGACGCCGGAGACCGTCTTCTTCGTGCGGTTGGCGAGGAAGACGTCCACCGGGCTCTCATCCGTGGTCAGCTCGACCTTCAGCGGGCCGACGTTGCGGATGGCCGGCGCCGTGGCCCCGGCCAACGGAGCCGAACTGCTCGAGAAGTTGTTCGCCGAAGCCGAACCCGACAGGTGCACCGTGGCCGGCGTGAAGGAGAGCCCGGTCGCATCGGCCTCAGGGACGGCGAACAGCCGGCCGCCGCCGGCCGTCCAACCCTGCGGCAGCAGCCACATCGTCCCGTCGGCCACGGCGAGGAGGCGTAGCCCGCTGTAGGTGTGCGCGCGGCCGGCGACGCTCTCGCTGACCGTTTGGCTGCCAGGGCTGTTCAGGTCGAGGTCGGAGTTGCCCGAAAGCGTCACGGCGGGCAGCTCGTCGAGGTGCCCCGCAAGTCTCGCCGCCTGATCGCGGCCGACCGTCTGCGCGTACAGCCCGGCGGCCCAGAAGAGGCAGACGGCGACGAAGAGCGCGACGAATACCCGCGCAGCCGTCGACAGAGGCGGATCTCCCCGCAG
>DATBAH010000089.1:0-5450 GCA_036271615.1 Gaiellaceae bacterium
GGCCGAGGAAGAGGCCGCGCGGCTGCGTCGCGCCGAGCTGCGCGACTTCCGGGTGGGCTGCCTCCACGGCCGGCTCAAGGCCGCCGAGCGGCGCGAGCTGATGGCGCGCTTCAAGGCGTGCGAGCTCGACGTGCTGGTGGCAACGACGGTGATCGAGGTCGGGGTCGACGTCGCGAACGCGACGGTGATGATCGTCCAGGAGGCCGACCGCTTCGGGCTCGCGCAGCTGCACCAGCTCCGCGGCCGCGTCGGTCGCGGCGCCGAGCAGTCGTACTGCCTGCTCGTCTCCCGCGCGAAGGAGGAGCTGACGGAGTCGGCGCATGCACGCCTGCAGGCGCTCTGCGACACGAGCGACGGCTTCGAGCTTGCCGAGGTCGACCTCGAGCTCCGCGGCGGCGGAGCTCTCCTCGGCACGCGGCAGTCCGGTCTCTCCGACCTCCGCTTCGCCCACCTCCGCCGCGATCGCGACTTGCTCGAGCGGGCGCGCGCGGAGGCGCCGGAGGTCGGCCCTGGGCCGCTACGGGACGCCGCCGAGGCGCTCTTCTCCGAGATCGAGCCCGAGGCGCTCGCATGAGAAGGCTGTTCGCGCTCCTCCGAGGGAGACCGCGCCGGCGAGAGCCTGTGCCGATCGACTCCGAGCGGCTCTTGCGGATCTACCGCGAGACCCACCGCCAGGTCGAGGATCTCCGCCGCGCGGCCTAGACGAGGGCGTCGAGGAGGTCCGCGAGCTCGCGCGGCCGCTCGAGCATCGGCGAGTGGCCCGAGTCGAGCTCGAGCGGCTCCACCCCCAGCACGTCCCGTGCGAGATGGCGCTGCCACTCCGGCCGGATCACGGCGTCCCGTGCACAGACGACGTACACGGGCCGCTCGACCGCGAGCGGATCCGGATCGAGCGGCGCCTGCGGGCGGAGCCTCGACGCCAGCGGCGCGGACTCGGACGGGTACTGGAGCTCGGCCGCCGCGTCGGCGGGATCCGGGTAGTACGACCGGCCGAGCTCGTCCCGGGTGCGCCCGTCGCCGAAGCCCGGCACGAAGACGTCCGGCCCGCCGGTCCCGCCGACGAGCGCGGCGAGGAAGACGTGGGTCCCAGCCTCGACGTAGGGGATCGTCAGGCCCCCGAGCGAGTGGCCCACCACGACGTCCGCCGCGGGAACGGCCGCGGCGCACTCCTCGACGCCGGCAGCGACGTCCTCGCACGGGAGGTCCGGCGTGTGGACAGCGTGGCCGCCTGCCTCGAGCTCCGCCCGCACCGCATCCCAGCACCAGCCGCCGTGCCAGGCCCCGTGGACGAGGGAGAACGTCGCCATGCGACGATCCTGCCATGCGCGTGATCGCCGGTAGCCGGAAGGGGCACAAAATCGTCGCTCCGCGCGGCCTCGACACGCGGCCGACCTCCGACCGCGTCCGCGAGAACATCTTCAACCTCGTCGGCCCGGTCGACGACGCGAAGGTGCTGGATCTCTTCGCCGGCTCCGGGGCTCTCGGGATCGAGGCGCTCTCGCGCGGCGCAGCGAGCGCCGTCTTCGTCGAGCGCGAGTCGGAAGCCGTGCGGACCATCGAGCACAACCTCGACCGGCTGCGGCTGAACGGCGCCCGCGTCGTCCACGGCGACGTCCTGCGGACGATCGCGCAGGAAGCGACCGCGGGTGCGAAGTACGATCTCGTGCTGGTCGACCCTCCCTACGGCATGCTCACCGAAATCCAGCCCCGCCTCGCGCGCGACCTGCCGCCGCTGCTAGCAGCGGACGGCCTCCTCGTCGTCGAGACGGCCGCCCGCACCGAGCCCGATCTGCCGCTGCCGGTCAGCACGAGCCGCAGATACGGCCGGACGCAGGTCACGCTCTTCGAGGCGGCGGCAACGTGATCACCGCGATCGCTCCCGGCACCTACGACCCTGTCACGAACGGGCATGTCGACGTGCTCACGCGCGCGGCCGGGATCTTCGATCGCGTCGTGGTCGGCGTGGTGGGGACACCGCAGCACAAGGAGCCGATGTTCGCGGTCGAGGAGCGGGTCGAATTCCTCGAAGACGCGCTCTCGGGCCTTCTCAACGTCGAGATCGACGTCTTCCGCGAGCTCGTCGTCGACTTCGCGCGCAGGTGGGACGCGAAGGCGATCGTCAAGGGGCTCCGCGTGATCTCCGACTTCGAGTGGGAGTTCCAGATGAACCAGCTCAACCGGACGCTCGCGCCCGAGGTCGAGACGGTCTACGTCATGGCGAGCCCGCAGGTGAGCTTCGTCTCGTCGAGCGGCGTGAAGGAGATCGCGGCCTTTGGCGGCGACGTCTCGGCGCTCGTACCGGCACCGGTGGCACGCCGTCTCGCCGAGCTCTTCCCGGACGGGCGGCCGGGGACGCCGGAACGGCCGGGCGAGTGACCGAGCTCGACGTCACGCTGAGAGACGGCCGGACGCTCCACGTCTACGACGAGGGCGACCCGAACGGAAACGTTCTCGTGGAGCACCACGGGACGCCCGGCGCCGGCCTCTCGTACCCGCCCGACGTCGAGCTGGCGCGAGAGCGCGGGCTGAGGATCATCGGCTATGACCGCGCCGGCTACGGGGGCTCGACGCCGAATCCCGGCCGCTCGGTCGCGGACGTCGTGCCCGACATCGAGGACGTGCTCGACCACTTCGGCATCGAGCGGTACGCCTCGCTGGGCGCCTCCGGCGGCTGCCCGCACTCCTTCGCCTGCGGCGCGCGCTCCGAGCGCTGCATCGCCGCGGCCGCGATCGCCTCGCCGACTCCGTACCCGTCCGACGGCCTCGACTGGCTGGCGGGAATGGGCGAGCAGAACGTCGAGGAGTTCGGCCTCGCGCTCGAAGGCGCGGACGCGGTCGTTCCCTACATCGAGCGGGAGGCTGCGGAGTTCGGCAAGGCGACGCCGGAGCAGATCAAGGAGGTGCTGGTCACCCTCCTCCCGCCGGTCGACGCCGCAGTCCTCACAGGCGAGCGCGCCGAGCACGCGAAGAAGATGTTCGACCGCGCAACCGCAGCGGGCGTCGCAGGCTGGCGCGACGACGACCTGGCCTTCGTCAAGCCGTGGGGCTTCGAGCTCGACGAGATTCGCGTGCCGACGCTGCTCTGGCAGGGCGTGCAGGACAAGATGGTGCCGGCCGCGCACGGACGCTGGCTTGCCGGGCACATTCCCGGCGTCGAGGCGCACATCAGCGAGGAAGACGGCCACCTCTCCATCGCAGTCGGGCGGCTCGGCGAGATCTACGAGTGGCTGGCCCGACGGTTCTGAAGTAGGTGTCCTCCGCCCTGGGGGCTACACTGCGGGGCCAATGGACGTACTAGTTCTGATCGACAAGCTCGACGACCTCGTCCACAACGCCAAGGCCGTTCCGCTCACCGACCAGGTGCGGATCGACCGCGAGGAGATCTACGACATCCTCGACCAGATGCGTGCGACGATTCCGGAGGAGATCAAGCAGGCCCGCTGGATCGTCAAGGAGCGGCAGGAGATGCTGGCCGAGGCGAAGCGCGAGGTCGACCGGCTGCTGGCCGAGGCGCGGGAGCAGGCCGTGCGTGAGGCATCGCAGACCGAGATCGTGAAGATCGCGGAGCGGCAGGCAGACGAGATCGTCGACGACGCGCGGCGCAGCGCACGCGAGATGAAGCTCGAGATGGAGGACTGGGCCGACAACCAGCTCGCCTCCCTCGAGGTCAATCTCGAGCGCTTCCTCACGGCGGTTCGGCGTGGTCGCGAGCGGCTCCACGAGCGCTCGCAGGAGACGGTCGTCGCGGGACTCGGCGCCAACGGCGATCTCGCCGACGACGAGCGCTTCTAGCTCTTGGTCTCGCCAACGCGCACCGTCATGAAGACCGGTGCGTCGACGATCTGACCGGCTGCCGGCGTCTGGGCGACGACGAAGCTCGTACAGCGACTGCTCGCCGGGAGGCCGATGACCTGATTACCGTCGCGCTTCCGTACGTAGATGCCGGCTCTCGCCGCGACCCGCTGGGCGTCGCACACCTTCAGACCGACCAGATGCGGTATGCGGGCGCGATTGAGACGCAGCGTCGTGGGGGTGTGAAGCGGGACGTAGCGCCCTGCAGCGGGCTTTTGCGAGATGACCAGCGCGTTGCAGCGACTCCTGTAGACGGTGTGGATCATCGAGAGACCCGCAAGGTGTCCGATCCGTACCGCGTCGCAGGCCTTTACTCCCAGGAACTGCGGAACCTTCACCACGTTGGCGGACGCCGGTCCGTTGTCAATCCGAATCAGCGCGAGCGTCGATAGCGCAACGACGACAAGGACGACCCCCGCGGCGAGTCCGATCCAGAGCCGCTTGCGGCTCCTCCGCGGAGGATCGGTGACGAGGCCGCGTTCGCTCGCCCACGTCGCAGCGAACCGGCGCGGGTCGCTCTCGCCCAGCAGCTCGGCGACGGAGAGACCGTCGGCCTCGGCCTCCACGAGATCGGCCTCGAGCTCGGTCGCCATCTCCTCGGCCAGAAGGTCCGGAACGCCGAGCCGCTTCCACTCGCGCCGGCACTCCTCTACGAACGCGGTCATCACGCCACCTCCGCTTCGATCGTCGCGAGAACCGAGTCGACCTCGCCCCGCACGTCGCGCCACGCGCGCACTCCCTCGGTGAGGGCACGCCGGCCGCTCGGCGAAGCGCTGTAGTACTTACGCGGCGGGCCGCCGTCACTCGCCTCACGATGCGTGGCGACGAGGCCTTCCCGCTCGAGCCGGCCAAGGAGGGGATAGATCGAACCTTCCCCGACGGTCGAGAGGCCCCGCTCGCGCAACCGCCGTGTCATCTCGTAGCCGTACGCGGGCTCGTCGACCACGACCGCCAGAAGGCAGAGATCGAGGACTCCGCGGAGCATCTGGCTGCGCCGGCTCTCTACTGCCATGCGCCGCATGATAGTAGGCTT
Source organism: Gaiellaceae bacterium (assembly GCA_036271615.1). Lineage (GTDB taxonomy): Bacteria > Actinomycetota > Thermoleophilia > Gaiellales > Gaiellaceae > Palsa-739. Next base: position 4,886 of record DATBAH010000089.1, read on the forward strand.
TGTCTTGCGGCGCAAGGTAGAGGCCTTACGGGTTGGCGACCTCACGGGCCAGCTCGACGAACGCCTCGGCCGCTTGCGAGCGATAGCGGTCCCGATGCCAGGCGAGGACGAGCGTGCGGGGCGGGATCCGAGAGCCGAAGGGCAGCATCTTCACGGCGCGGTCGCTCGGGTCGACGACGAGGCGCGGCTCGATCGCCGCGCCCAGGTCCTCGGCGACGAGGGCGCCGAGCGTGCCGTTGTCGTCGGTGCGGAACACGACGTTCAGCTCGGGCACGCGGCCCGCGAGGAACCGTTCGGGCTCGTCGGTCGTGCGGCGGCCGATGAGCGGCAGCTTCGCGACCTCGCGCAGCGACGGCGCCGAGTCGAGCTTCGCCAGCTCCGAACGCGCCGAGACGAGCAGGACGTACGGATCCTGCAGCACCTCCGCCCATTCGAACGGACCTTCTCGAAGCGGGAGGTCCGCGAAGGTCAGGTCAAGCTCGCCGTGCTCGAGCAGGCGCAGGAGGTCCTCGGCAGAGCTCTCCTCCCGCACTCGGACGCCGACGAGCGGCCACGCGGCGCGGAA
>DATBAH010000090.1:0-15991 GCA_036271615.1 Gaiellaceae bacterium
GAACGCGAGCAGCTCGGCTCTGCTGTTGGCAGTGCCGGTCGGGTTGTTCGGGTGGCACACGTAGACGAGCTTCGTTCGCGGCCCGATCGCCGCGAGCAGGCCGTCGAGGTCGTAGGTGTGGTCGCGCAGCGGGACGCGGCGGCTCTCGGCGCCGAGCTTCATCGCGGTGAGGACGTAGCTCGGGAAGGACGGCCAGCCGCACACGATCTCGTCTCCCGGGTCGAGCGTCGCCTGGGCGAGCAGGTCGATGATCCCGTCGGCGCCGGCGCCGACGATCAGCTCGTCGAAGGTGACTCCGTGCCGCTCTGCGAGCTCGGTGCGGAGCGTCCACGCGCCGCCGTCCGGGTAGCGGTTGAGCTCGAGTGCTGCACGCTCCATCGCCTCGAGCGCCGCGGGAAACGGCGGAAACGGCCCCTCGTTCGAGGCGAGCTTGACAACCCGCTCCAGCCCGAGCTCACGCTGGACCGCCTCGACCGGCTTGCCCGGCTCGTACGGCACGAGGCCGTCGATCGAGGAGCGGAAGAACGTCAAGCGCTCTTCTTGCGCATGGACTCGACCTGCCCACGGGCCTGCTTTGCCCTGCGGCGCGCGTTGCGCTTCCAGAGCTTCAGCATCGTCCAGCCGACGACCGCATTTCTCCTGTTCACGATGGTCATGCGTTCCTCCTATCCGGCCTTACGCGGGAGCGGCCGCTCGCGGCTTGCGGTTGGGGATGTGGATGGCGCGGCCGAGCGCGACCAGTCCCGCTTCCTTGATCGCCTCGGACAGCGTGGGATGCGGCGCGATGCCGTCCGCGACCGTCTCCACCGTCGACTCGGCCTCGATCGCGACCACGCCGGCCTCGACCATGTCGGTCACGTGCGGACCGACCATGACGAGCCCGAGCAGCTCGCCGTACCGCGTCTCGTGGATCGACTTCACCCAGCCGACCGTCTCGTCCTGCATCACGGCGCGCGCGTTGGCGACCCACGGGAACTGGCCGACCGCGACGTCGTCGCCGTACTGCTCGCGCGCCTCGGCCTCGGTCAGCCCGACGGACGCGATCTCCGGATCCGTGTAGATGGGACGCGGGATCGCGCGGTTGTCGAAGGTCGCCTCGTGCCCGGTCGCGTTCTCGGCGGCGATCTCGCCCTCGCGGAATGCGGTGTGGGCGAGCTGCCAGTAGCCGGCGCAGTCGCCGACCGCGTAGATGTGAGGCACGTTCGTGCGGCGATGCTCGTCGGTGCCGATCCCGAAGCGGCGGTCGTAGAGCACGCCGGCCTGCTCGAGCCCGATCCCCTCGACGAGCGGGCCACGGCCGACCGAGACGAGCATCAGGTCCGCCTGCACCGTCTCGCCGTCGCCGTAGTGGACGGTGAGCTGGGAGCCGTCGTCTTCGACCTTCGTGCACTGCTTGCCCAGCTGGAGCACGATCCCACGGCGCTTGAACTGCTTGGCGAGCTCACCCGCAGCGTCGCCGTCCTCCTGCGGGATGAGCGTCTCGAGCATCTCGACGATCGTCACCTCGGAGCCGAAGCGGTTGAAGATCGAGGCGAATTCGCAGCCGATGATTCCGCCGCCGAGCACGACGAGCCTGCCCGGTACCTGCTCCTGCGCGAGCAGCCCTGTCGAGTCGACGCAGCGAGGGGAGTCGAGTCCCTCGATCGGCGGCCGGAGCGGATACGAGCCGGTCGCGACGATCGCCGAGCGGAACGACACGTTCTCGCCGCCCTCGACCGCGATCGTGTTCGCGTCGCTGAATGTCCCGGCGCCCTTCGCCCACTCGACGCCGTTCGCCTTGAACAGGGTCGCCACGCCCGAGGTCATCTGCTTGACGACGCCCGCCTTCCACGCGTTCGAGGCCGCGAAGTCGAGCTTCGCCTCGCCCACCGCGACGCCGAACTTCGCGAAGCTCTCCTCGGCCTCCTTGAGCGCGAACGCGGTCTGCACCCAGGCCTTGGTGGGGATGCAGCCGACGCGCAGGCAAGTGCCGCCGAGCTCCGGCTCCCGCTCGATGCAGGCGACCTTCGCGCCGAGCTGCGCGGCGCGGATGGCGGCGGTGTAGCCACCGGGGCCGCCTCCGAGGACGGCGACGTCAACTTCCATGCTCATCTCCTCTGTGTCCCTTATCTCGTCCGGACTGACACTAATCAGAGGTCGGCGACCATCGTCACGGTTCCGTCCTCGCGTCGCACTTCGTGGAAGCCGTGCTTCTCGTAGAAGCCCGTCTGGCCCGGCTCGGCGCTGAGACTGATCCGCGAGAAGCCGTCTGCGCGAGCGCGCTCGAGCAGCGCCTCGAGCAGCTCCGCGCCGGTGCCGTGGCCCCGCTCGGCGGGGACGACGGCGATCGTCAGCTCCGGCGTCTGCTCGTCGACGAACCCGAAGCCCGGCGCCGAGGCCGGGAAGAGTCGGTACCACGCCGCGCCGTACGCGTTCGGGCCGGCAGACGCCACCACACCGGCGTCGCCGGGCCGTCCCCAGTTCTGGACGTAGCGGAAGACCGGTAGGTCGGGGTCGCCCAGCCGCCAGTGATAGGCGTGGCGGAGCATGTCACGAAGGAAGCGCGTGTCCAGCTGGTCGACGGGGCGGAGCACTACCGCAGTTCCTCGGCGAGCTGGATCCGGTTGCCGTCCGGGTCGTAGACGTCGAGGAGGCGCATCTCGCCCGTGAGCTCGAGGACGATCCCGACCTCGACACCCGCCTCGCGCAAGCGGTCGGCCTCCTCCTTCAGGTCGGCCACGTCGACGTGGGCGACGCCGTCGTCGCTCGGCTCGCCCTCCACGAGTCCGATCTCCATCTCGCCGCGCTTGAGCGTCGACCAGCTGTCCTCGAAGTCGACCGAGAGCTCCTCGAAGCCGAGCACCTCGCGGTAGAAGCGGCGCCCCTCGTCGAGGTTGCGGACGTGGTACCAGACCGTCGGCGCCATGGGACAGTTCTACAACGCGAGCCCCGGGTCCTCCAGACTCTCCTTCAACGTCTGGAGGAAGGCCGCAGCCGGAGCGCCGTCGACGGCGCGATGGTCGAAGGTTCCCGTCAGCGTGACCATCGGCCGCACAGCGGTCTCGCCGCCCGCCGCCGGGACGACGCGCTCCTCGGTCGCGCCGACCGCGACGATGGCGGCCTGCGGCGGGTTGAGCACGGCCGTGAAGCGCTCGACCGCGTACATGCCGAGATTCGAGATCGTGAACGTGCCGCCCTCGATGTCCTCGGCCCGTAGCTTCGCCTCGCGCGCGCGGCCGACGAGATCGGCCCGCACGCCGGCGATCTCGGTCAGCGAGAGCCGTTCCGCGCTGTGGATCACCGGCACGACGAGACCCTGCGGCGCCGCGACCGCGAGGCCCACGTTCGCGCTCGGGTGGAGGAGGATCGCGTCCTCCGTGAATTCCGCGTTCACCTCGCGGTGGCGCATCAGCGCCTGCGCCGAGATCTTGGTCAGGACGTCGGTCACCGTGACGCGAACGTCGGGGTCGCGCTCGCGGAGCCTGGCAACGAGCGCGTTCACGCGCGTCATCTCGGCCGAGGTCTGGAGCTGGAAAACCGGGATCTGCCATGCCTCCGTCAGCCGGCGCGCGATCGTCTTGCGGATGTTCGAGAGCGGCACGCGCTCGACCTCGCCCGCCGGAGCCGCGGCCGGCGCGGGCGGCGGCGCGGTCGGGCCTCCGGCCTCGGCGCGCTCGACGTCCTCGGCGACGATGCGGCCATCGGGGCCGGTGCCGTGGATGGCCGAGAGCTCGACGCCGCGCTCCCGCGCGATGCGGCGCGCAAGCGGCGAGGCCTTGAGCCGACCGTTGCCGGACGCGACGGCCGCGGGAGCGGGCGCTTGCTGCGCCGCAGTCTCCGGTTCGCTCGGCGTCGCGTCCTCCTCGGGCGTCGCCGACACCGCCGCTGCGACCTCCGGGACAGCCTCGCCTTCGGCGCCGATGAAGGCGACGGTCTGCCCGACCGGCACCTCGCCTTCGGGCACCGCGATCTTGAGCAGGACGCCGGCCGTTTCCGCCTCGACCTCCTGCGTGACCTTGTCGGTGTCGAGCTCGAACAGCGGCTCGCCCTTCTCCACCGGCTCGCCCTCCGACTTGAGCCAGCGGACGATCGTGCCCGACTCCATCCCCTGGCCGAGCCGCGGGAGGATGACCTCGGTCGGCACTCTCTAGCCCTTGCCCACGGTTCGCTTGATCGCGGCGAGCACGTCCTCGGCATCCGGGACGACGAACGCCTCCATCACGGGCGCGAACGGGATCGGCGCGAACTTCGAGCCGACGCGCTCGATCGGCGCATCGAGCCAGTCGAACGCCTGGTACTGCAGCACCGCCGCGACCTCGGCGCCGAAGCCCATTCGCGTGACCGCCTCGTGTGCGACGACCGCCCGGTTCGTCTTCTTCACCGACCCGACGAGGGTGTCTTCGTCGAGCGGCTGGAGCGTGCGCGGATCGACGACCTCGACCGAGATCCCGTCCCGCTCCGCCTCCTCCGCGGCCGCCAGGCTCTCATGCACCAACCGTCCCGTCGCGATCACCGTCACGTCCTCGCCCTCGCGATGCACGCGCGCGCGCCCGATCGGGATCGGCTCGATCTCTTGCGGGACGTCGCCCTTGATCGGGTACAGCGTCCGGTGCTCGAAGAAGACGACGGGGTTGTCGTCGTAGATCGCCGACCAGAGGAGCCCGCGTACGTCTTCCGGCGTGGACGGGAAGACCACCTTGAGACCCGGGATGTGCACGAACCACGCCTCGAGCTGCTGCGCGTGCTGTGCACCCGGCGACCACCCGGCGCCGCCCTGCGTGCGGAAGACGACCGGCACGGTGAGCTGCCCGCCCGACATGTAGCGGTGCTTCGCGGCCTGGTTGACGATCTGCTCCGTCGCGAGCGTGAGGAAGTCCTCGTACATGATCTCGGCGACCGGCCGCATGCCCTGCAGCGCCGCGCCGATCGCCGCGCCGGCGATCGCCATCTCCGAGATCGGGGAGTTGCGTACGCGCTCCGGCCCGAACTCGTCGAGCATCCCCGCGGTGACGCCCATCGAGCCGCCCATCTCGGCGATGTCCTCGCCCATGATGAAGACGTCGTCGTCCCGCCGCATCGCCTGCGAGAGCGCGTCGCGAACCGCCTCGCGGTAGGTCAGCTCAGGCATCCTGAGGCTCCTGACTCGTCGCTGGGGGCGCGAGACAAGCGAGCGAGGTGAGGGCAGTACGAGGGTACGGCCTCGCCGAGCGAACGTAGGATCGTGACGCCAGCGACGAGAGCGCGCCGCGGAGGCCGGCTCCGCCGGCCTGGAGCGGCTCGCGGTCAGGAGCCTCAGGCATAGACGTTCTTGAGCGCGTCTTCCGGCGCCGGATCCGTCCCGTTCTTCGCAAACTCGACCGAGGCCTCGACGATCTCCGTCACCTCGGCGTCGAGCGCGGCGAAGTCCTCGTCCGAGACCTCGAGCTTCGCGCGCAGAGTCTCGATCGGATCGTGCGTCTCGCGCAGCTTCCGAGCCTCGTCGCGGTCGCGGTAGACCTGCGGGTCGCCGATGTAGTGGCCCGAGAAGCGGATCGTCTCGAGATGGACAAAGACCGGCCCGTCGCCGCCGCGCGCGTGGTCGAGCGCCTTGCGCGCGGTCCGATAGACGGCCTCGACGTCCTGACCGTCGGCCTTCAGCGCCTTCATCCCGAACGCCTTCGCGCGCTCGGAGAGGTCGCGGATCGGAGAGTGCTGGGACTCGGGCGTCGATTCCGCCCACTTGTTGTCCTCGAGCACGAACACCGCGGGCACCTGCCAGAGCTGCGCGAGGTTGAGCGCCTCGTGGAAGGTGCCTATGTTCGTCGCCCCGTCGCCGAAGAACGCGACGGCAACGCGCGGCTCGCCGCGCAGCTTGAAGGCGAGCGCGGCGCCGGCGATCTGCGGCAGCCCGCCGCCGACCACGGCGTTCGCGCCGAGGTTGCCGCGCTCGACGTCGTAGAGGTGCATCGAGCCGCCGTAGCCGTGCGAGCAGCCCTCCTGCTTGCCGTACAGCTCGGCCATCAGCTCGTTCGGGGGCGTGCCCTTCGCAAGGGTGTGACCGTGGGCGCGGTGCGTCGAGGCCATGACGTCGCCGTCCTCGAGCGCGCGGCAGACGCCGACTGCGCAAGCTTCCTGGCCGATCGCCACGTGGAGGAAGCCCGGCAGCTCGCCGGCACGGAAGCGCTCCTCGACCTTTTCCTCGAAGCGGCGGATGAGGAGCATCTCCCGCAACACGTCCTGGAGGTCGCTTTTGGCCAGAGAAAGCCGCTGCTCAACCTTCGCCACGGGCCGGAGTGTACGGTTCGCGCCGTGCCCCTCGTCGACCGCTGGAACCGCGTCGAAGGCGACCTGGATCCAAGGTGGACCGAGGTCACACTGAGCCTCGCGATCCATGACGATGCGGCCCGATCCCGCGCCGCTGCGCTGCTTGGGCCGGCAGGTCCGGGGGTCTCGGCGAAGGAGGTCCACTTCAACGTCTCGACGCAGGGACACGGCATCGGACCCGAAGCGGCGCGACGACTGCTGCGGCTGATCGACGGCGAGGGCATCCGCGGACGCCTCGAGCTCGTAGCGACGCGCGGAGCCCGGCCGGAGCCGGCCGAGACCCGGCGCGCGCTCGCGGTCGAGTGGCGCGCGGCGCTCGAGATGCTGCCGTCTGACTGGAGCGACCTCGTCGCGGAGCTCGAGCTCGACTCGAGCGCCGACATCGATCGCGCCGCCGTCCTCTGCGCTCCCGTCAACCCGGGCCAGTTGACGGACCGAACCGGCTTTCGCTTCCGCTGCGCAAACGCACAGGGCTACGGCGCCTCCGCGGGGATGGTCGGCCGCTGCCTGGCTCGGCTCGACGATGCCGGGATCACGGGCCACATCCGCATCACGCGCGCCCTCAGCGACGTGCAGCCCATCGGCACGCAGGGTGCGACCTTCCTGGTCGGCCGCCGCCCGGCCTGACATCAGTTGGGTTACGGTCAGGGCTCCGTGGCAAGGAGGTGGAGATGGAGGGACTAGGTCTTTCGGGCGCGACCAAGCGCGTCGCCGAGCATGCGCGCGAATTCGTGCGGCTCGAGTTGGAGCTCGCAACCGCCGAGCTGAAGAAGAAGGCCGCCTCTCTCGGGATCGGCATCGCCCTCACCATCGGCGCGGCGATCCTCGCGTTCCTGGCGCTGACCTTCGGCCTCGCGGCGGCGGCGGCAGGCCTCGCGACCACGCTGCCGGTCTGGGCCTCGCTTCTCATCGTGTGCGGCGCGCTCGTCGTCATCGCGGCGATCCTCGCCTGGGTCGGCAAGACGATGCTGGAAAAGGGCGTGCAGCCGGTGCCCGAGCAGGCTGTCGAGGAGGCTCGGCTGACGGGGGAGGCCTTGCGCAATGGCGACGGAGTCTGAGCTCAGACAGGAGATCGCCGACGAGCGGCGTCAGCTGACGAACGCGGTCGAGTCGCTGCGCGAGGAGATCGGCCACACCACCGACCGCGGGAAGCAGATCGGTGCCGCCGTCGGCGCCCTCGCTGCGACCGCGATCGCCGTGCGGACGGCGGTCCGTATTCGCCGCCTCTTCCGCCGCTAGAAACCTCCTAGGCCCGCAGCACCGCGTCGAAGCGCGTGGCGAGCGCGTCGACGATCGACGCGCGCACGGGCGCGACGTCCTCGTCGGTCAGCGTTCCCTCCAGGGAGCCGAAGGCGAGCCGGAACGCGAGCGACCGCTTCCCCTCGCCGATTGTCTCGGGGTTGCGGTACTCGTCGAAGACCTCCAGCTCGCGGAGCATCCCGCCCGCCGCCTCGCGGATCGCGGCGAGAACGTCCGCGGCCGGGACGTCCTCGGCGATGACGAAGGCGAGATCCTGCCGCACTTCGGGGTACGGGCTCACCGGGTGGAACGCGACGACCGCCGGCGCGGCCTCGGCCAGCGCGTCGAGGTCGAGCTCGAACGCTCCCCAGGCCCCCTCGAGCAGCGCCGGATGGAGCTCACCGAGCCAGCCCTCAGCGGTCTTGGCCGCCTTTCCGGGATGAACGTGCGGCTCGCTCGTCCGTTGGTAGCTCGGCTCGATCCCGAGCGCGGAGTAGATCTGCTCGACGGCCCACTTGGCCTCGGCGAAGCCCCCATCGGCGATCCCCGCGACGTGCCAGCGCTCCTGCGGCAAGGGCTCGCCCACGTCCCGGTAAACCCGCGCGACCTCGAACAGCGCGACGTCCTCGCTGCCGGCGGCGGCGTTCCGGCGGGCGGGGTCGAGCAGCGACGCGTAGAGGACCGTGCGGAGTGCAGCCGCTTCCGACGAGAGCGGCTCGGGAAGCCTCAACTCCCCCTCGGCTACGAAGGTCGGCGTGTACACCTCGGCGTAGCCGGCGCCGACAAGCGCGTCCTCGACGCGGCGCGTGAGCTGTTGAGCACGCGTCAAACGGCCGAACATGGCGTCGCGCCGCGGCAGCGTGAACGGAATCTCCGGCAGCTTGAAGCGTGCGACCTCCTCGATCAGGTCGACCTCGCGCGTCACGTCACGCGCGCGCCAGGTCGGGACGCGAAAGCCGCTCTTCAGCCGGTCGAAGCCGATCGGCGCGAGGATCTCGGCCTGTTCCTCGGCCGGAACCTCGAGTCCGATCAGCGCACTCGCGCGCTCGGGTCGCAACCGGATCACGGCCTGCTTCGGCAGCTCGCCCTGCACGTCCTCCGCCCCGGTCCAGCGCGCGCCGCTCAGCTCGACGATCAGCTGCGTCGCGTAGACCGCAGCCTGGCCCGCCACGTACGGGTCGACGCCCTTCTCCCAGCGGTTCGAGCCCTCGGTGCGCAGCGAATGCCGCTCGGAGCTGCGCAGGATCCCGATCGGCTCGAAGTTCGCCGCCTCGAGCAGGACGTTCTTCGTCGAGGCCGAGACCTCGGTCTCCTCGCCGCCCATGATCCCGGCGAGCCCGACCACACGCTCGTCGTCGGCGATCACGAGATCCTGCTCGCTCAGCGTGCGCTCCACGCCGTCGAGCGTTCGCACCGTCTCGCCCTTGCGCGCCCGGCGCGCGACGAGCCCGCCGTGGAGCAGGTCGAGGTCGTACACGTGAAGGGGGCTGCCCAGGGAGAGCATCACGTAGTTGGTGACGTCGACGACGTTCGAGATCGTCCGGACGCCTGCATGCCGCAGGCGCGCCTTCAGCCACGGCGGCGACTCGCCGAGCTCAACGTCGCGGAAGAGCCGACCGATGAAGCGAAGGCAGCCCTCGGGATCTTCGATCCCGACACCGACCGGCTCGTCGCCGTCTTGCTGCGGCTCGGTTCCCGGCAGCGGAAGCAGCTCGCCGCCGAGCAGGGCTGCAACCTCCCGCGCGACGCCGTAGACCGCGAACAGATCGGGACGGTTGCCCGTCGCCTCGAGGTCGATCACCTCGTCGACCAGCGGCAACACGTCGGCGAGCGGCGTCCCCGCCTCTAGTGCATCGTCGAGGACGATGATCCCCGTGTGATCGGTCCCCAGGTCGAGCTCGTCCTCGGCGAGGATCATGCCCTCCGAGACCTGCCCACGGAGCTTCCGGCGCTCGAGCACGAGGCCGTTGGGCAGAGTCGCGCCGGGCAGCGCGACCGCCACCTTCGCGCCCGCGCCGAAGTTCCAGGCGCCGCAGACGATCGAGTACGGACGATCCTCCCCGACGTCGACCGACGTGAGCTGCAGCCGGTCGGCATCGGGATGCTTCTCGGCCTCGAGCACGTGGCCCACCCGGAACAGCCCCAGCTCGCCGACGACGCCGACAGGGTGGACACCGTTCACTTCGGCGGTCGAGATCGACAGCGCGTCCGCGATCTCCTGCCCACTCGCTTCGACGGAGGCGTACTCGCGCAGCCAGCTGAGCGGGATCTTCATCTGAACTGCCTCAGGAAGCGGAGGTCGTTCTCCCAGAACGGCCGGATGCCCGAGATGCCGTAGCGGAGCTGTGCGGTCCGCTCGATGCCCATGCCGAAGGCGAAGCCGGTGTACTCCTCCGGCCCCCAGCCGACGAACTCGTAGAGGTACGGGTCGACCATGCCCGAGCCGCCCATCTCGATCCAGCCGGAGTGCTTGCAGATCGCGCAGCCCGCGCCACCGCAGTTCATGCACGACACGTCCGGCTCCATGGAGGGCTCGGTGAACGGGAAGTAGTGCGTGCGGAAGCGCACCTCACGCTCGGGCCCGAAGAGCTGGCGCATCACGTAGAGGAGCGTCCCCTTGAGGTCGGCCATCGTGATCCCCTTGTCGATGGCGAGCCCCTCGAACTGGTGGAAGATCGGGAAGTGCGTGGCGTCGATCGTGTCGCGCCTGTAGACGCGTCCGATCGAGATCATGTAGATCGGCGGGCGCCGCTCTTCCATCTTGTGGATTTGCGCCGGGGACGTCTCCGTGCGCAGGAGGGTTTGCTCGTCGAGGAACAGGGAGGCACGCGGTGAGCGCGCCGGATGCCAATCGGGGAAGCCGAGGGCGTCGAAGTTGTACCGCGTCGTCTCGACCTCGCGCCCGTCGACGATCTCGTAGCCGAGGCCGAGGAAGATGTCCTCGACGTCGCGGCGCACGAGCGTCGACGGGTGGAGCGTGCCGCGCGGGCGCAGCTTCGGCGGGCCTAGCAGCCGGGCGGGCAGCGTCACGTCGACGCGTTCGGTCGCGAGCCGCTCCTCGAGCTCCGCGCGTGCGAGCTCGTCCTCCCTGGCGGCGAGCGCAGACTCGACGGTCTCGCGCACCGCGTTGAGCGTCATCCCGGTCTCGCGGTCGCGCACCTCGCGTAGCGCGAGCTTCAGCGCGCTGCTGCGGCCGAGATAGCGAATGCGGACCTCGGAGAGCGCAGACAGCGACCTCGCCTCGGCCGCCGCGGCGAGTGCCTCCTGCTCGAGGTCGTCGGGATCCACGGTGGCGACCTTATCCAACGGTTTCTCCTCCTTTCAGCGCATGGGAACGGGGGCTCGGCGCCCCGGCTCGCGCTCAGGAGGAGACGACGCCTACCAGCGCGCCGACGTCCCGGCGACGAGCCGGGGCTGCGTAAAGGCGAAGGCGCGCGACGCAGACATCGCCGTCGATACTACCGCCGATGGCCGAGTACGACGCTCACGCCGCCGATTACGACGTCTGGGCGGCCGACATGGTCGAGGACGTCCAGTGGTACGTGTCGCTCGCGCGTGAAGCCGCCGAGCCGATAGTCGAGCTCGCCGTCGGAACCGGCCGGGTCGCGATCCCGATCGCACGCGACACCGGCAAGCGCGTGATCGGCATCGATCGCTCGCCGGCGATGCTCGAGGTCGCGCGCGAGCGTGCGGCTGGGCTTCCCGTCGACCTGCGCGAGGGCGACATCGTCGATCTCGCGCTCGACGAACCGGTCGACCTCGTCATCTGCCCGTTCCGCTCGCTGATGCACGTCCGCACCTGGGCGGACAAGCGACAGCTCTTCGAACGAGTAACGGCCGCGCTCCGGCCAGGCGGCCGCTTCGCCTGGAACGTGTTCGCGTTCAGCCCGTTCGTCGCTGTCGAGATGGAGGGCAGGCGCGAGACACGAGGCGACTCGTGGCAGGAGGTCCGCAACGTCCCGGCGGACAACCGAATCGACCTCGTGCGAGACGAAGGCGTCATCCCGCTGTGGTGGATGACTCGGGCGGAGCAGGAAGGCCTCTGCGACGTCGCCGGGCTCGAGGTCGAGGCGCTGTACGGCGGTTTTCACCGCGAGCCCTACGACGAGCAAACGCTCGAGATGGTCTGGGTCGCCCGCAAGCCCTGAGCGTCTACGACCCCATCGCGCAGTTGTACGACCCGTGGAGCGCGAGCGTCATCGAGGACGTGTCCTTCTACGTCGACGAGGCCCTCGCGGCCGGCGGCGAGGTCGTGGAGCTCGGGGTCGGCACGGGGCGAATAGCGATCCCGACCGCGCTCGCCGGCGCGCACGTGATCGGCGTCGACTCCTCGGCCGGGATGCTCGCGGTGTGCGGCGAGCGGGCACGGGAGGCCGGCGTCGCGGAGCGGCTCGATCTGCGGCTCGGCGACCTGCGCCGGCCGCCGGTCGATGAGCGCGTTCCCCTCGTGACCTGCCCCTTCCGGTCCTATCTCCACCTGCGCGACGACGCAGAGCGGCTCGAGGCGCTTCTCGCCGCGCACGAGCTGCTCCTGCCCGGCGGACGGCTCGTCTTCGACGTCTTCACGCCGTCGCGCGAGGACGTCGAGGAGACGCACGGCCGCTGGATCGAGCGCGAGCCGGGCATCGACGAGCGAGCGGAGTGGGATCTCGCCGCGCGGACGCTCACGCTCTCGGTGCGCGGCCCGCAGGGCGCCTCGACGATGACGCTCTGGTGGGTCGAGCCCGCGCGTTGGCACTCACTTCTCGCCGAGGCGGGCTTCGACGTGCTCGCGTGCTTCGGCTGGTTCGACCGGCGACCGTTCGCCGGGGGCGAGGACAGCGTCTGGATCGCCGGTCGAACATGATCCGCTCGCAAATTGCGACAAAAAAGTTTCGCGTGGGTCTTGATCCGGTGACGGCGTTCGCGTAGGTTCCTTCTTGCGCCGAGCACGGAGCGCAAGTAGGTCGAAACCTCAACCGAGCGGTCGGACGAAGAGGGAGCAATCCCGAGGCGAAGGGCCGGTTGGAGGAGGCGGACGAAAGCGAAACCGGCTCGGCGAATTTTTTTGGTCCGGCCCCCCAAGGGGCTGGCCGCTTTTCTAGGCCGATTCGCCCCGAGCCAGCTCGTAGAGCGCGATTGCCCCGGCCATGGCAACGTTGAGCGACTCGCCTCCACCCGGCTGCGGAATCGAGGCTTGCTCCTCGCAACGGTCGAGGATCTCCGCAGGCAGCCCCTCCCGCTCCGCGCCCAGCACGAGTACGACCTCGCCATCCGACCGGAGCTCGGGCAGCGAAACGCCCCCGCTCGGCACGAGCGCGACATGCTTGCCGGGCGCCTCGTCGAACGCGCTCAACGGCACGCGGAAGAGCGACCCCATCGACGCACGCACAGCTTTCGGCCCGGTCGGGTCGGCGCACCCTTCCGACAACGCGATGCCGGCTCCGAAGGCGTCGGCCGCGCGCAGGAGCGTCCCGACGTTTCCGGGATCGCCGACGTGCCAGAGCGCGAGCGTCACGGCCCGTGCTCCCCGCGGCAAGTCGTCCCGGCGGAAGACGGCGACGACCCGCGGCGGATGCGCGAGCGTCGAGACCTCGGCCAGCAACTCCGGTTCGACGTCCTCGCCGGCCACCAGTACGTCGGCGGGCTCGAGCCCGGCGTCCAGCCCGGCTTCGAGCAGGTCCTCCCCCTCGACTGCGAACAGCCCGAGCTTGTCCCGCCAGCGCCGGTCGTGGAGCTTGCGGAGGAGCTTGAGCCGCTCGTTGTCGCGGGAGGTGATCAGGCCTATGCGCCGCCGGCGGCGGCGCGGTCTTCCGGCCGGGCGGTGGCGGCTTTGCCGTCGCCGCTTCCAGCCTTGAGCGCAGCCTTCGCCTGCTCGGCAATCGCGCCGAACGCGACCGGGTCGCTGACCGCGAGATCGGCGAGCACCTTCCGGTCGAGCTCGATCCCGGCCTTCGAGCAGCCGTGCACGAACTGGTTGTACGAGAGCCCGTTCGCGCGGGCGGCCGCGTTGATCCGCGTGATCCAGAGCTTCCGGAACTCCCGCTTCCGCACCTTCCGGTCGCGGTACGCGTAGACGAGCGAGTGCTCGACCTGCTCCTTCGCGTAGCGGTAATGGGTGCTCTTACGGCCCCAGTAGCCCTTCGCCTGCTCGAGGACCTTGCGGCGCTTCTTGTGCGCAGCGACGGCACGCTTGACCCTGGGCATCGGTCAGCCCATCCCCAGCATCTTCTTGAGCGCGCCGCGGTCGGCGCCCGTGACCTCGCGGTTCTTGCGGAAGCCGCGCTTACGCTTCGACGACTTCTTCTCCAGGTTGTGGCTCCGCATCGCCGGCCGGCGCAGGATCTTGCCGCTGCCCGTCACCTTGAACTTCTTCTTCACGGAGCTCCGTGTCTTCATCTTCGGCATCTCGTTTCACTCCTGCATTCTTGGTCGGGCCCAGCAGCATCACCATGTTGCGGCCGTCCTGGAGGGGCTGAGACTCGATCTGCCCGATCTCCTTGACGTCGTCGGCGAGGCGGAGGAGCAGATCGCGGCCGCGCTCCGGGTGCGTTTGCTCGCGGCCCCGGAACATGATCGTGACCTTCACCTTCGCGCGCTGGTTGAGGAATCGCTCGACGTGTCCCTTCTTGGTGTTGTAGTCGTGCACGCCGATCTTCGGCCGGAACTTGATCTCCTTGACCTGGATCTGGCTCTGGTGCTTGCGGGCCTGCTTCGCCTTCTGCTCCTGCTCGTACTTGTACTTGCCGTAGTCCATGACCTTGGCGACCGGCGGATCGGCCTGGGCCGCAACCTCGACGAGGTCGAGGTTCTTGCCGTAGGCGTACTCGCGTGCGTCGTCCGTGGTCTTGATTCCGAGCTGGCTGCCGTCGTCGTCGATCAGCCGGACGCGAGCGGCGCGGATCGCATCGTTGATGCGCGTCGTGTCGCGTGGAGCCGGGCGGGTCTGGTCGAACGGCCGGCGTCTAGGCCTCAAAGGGAATTCACCAAGTTGGGCTTACTCCTCCTCGTTTCGTGGTCGCAACATGAAAAGCCGCTGCATGCAGCGGCCGTTTCCTCGTCATAACTTCGACTCGGTTGAACCCCCGCGGTCCGGTCGTCGGCCCGGGAGGTGAGGAACGGTCCGCCCCTGCTTTTCAGACGTCAGAGGTTAGCAAGCCTGTCGAGGAGGTCTGAAAGCGAGAGGGTCGATTGCTCGCCGCCGCGCTCGCGCACGGCGAGGCTCTCGTCCGACTCGCGGTCGCCGTAGACGACCGTGACGGGGACCTTCTCGAGCTCGGCGGCCCGGATCCGCTTGCCGATCGTCTCCGTCGGTTCGGAGACCTCGGCGCGAAAGCCGGGCGCATGGAGGGCCTCCGCCAGCGCCCGCGCCGCGTCGAGGTGCGCCTCCCCCACCGGCAGTACGCGCACCTGCACGGGCGCGAGCCAGAACGGCAGGTCGCCGCCGTAGTGCTCGAGCAGGATCCCGATGAAGCGCTCGAGCGAACCGAACAGCGCCCGGTGGATCACGTACGGCGTGTGCTCCCGGTTGTCGGAGCCCATGTACGTGCAGCCGAGCCGCTCGGGCTGCTGGCCGTCGAGCTGGATCGTCCCCATCTGCCACGGACGCCCGAGCGCGTCGTCCATGAAGAAGTCGATCTTCGGCCCGTAGAACGCGCCCTCCCCTTCCGCAACGCGATAGCGCAGGCCGATCCGCTCGAGCGCGCGCCGCAGGACGCCCTCGGTGTGATCCCACTGCTCGTCGGTGCCGAGCTTGTTGTCGGGCCGCGTCGCGAGCTCCGCGTGCGCGAGCTCCCGTACGCCGAACGTGTCGTAGAGGAAGTCGACGTAGTCGAACATCGCGTCGATCTCCTCCTGGATCTGGTCCTCCATGCAGAAGACGTGCGCGTCGTCCTGGCTGAACTGGCGCGCGCGAGTCAGGCCCTGGAGGCTGCCGGTCGGCTCGTCGCGATGCAGGACGGCGGCCTCTGCGTAGCGGATCGGCAGGTCGCGGTAGCTGCGGAGCTGCGTGTTGAAGAGCAGCATGTGCCCGGGGCAGTTCATGGGCTTGAGCCCGTAGAGCGACTCGCCCTGCTCGATCCGGAAGAGTGCGTCGCCGTACTTCTCCCAGTGGCCGGAGCGCTTCCACAGCTCGACGTCCCACATGAGCGGCGTCTTGACCTCGCGGTAGCCGCGCTTCGCGTTCTCGCGCCGCCGCAGGTCCTCGAGCGCGTTGTAGATCGCCATCCCCCTGGCCGTCCAGAGCGCAGCCCCGGGCGAGTACTCCGACATGTGGAAGAGGTCGAGCTGCGGGCCGATGCGACGATGGTCGCGCGCCCGGGCGAGCTCGATCCGCTCGAGGTACGCGTCCAGGTCGTCCTGCGTGTAGAAGGCGGTGCCGTAGATGCGCGTGAGCTGCTGGTTCGCCGAGTCGCCGCGCCAGTAGGCGCCCGCAAGCCCGGTCAGCTTGAGTGCCTTGATCGGCTTCGAGTCCTGCAGGTGTGGCCCGCGG
>DATBAH010000091.1:0-3225 GCA_036271615.1 Gaiellaceae bacterium
CCTCGCCTACGGACGGGAGGAGCTGCTGCGCTCGTGGCGGCCGTACAAGGTCCGGCCGGCGGCCGACGAGCCGGTCGGCAGCCGCTTCGAGACCGGCACGCTCGCGCACGAGCTGCTCGCGGGGTTCATAGCCGCGGTCGAGTACGTCCGCGAGATCGGCTGGGACTCGATTCAGGCGCACGAACGCGCGCTGGGCCAACGGTTTCTCGACGGACTGCCTGAGCGCTGCACGCTCTACGGGCTCGAGACAATGGACGGCCGAGTGCCGACCTTCGCGTTCCGGGTCGACGGAATGACGCCGCGCGAGGTCGCCGAGCGGCTCGCGGAGCGAGAGATCGCCGTCTGGGACGGCGACTACTACGCCGTCGAGGCGATGACGAGCCTCGGCCTGCAGCCCGAGGGCGCCGTTCGCGCCGGCTTCGTCCACTACAACACGTTCGAGGAGGTCGACCGCCTCCTCGCCGCGCTCGCCGAGATCTAGCTTGCGTTATCCGCCTTCGCGGCCTCGGCGGCCGCTGCCCAGCGCGGATCGTGCCGGCGGATCCGGTCTGGCTCGCGACCGCGCCTTGCGGCCAGCTCTACCGTCAGGCGCTGGAAGCGCACGACGTCGACCACCGGATGCCGCGTCGCCAGGAGGTCGACGTCGCAGCCGAGCTCGCGCAGCGCGGCTACGGCGGCAGCCGCCCGCTGCGCGGCCAGCCCTTCGCCTTCGAGGACGAAGGCACGCACCGACTCGTCCACCGCGGCGAGGTACCCGTGCAGGAGCTGCTCCGTCTCGTACGCCTCGGCCACGACCCAGGCGCCCTCGCGCAGCTTCAGCACCGCCTCGTGCGCCGTCGCCAGGTCGCGGCCTGCGCCCGCCACGACGAACCGCTCCTCGTCACCCACCTCCGGCAAGGGAAGAGCCAGCGCCTCCTCGACGGCGGCCGGCAACCAGGAGATGTCCTCTCCGTGGAGCGCGGCGATCGCGGCGACTGCGCATGTGTAGCTCGCGGTGTGACACCAGCTCTCCTCGATCTCCGGCGTGCAGACGACGACCTCGTCGCAGAGGTCGGCGATCGGCCCATCCGCGCGTCCGGTCACGAGCCACCGCGGGCCGTGCCACGCCCTCGCTGCCTCGAGCGTGAGCGGCGTCTCTCCCTCGTGGGAGACGAGCACGAGCAGGTCGGCGTCGCGGTCGGGCCTCAGCGCGAGCTCCAACGCCTGCACCGCCTCTCCCCCGGTCATGGCCGCGTGGAACGAGGTGCCGCAGCCGGTGAAGAGGAGGCGCGCGCCGTCCGGAAAGCGCCCGTCGGTCGGCACCTGCGCCAGCCAGCCCGGCTGGGCCGCGATCGCCCGTCTCGTCTGCTCGCCGTGCACGTCGGGTAGCTCTATACGATCGGGAGCGGTGACGATCTTCCAACGTGACACGCTCGAGAACGGCCTGCGCGTGCTCACGGCCGACCTGCCCTATGCACAGTCCGTCGCAGTGGTCGTGATGCTGGCGGCCGGCTCTCGCTACGAGACCGCCGAGTCGAGCGGGATCGCGCACTTCTCGGAGCACATGTTCTTCAAGGGAACCGAGAAGCGGCCGAGCGCGCGGGAGATCGCAGGCGCGATCGACGCGATCGGCGGCGAGTTCAACGCCTTCACCGGCAAGGAGTCCACGACGTACTACGTCAAGTGTGCGGCCGAGCACCGCGACGTGGCGCTCGACGTCCTCGTCGACATGCTCCGCAACTCCCGCTTCGACGGGCAGGAAATCGAGCGCGAGAAGGGCGTGATCGCCGAGGAGATGAACATGTACTACGACACGCCGCGCGACTTCATCGGCGGCGTCTACGAGGAGCTGCTCTGGGGCGACCAGCCGCTCGGGCGCGACATCATCGGCACCAAGGAGACGATCCGCGGCGCGACACGCGACACGTTCATGGGCTACCTCGACCGCTGGTACAAGCCGTCGCGCATGGTGCTCGGCGTCGCGGGCCGGATCGGCGACGGTGTCCTGGAGCGCGCGCAGGAACTGCTCGGCGACCTCGCCGACGCCGACACCGGCGAGCCGGAGCCCACCACACCTCACCTGAACGGACGCGTCGTCGTCCACACGAAGCAGTCCGAGCAGGCGCACGTCTCGCTCGGTGTGCACAGCCTGCCGCTCGATCATCCCGACCGCTACGCGATCCAGCTCCTCGCGACTGCGCTCGGCGGCGGAATGTCGTCGCGCCTCTTCAGCGAGGTCCGCGAGCGGCGCGGGCTCGCCTACTACGTGTACGGCCTCAACCACAGCTACACCGACGCCGGGACGCTCTACTCCCAGGCCGGCGTGGACATCGCCCGCATCGACGACGCCGTGGCGACGATCGCCGGTGAGCTGCGCAAGATCGCGGCGGCGCCGCTGCCTGCGGAGGAGCTCGAGAAGGCACGCAACTTCGCGAAGGGCCGTTTCGTGCTCTCGCTCGAGAGCCCGCAGGGGCTGATGATGTTCGGGCTCCGGAAGGAAGTGCTGGAGCAGAAGCTCCCGGATCCCGACGAGGTGCTGCGCGCGCTCGACGCCGTGACGAGCGCCGATGTGGAGCGGGTCGCGTCGGAGCTGATCGCGACCGATCGCCTGCGGCTCGCGGTGATCGGCCCGTTCGACGACGCCTCGCGCTTCGAGCCGCTGCTCGACGGCTAGCCGTAGAAGGCACGCCGAGCTACGCTGCCCGGCGCGATATTCGAGAAGACGGGCGGCGGCGCTTTTCCGCAGGTCGGCGGTCCAGTTGGCACCTCGCCCGGATCCGCCCGTTGGAGTGCCTTCGACCTCCGCTGCCGCTCGTACGCGAGGTTTCTACCATTCGCCGCCGACGGCGCCTCGCCTTCTACAGAGGCAAAGGGGAGCCCGAAAGGCTCCCCCCGTCTCAGGCCTCGGCCTCCTGGGCCTTCTCGTCGGTGGCCCGCTTCGAGATCTCGTCGACGACAGTCGGATCGGCGAGCGTCGTGGTGTCGCCGAGCTGCCGGTTGTTCGCAACGTCCCGCAGCAAACGGCGCATGATCTTGCCGCTGCGGGTCTTCGGCAGCTCGGGCGTGAAGACGATGTTGGCCGGCTTCGCGATCGGCCCGATCTTCTCCGCCACGTGGTTACGCAGCTCCTCGAGCTTCTCGACGGAGCCTTCGCCTCCGCCCTTCAGCGTCACGTACGCGACGATCGCCTCGCCCGTCACCGGGTCGGCCCGCGACGTGACGGCGGCCTCCGCCACCTCCTTGTGG
>DATBAH010000092.1:0-2701 GCA_036271615.1 Gaiellaceae bacterium
CCTGCGGAGATGACCATCTACACCCGCGGTCGCTCCACCGTCTTCGACGCGGGCGCCATCAACTTCGAGGCAAGCGCCCACTGGCCCGCGCTGTCACGCTTCTTCTCCAACCTCTGGAGCCATCTCAGCGGAGAGAGCAGCAATACCTAGAAGCCTCGCGGCGGTCGTGATCGTCGCCGCGGCCGGCGCCTTCGCCTCGTGCGGGGGCGCCGGGCCGCGGACCGTGTCGACGCCGGCCCCCGTCCCGACCCCCACGGAGACGGTGACCTCGCCGCGGCCTACGAGCGCGGCACTGCCGTGGCCGACGTACGGAGCCGGCAACGCCCGCCTGCGCGCGGTCCCGGCGCCCGGAGTCCGGCCGCCGTTCCGCCGTCTCTGGACGTTCCACGGACGCCACCTGCTCGAGTTCCCGCCCGTCGTCGGTTACGGGAGAGTCTTCGAGGAGGCGTTCGACGGGCGGCTCTACTCGCTCGATCCCGCGACCGGGCGGGTGCGCTGGCGCTACGAGTCGCACCGCTGCGGCTGGTCGTCGCCCGCGCTCGCGGACCACCTCCTCTTCGCCACCTTCATCGGCAACGAGGAGTGCCACGCGACGAGAGGCGGCGGCGAGCTCGTCGCCTTCTCCCCCGAGACGGGCAGCGTGCGCTGGCGGCGGGCGATCGGCCCGTCGGAGTCGTCGCCGCTCGTCGCCGACGGCACCGTCTACGTCGGCGACCAGGACGGACGCGTCTATGCCTTCGACTCCGCCACCGGGCGCCTCCGCTGGAGCTTCGACACCGGTGCTCCGATCAAGGCTTCGGCCTCGCTTGCGTACGGGCGGATCTTCATCGGCAACTACGCGGGCGAGCTCCTCGCCCTCGACGCGCGCACCGGCCGGCTCGACTGGCGCAGCGGCGGACACGGGAACTTCTACTCGACGGCCGCCGTCACGGCGGGGCGTGTCTACGTCGGCTCGCTCGACGGCCACCTCTACGCGTTCTCGGCCCGCAACGGAGATCTCCTCTGGAGCTTCGGGACCGGCAGCTATGTCTACGCCTCGCCCGCCGTCTGGCACGGCCTCGTCCTCGTCGGTTCCTACGACCACGACTTCTACGCGGTCTCGGGCGGCACCGGCTCGCTCCGCTGGAGGTTCCAGGCGCGGGCGGCGATCTCGGGCGCAGCCTCGGTCGTCGACGGCGTCGTCTACTTCTCGAGCTTCGACCACCGGACGTATGCACTCGCCGCCTCGAGTGGCCGCCTCCGCGAGCAGTGGCCCGACGGGGAGTACTCGCCGGCCGTGGCCGGGAACGGACGGCTCTACCTCGTCGGCCTCGGCCGGATCTACGCGCTCGGCCCCTCTTGAAAAGTCCGCTTCGGATGCCGATGAAGTGAGGGTTGAACGCGCTCCCTCGGGCCGCCTCGGCCCTCCGTCATAGAGCACTGCTCGCGTGGGTCGCGCCCGCTGCCGCTGCGGGCGCGGTCGCGCTGCTGCACGGAAGCCCCGGCGGCGACACGAGCATGTTCGTCACCGCCGGACGAACGCTCCTCTCGACCCACTGGAGCCACGCGTTCGCGAACAGCGTGATCCAGGTCGGTCCGCTGCAGCTCGCGTTGTTCGGCTCGGTCGGCCGCTCGGGAACCGCGCTCGCCTGCGTGCTCGCCGTGGGAACGGCTCTGCTCCTGCTTGCGACTGCCCGGGCGGCGGGCGTGCGCAGCTCTGCACTGCTGGGCGCACTCGGATTGCTCGCGGTCGCTGTCGGCTTCACGAGCGCCGGCTACGTGTACGGCCACCCCGCAGATGCGGTGTTGCCGCTGCTCTGGATTCTGGCGGCGGTCGACGCCCGAAACGGACATGCCACGCGCGCGGGTCTCATCATCGGCCTGTCCGCCGGTCTCCAGACCTGGGGGATCCTCGGAGTCGCGGTGCTCGCGCTCGCGCCTCGGTGGCGGGACGCAGGCAAGGGCCTGCTCGTCGCGGCATCGCTGGCCGCCCTCCTCTTCGTTCCCTTCGTGCTGGGCGGACATTTCGCGATGGGGTCGTACACCTGGAACGTGAATCCGCAGACGTTCCTGGCGCTGTTCGTCGCGCCCGGCGTGCAGTACGGGTGGTCGCTCCGCCTGCTCCAGGGCGCGTTCGCCGTGTGCGCGGGTGTTGCGACCGCGCGGCTCCTGCGCGGCTCGCCACACGCGCTGTGGGCCGTGCCGCTCGCGGTCGTGGCCGTGCGGCTCCTGCTCGATCCGTTTGCCCTGTCGTATTACCTGACGGGCGTCTGGGGCCCTCTACTCGTCGGTGCGGCGCTGCTCGCCTCCCGGGTCGTGCCGTTCCTGAGACGGCGGGAATCGTTCGCGTGAGCACCCGCGCCCGCATCGGTGTGACGGTCGGCTGCGTCGCGGTCTTCCTCGGCTCGTGGTCGATGATCCACCACTTCTGGTACCCGAAGTACGGCCGCGGGATCGACATCTCCCTCTACCAGAAGTACGCGCGGCAGACCGTCGCCGGAAGGATCCCGTACCGCAACTTCTCGGTCGTGTACCCGCCGGGCTTCCTCCTGCCCGCCCTCGCGCCGGCTGCGACGGCTCCGCCAAACGATGCCGGCGCCTACGCCCGCGACTTCGATCGCTGGATGGCAGGAGCGGGCGTCGTCCTGAGCCTGTTCGCTGCCGCAGGCCTCGCCGCGCTGCGCGCGAGACCGGCGCACTTCGCGGCGGCGCTCGGCTTCAT
>DATBAH010000093.1:0-14098 GCA_036271615.1 Gaiellaceae bacterium
GCGACGCGCGAGGACGGGCTCGCGAACTGGAGCCGCGAGGGAAAGCTCCAGTGGTGCACCGGTGCGCCCGGGATCGTCTCCGCGGCGCGCGACTACATCGACGAAGAGCTTCTCCTCGCGGGCGCCGAGCTCGTCTGGCGAGCCGGCCCGCCTGGCGAGGAGAAAGGGCACGGGATCTGCCACGGCACCTCGGGCAACGGCTTCTCGCTGCTCGCAGCGTTCGAGCGGACGCAGGACGAGCTCTGGCTCGACCGCGCTCGCCGCTTTGCAGTTCACGCGCTCGGGCAGGCCGCCCGCCTGCCGGGGCGCTACTCGCTGTTCACCGGCGGCGGAGGCACCGCGCTCTTCGCAGCCGCGTGCCTCGAGGCCGACGCGCGCTACCCGGTGCTGGAGCGGCGCTAGGAGAGGGCGCGCTCGAGCGCAGCGCGATCTGCCGGCCCGCCGTGCGTCGGGAGCACACGCTCGACGGGCAGATCGAGCAGCGGTCGCAATCCCGCCACGATCTGGTCGCGCTTCGAGTCGCCGCGTAGCCACTCGTTGAGGCCGAGTCCGTTGCCGAAGTCGGCGAGCGTGTCGCCCGCGATCACCGCGCCGGCGCCGTCGACCCACAACACCAGGTCGTTGCGGTCGCGGCCGGCGAATGCCTGCACCCCGAACGGGAGCCGGTCGTCGGCCCCGTACCAGTGAGCCTCTCCGCCGCCCTGGCGAAGCCAGCGCAGATCCGGGCTGCCGTCACCGGCCTGCTCGGCGGTGATCCCGAACTTGTCGATCAGATCCTGCGCCGAGTCGGCGGGAGGAGCGTAAACCGGCGCACCGAGCTGCGCCGCGAGCCTCTCCGCATCGCGTTCGTGCCACGGAGACGTGAGCACCACGACGGGCTCGCGCTCGGCAGCGAGCGAGAGCAGCTCGTCGGGCACCGCGAGCGGATCGAAGAACAGCAGCCGCGTCCCGTCGTCGATCGCGTAGGAGGACACCTCTTGCGGCCACGCCTCGCCCGGCTCCCAGTCGGGATGCGGCGCCTGCCAGTGCCAGAGGCCGGGCTGGAGCTCGTCCATCCGGGGATCCTATTTGAGCGGTCCACGTAGGATCGCTCGCGATGGACGAACGCCTCGAGCGCTACGCGGAGCTCGCGGTTCGCATCGGCGCGAACGTGCAGCCCGGGCAAGAGGTGTTCGTGCACGGCCTCGTCGAGCACGTCGACCTCGTGCGCGCGTTGACGCGGCAGGCGTACCGGGCGGGTGCGTCATACGTCAACGCCACGTACGCCGACCAGCACGTGCGGCGGGCGATGATCGAGTTCGGACCGGACGAGGCGCTCACCTATTCGCCGGCGTGGATGAAGACGATGGCGGAAGCGACCGCGGGCAGCGCTCAGCTGGGGACCTCGGGAAATCCCGAGCCGGAGCTGCTCGCCGACCTCGACGGCGAGCGCGTCAGCCGCGCGATCCCGCTCGAGGCCGCGGAGATCACCCGGAGGCTGCATCACCAGCGCGCGTTCAACTGGTGCGCTGTCGGGGCGCCGACCGAGGGCTGGGCGCAACAGGTGCTCGGCGAGCCCGACGTCGAGCGTCTGTGGGAGCTCGTCGCGTCCTGCTTCCGCCTCGACGAGCCCGATGCCGTCGCCGCGTGGCGCGAGCACCTCGACCGGCTCGACGCGCGAGCCGCCGCGCTGACGGGGCTCCAACCGGACACGCTCCGCTATCGCGGGCCGGGCACCGACTTCGCGGTGGGACTGCTCCCGACCGCCCGGTGGGGGAGCGCGCGCTTCGAGACGGCCTCCGGGATCGAGTACGTCGCAAACATGCCGACCGAGGAGATCTTCACCACCCCCGACCCGAGCCGCGCCGAGGGAACACTTCGCTCAAGCATGCCGCTCAGCCTCGCCGGGCAGCTCATCCGCGGGCTCGAGCTGACGTTCGAGGACGGACGGATCGTCCGCGTCGAGGCCGAGACGGGGGCAGAGATCGTGCGCGGCCATCTCGAGCGGATCGAGAACGCAGAGCGGCTCGGCGAGCTCGCGCTCGTCACGAACGAGTCCCGCGTCGGTCAGACCGGCACGTTCTTCTACAACACGCTCTTCGACGAGAACGCCACCTGCCACATCGCCTACGGATTCGGGATCGCGAATGCGTTCGAGGGAGAGCCGGACGAGCGGATGAACATCTCGAACATCCACGTCGACTTCATGGTCGGCGGGCCGGAGCTCGAGGTGGACGCAGTCCTGGCCGACGGCACCGAGGTGCCGCTCATCCGGGGCGAGGAGTGGCAGCTCGCCGCGTAGCTGGTCGCAGCTGCTGGGCGAGCCGGATGCGGCGCCCGACCCCGTCGAGGAGGAGAGCGGCGGCCGGCTCTTCTCTCGGCTGCGCGACTCGCTCTCGAAGTCGCGTCGGGCCCTCACGGGCGAGCTCGCCGCGGCGGCGTCCTTCGATCCCGGGGACGACGCCGACTGGGAGCGGCTCGAGGAGGCTCTCATCGCCGGCGACGTCGGCGTCCGGGCGACCGCCGAGCTCGTGCGGCGGCTCGAGGCGCGCGGCGAGCTCGCGGACCTGAACACTGCGCTGGCCGAGGAGGTGACCGAGCTCTTCGGCGAGCCGCCCGTCCTCGCAGTGGCCAACGAGCCAGCGGTGATCCTCGTGGTCGGCGTCAACGGGACGGGCAAGACGACGACGATCGGCAAGCTCTCCGCCAGGCTCGCCGAGCACGGCCGCTCGGTCGTCGTCGCCGCAGCGGACACGTACCGGGCGGCAGCCGAGGAGCAGCTCGAGATCTGGGCGCAGCGGGCCGGTGCGGACTTCGTCGGCTCCGAGCGCGGAGCGGATCCGGCTGCGGTCGCATATGACGCCGTCGAAGCCGCAGTCGCGCGCGGTCGCGACGTCGTCGTCGTCGACACGGCCGGCCGCCTCCACACGCAGGCGAACCTGATGGAAGAGCTCGCGAAGGTGCGTCGCGTCCTCGCCGGCCGTCTCGAGGGCGCACCGCACGAGACGCTGCTCGTCGTCGACTCCACGACCGGACAGAACGGCGTCCAGCAGGCGCGGCTGTTCGGGGAGGCGGTCGGCGTCACGGGAGTCGTGTTGACGAAGCTCGACGGGTCCGCGAAGGGCGGCGTTGCGATCCCGATTGCCTACGAGCTGGGGCTGCCGGTGAAGCTCGTCGGCGTCGGGGAGGCGCTCGAGGACCTGCAGCCGTTCGACCCGGGCGACTACGCCCGCGCTCTCGTCGCTGGCTGAGGTGATCAGCCTCCGTTACGGGCCGGGGTCGATCGTGACGCTGTAGGCGTGGATCGGGTTGCGAGTCTCGATCTCGATCCGTGTGACCACATACGTGCCCGCTGGAGCTCCGCCAGCCTCCGCCTTCTTCCAGGCGTCCTTGATCGCCGCCTGCAGAGACGCTTCCTTATCGCCCTTCTCTTCGGACCGGCCCTTCCACGGAGGGCCTCCGCCATGATTCATGCTGAACCTCCCTCTCCCCCCGGGAGACCCTACTCCTACGTGGGTGCCGTGCCTAGGCGAGTAACCTCGCCGCCCGTCCCGCGCCGACGATGTTCCCCTTGCGGTCGTAAACCGCCTGCGCCCGGCCCGCGACGCTTGCAGCTTCCGGCGATCCGGCTTCCCGGAGGACGCGCGCGAACGCGAGCAGGGCCGTCGCCTGGAGGTCGAGGAAATCGGTCGGCGCGGCCAAGTCCACCGCTCCGCGCGCGAGCCGCTCGGCCTCGGCCGCTTCGCCCGTGTGTGTCTGGATCTGCGCGCGGGCGACACGCCACATCACCTCTGTGACGATGTCGTCCTCCCAGGAGTGTGACTCCGCGTACGAAGCAAGCGCATCCGCGTCAGCGAGGTTGCCCTTCTCGACGAGCACCGCTGCCAGATAGGCGCCCAGCATCGGGCGGAGGTGAACGTCGCCGATCTCCACAAGAAGGTCGTATCCTGTCCGGAGCTCGCGTTCGGCAGCCTCGGCGTCTCCGGCCAGCAGCTCGATCGTGGAGGCGTCGATGGCCCGGATCGCCCGTTGGTGCGGCATTTCGAGCTCCTCCCAGAACGCCTGTGCCCGCCCCCACTGAGCGCGTGCTTCACTGAACTCGCCGCGCATGGCCAGTAGCACCGCGAGTGAGCTGAGGATCGATGCGGTGAGCAGGCGATCGCCTTCGCTCTCGCGCAGGAAGAGATTGGCCCTGTCGATTGCGGGGTCGACCCGCGTCGGCCCGAGCTGGATCGCCTGCATGAGCGCCGCCGCGGCGCGTGCCGCTTCGCGGGTGTCCCCTGCACGCCGGGCGTGCTCGAGCGCGTGTTCGAGCGCGGCCGCGCGCTCGCCCCAGCGGCACGCATTGACGGGCGGCTCGCTGAGCAGGTGCCACGCCTTTGCCACCCCGGCGTCGTCGCCGAGCGCCTCGAGAGCTGGGATCGCCTCCTCGGCGATCCGCGTGATCTCCTCCGCCGGCGTTTCCGCGTTGGTGAAGATCCGAAAGAACTCGCGTTCGATCAGCGAGCGCAGCTCGAGCTGGCGGTTGGCCTCTGACCGGGCGAGGTCGAGGGCTTCCTCGAGTGCGCCCTCCGCGGCCGCAAACGAGCCGGACCGCATGAGGGCGATCGCGAGCTCAAGGAGGGCGAATCCTCGTGCGTCGCTGGTCTGCGGCAACAGTGCGACCCCGCGCTCGAGCAGGTTGACCGCGGCCGGCACATCGTCGCGCGCCAACGCGCGTCGACCGGCGGCAGTAAGGAGCTCGCCCGCGCGCTCGCCCAGAGCGCGCACTTGGTCGTCGACAATCCCGAGCTCATCTCGGTAGCGGTAGGCCTGCTCGAGGTGGTAGCCAACGATCTCGTCGCGTCCGTCGTGAAGCTCGAGCCAGCCGGCGAAGTGCTCATGGAGATCGGCGCGCGTTCTCTTCGGGATTCCGGCGTAGGCCGCATCCCGGATCAATGCGTGCCGGAAACGGAAGCCGTCCTCTCCGGGAAAGCTCGATATCGCGGGCTCGACGAATTCACGGCGGACGAGCGCAAGCAGCGTTGCCCCTAATGCCTCGTCGCCGCGCCCGAGGGCCGCCACCGCCCCGGGCCAGAACTCCTTGCCGATCACGGCGGCCCGCTCGAGCACCTCCCGCTCGAACGGATCGAGGCGGTCGAGCCGCGCGGCGAGCAGCGCTTGGATCGTCGGAGGCAGCGCGACGAGCTCGGCCGCCGCGCGCGCATCCTCGGCGAGCATCGCGAAGAGCTGCTCGGTGTACAGCGGATTCCCCTGTGCGACTTCCGTAACGCGTGTGCGGAGGCCCGACGAGAGGATCCCGCCGATGTCGAGTGCGTCGAGGAGCTGCGTCGCTTCTCCGGACGAGAGCGGCTCGAGCCGCACGAGCACTCCTTCCCACTCGGGCCGCTCTTCGAGCAGCTCGGGCCGTGCGACGCACAGGACCAGGATCGGCGTGTTCCGACTCCAGCGACTGACGTGCTCGACGAGGTCGAGCAGCGTCGGCTCGGCCCAGTGCACGTCCTCGAGGACGACCAGGAGCGGCCGCGAGCGCGCGAGAGCCTCGAAAAGCCGCCGCACCGCCCAGGAGAGCTCCTCCGGCGAAGCGGTCCCGCTGCCGCCGAGCGCACGTAGTCGCTCGACGACGAGGGCGGCGTCAGGCTCGCTCGCCATCGCGTCCGCCAGAGCTTGCTCGCCCCCGAGCCGGCGGATGAGCGCCGTCAGCGGCCAGAACGTGATGCCGTCGCCATACGGAAGGCACCGTCCGGCGGCGACGGTGGCGTGTTCACCGAGTTCGGCGACGAGCTCCAACACGAGCCGCGTCTTGCCGACGCCGGCCGCGCCGATCACCGTCACCAGTCGGCACTCGGGACCGTGTGCACTCGCCGTCAGCTCGCCGCGCAGGATGGCGAGCTCGCTCGTCCTGCCAACGAGCGGGATGTCCGAGCGACGTGCGAAAGACTCGGCGCCGGCAATCGCGCCGGACACGCGCCATGCCTCTACGTGCGCGCTCTTCCCTTTCGCCTTGACCGAGCCGACCGGTTCGAGCCGTGTGGCATGTCGGACGAGGCTTTCGGTTACCACGCCGATCAGGATCTCGCCGCCGCCGGCTGCCTGCTCGAGCCGCTTCGCTGTGTTGACAGCGTCGCCCGTAGCGAGCGTCGACGCACGGTCTCCCGTCACGACCTCACCGGTGTTGATCCCGATTCGGATTCGTAACTCGGGTACGCCTCTTCCTGCGAGTGAGGCGTTCAGCCGCTCGACGGCTCTCTGCATGTCGAGCGCGGCTCGCACCGCCCGTAGCGCGTCGTCCTCGTGCGCGCGGGGGAGTCCGTACACGGCCATCACGGCGTCGCCGACGAACTTCTCGACCGTGCCGCCATGGCGCTCGACGGCGATCCGCATCTCGTCGTACCACCGGCTCATCAGTTCGCGCAGCGGCTCAGGATCGAGCCTCTCGCCAAGCGCGGTCGAGTCGGCCAGATCGCAGAAGAGGACGCTGACGGTCCTCCGCGCTGTCGCGGCGGAAACCATGTATCAAGTGTGACGCCCAGCGTCCTCGGTTTCCAGCCCGGCTACCCTGCGACCCGCAATGTTCGACGCCCTCAGCGACAAGCTCCAGAGCGCCCTCGGCGACCTACGCGGGCGCGGCGTCCTCGACGAGGAGGCGATCAACCGCGCCATGCGCGAGGTGCGCCTCGCCCTGCTCGAGGCGGACGTCAACTTCGGCGTCGTCAAGGACTTCGTCGCGCACGTCCGCGAGCGCGCACTCGGCGAAGACGTCCGCAAGAGCCTCACGCCCGGCCAGCAGGTCGTCAAGATCGTCCACGAGGAGCTGACGGAGCTTCTCGGCTCGTCGGACTCCCGTCTCGCGTTCTCGCAGCGCCCGCCGACCTCGATCCTCCTGGCCGGCTTGCAGGGCTCGGGTAAGACCACGGCGGCCGGCAAGCTCGCGCTCCTGCTCGAGAAGGAGGGTCGGAAGCCGGCCCTCGTCGCCGCCGACCTGCAGCGGCCGGCCGCGATCGACCAGCTCGTCCAGCTCGGCGAGCAGGTGGGCGTGCCGGTTTACGCCGGCGAGCGCAGCGACCCGGTCAAGGCCGTTCAGGAGGGGATCGAGCAGGCGAAGGCCGACGGACGCGACGTCGTGATCCTGGACACTGCCGGCCGCCTCCAAGTCGACGAGGCGCTCATGGACGAGCTCGCAGACGTGCGCCGCGAGGCGAAGCCGACGAACGTGCTGCTCGTGCTCGACGCCATGACAGGTCAGGAAGCGGTGAACGTCGCGCAGGCGTTCCAGGAGCGCATCGACTTCGACGGCGTCGTCCTCACCAAGCTCGACGGCGACGCGCGCGGCGGCGCCGCGCTCTCGGTTCGCGCGGTCACCGGCCGGCCGATCAAGCTCGCCTCCACCGGCGAGAAGCTCGATGCGCTCGACTGGTTCCACCCGGACCGGATGGCCTCTCGGATCCTCGGCATGGGCGACGTCCTGACGCTGATCGAGCGCGCCGAAGCGGCGATCGAAGAGGACGAGAAGGAGGAGCTCGAGCGCCGCATGATGAAGGGCGAGTTCTCCTTCGACGACTTTCTCTCGAGCTACAAGATGATCCGCCGCATGGGGCCGCTCCAGGGCGTCCTCAAGATGATCCCGGGGCTCGGGAACCAGCTCGAGGGGCTCGACCAGGTGGACGAGCACCAGCTGAAGCGGGTCGAGGCGATCGTCCTCTCGATGACGCCGCACGAGCGGCGCGTCCCGCACGTGATCGACGCGTCGCGGCGCAAGCGGATCGCCGCCGGCTCGGGCACGACCGTCGAGCAGGTCAACCAGCTGATCGAGGCGCGCAAGCAGATGGCGAAGATGATGAAAGCCGTCGGATCGGGCAAGATGCCCCAGATTCCCGGCGCTAGCGTGCCGCAGGCCGGGTTGCCGGCCCAGGGCCCGCCGCGGCCGAGCGCGACGCGCAAGTCGAAGTCCAAACGCAAGAGGAAAGCGAGAAGGTAACCGGATGGCAGTGAAGCTCAGGCTGACGCGGGTCGGCTCGAAGAAGAACCCGATCTACCGCGTCGTCGCAGCCGATTCGCGCTCGCCGCGCGACGGCAAGTTCATCGAGATCGTCGGCCGCTACAACCCGCAGTCCGAGCCGTCGCTCATCGACCTCGACGAGGAGAAGGTGCGCAACTGGCTCGCCAAGGGTGCGCTGCCGACCGAGTCGGTGGCCAAGCTCCTCAAGGCTCAGGGCATCGAGTAGCGGTGGCCGAACTGGTCGCCGAGCTCGCCCGCCGGCTTGTCGACGAGCCCGACGCCGTGCGCGTCGAGGAGGTCGAGGAGGACGACGGCACACTGGTCCTCGAGCTGTATGTGGCCGAGGGGGACGTGGGCAAGGTGATCGGCCGGCAGGGCCGCCTGGCCCGGGCGCTGCGCACGATCGTCCGTGCCGGCGGCGTCGAGGCGGGACGCCGGGTTCAGCTCGAGATCGTCGACTAGCTCCGGTGGCCGTCGCGGCCCTCTACGACATCCACGGCAACCTCGCCGCGCTCGAGGCGGTGCTCGCGGAGGTGCCGGACGATGCGACGATCCTCGTCGGCGGCGACGTCGTCGGGGGCGGTGAGCAGCCGGCGGAGGTGCTCGAGCGGCTCCGCGCGCTCGGCGACCGCGTCGTGTGGATCCGCGGCAACGCCGATCGGGAGCTAGATCCGAGCGAGCCCGGCCTCGCTCCCGCGGGCGCACTCCACGCCACCCGCGCCGCCCTGTCGCAGGAGCAGATCGACTTCCTGCTCGGGAACCCGCCGACCGCCCAGATCGGCGACGTCTTCTACTGTCACGCCTCGCCGCGCAACGACGTCGACGTCTTCACCGAGCGGACGCCCGAGGAGCGGATCGCGTTCCTCTTCGAAGATCTCGACGTGCCGACGGTCGTCTGCGGTCACACGCACACGCAGTACGAGCGCAAGGTCGCAGGCGTGCGCGTCGTCAACGCGGGCAGCGTGGGCATGCCGTACGAGGAGGAATCGGGCGCCTACTGGCTGCTCGATCTCGCCCCGCGCCGGACGCCGTACGACGGAGCCGAGCTGAAGGCGTCCCGCGAAGAGGCGGTCGCAGAGTTCACGGAACGTGGCCTCTGACTTCGTGCCCGTGGGGCGGGTCGGAAAGCCGCACGGGCTCGACGGTGGCTTCTTCGTCGAAGGCGCGAGCGCGCGAAAGGGCGTCTTCGCCGAGGGCGCGACGCTCTTTGCCGGCGGCGAGCCGGCTTCGGTCGTCGGCTCGCGGCACGGCTCCGGCGGCCGGCAGGTGATCCGCCTCGACCGGCACGTCGAGCGCGGTACCGAGCTCGCGGTCGCGCGGGCGACGCTGCCGAACCTGGGCGACGAGGACGAGTTCTACGTCTTCCAGCTCGTCGGGCTCGAGGTCGAAGAGGAGGGCGGACGGCAGCTCGGGCGGGTGCGAGAAGTCCTGGAGTACCCTGGCAACGACGTGCTCGAGCTCGACTCGGGTGCGTCACTCCCCCTCGTCGAGGCGTGTGTCCGGAAGGTGGATCTGGCCAGCGGGCGAATCGTTGTCGCCGTAGGGTTCGCAGAACCGGAATAGCCCAGCCCTTGCGCATAGACGTCTTCACTCTCGTTCCCCACGCCTATGCCTGGCTGACAGAGCAGCGGCCGATGGCAAGCGTGCTCGGCACGGAGCTCGAGCTGAGGCTCTTCAATTACCGCGACTCGACGCCGCTGCGCGCCGGCCAGGTCGACGACGAGCCGTACGGCGGCGGGGCGGGGATGGTGCTGCGCGTGGACGTGGCCGCCGCCGCGCTGGAAGCCGTCTACGGAGCAGAGCCGCCGGCCCCGGTGATCGCACTCTCGCCGAAGGGCCGGCAGCTGACCCAGTCCGTCGTCGAGGAGCTCGCGGCGCTTCCGGCGCTCACGCTTCTCTCGTCGCGCTTCGAGGGCTTCGACGAGCGCATCGTCGAGCACCTCGCTACCGACGCTCTCTCGGTCGGGCCGTACGTCCTCTCCAACGGCGACCTGCCGGCGATGATCCTCCTCGACGCCGTCGCGCGGCGACTGCCCGGCGCGCTGGCCGAGGGATCGGGAGAGCTGGAAAGCTTCTCCGCCGAGCTCGGCGGCGGCCTCGAGTACCCGCACTACACGCGGCCGGCCGAGTTCCGAGGCTGGTCCGTTCCGGACGTGTTGCTCTCGGGCGACCACGCGCGCGTCGACGCCTGGCGGCGGGAGCACGTGACGTGAGCGACGGGTGGGACTGGAATCGCCCCGGGGTCGGCGACGACGACGAGGAGTCACCCGGAGGCTGGCCGGACGAGGAGAAGCAGCGAGAGGGCGAGTCGTCGGGCGGGTGGCCGGACGACGACCCGGAGCCGGGCGAAAGCGCGCCTGGCGACTGGCCGACTCCCGGCCCCAGCCGGCAGCAGCCCGACTACGGCCGCCCTGCGCAGGATTGGGTGCCGGGGGATTACAGCGCCTACCAGGACTACGGGTTCACCCGAGGAGAGGAGCACGGCGCCGAGGCCGAGCGTTACGACGCTGGACGAAGCCGGGACCCGCTCGCACGTCTCTTCCCCGGCCTTCCGCGGGGCGTCCGGGTCACGCTCGACTGGATCCTCACCATCGCGGGCGCGATCCTCATCGTCGTGGCGCTCAAGGAATGGGTCGTCAACCCGTACCGCATCCCCTCGTCGTCGATGGAGACGACGCTGAACTGCGCGAAGCCGGGACCAGGCTGCCTCGGCGACTCGAGCGACCGCGTGCTTGCGTGTCGCATCTGCCTCGACTTCGGCCCTCCGTCTCGCGGGAAGATCGTCGTCTTCAACACGCCGCGCGAGGCCGCTCTCAAGTGCGGGGAGGGCGGCACGTTCGTGAAGCGCGTGATCGGCCTGCCGGGCGACACGGTCAAGGAGGACAACCAGGGGTACATCTGGATCCGGGGTCCCGACGCCAAGAAGTTCGTGAGGCTCAAAGAGCCATATCTCTCGCAGGAACGGCGGCTGGCGGACAGCGTCCATTTCGGCCAGATCTGGAACGTCCCACCGGGGGAGTACTTCATGATGGGCGACAACCGCTCTCAATCGTGCGACTCGCGCACGTGGGGCTCCGTGCCCCGCAACAAGCTGATCGGGATCGTCTTCTTCGTCTACTGGCCGCCCGATCGCATTGGCTTCAGGTAGCGAGCGAGACCTGCGGTCTCGCTCGCTGAGAGAAGGAACTCCGCCCACGGGAGAGCGCGGTCTCCCGTGGGCTCCGTGCTGAGGGCGCATCGGGCTGACGCGAGGTTCAGACCTCGCCGCTTTGGCGCCGGTTGGTTCGAAGCGTTTCGACCAAGGACCACGCAAAGGGCCGGAGGCTAAGACAGGCGCGCAGCGTCGACTTAGCAGCAGGCCGGACCGCGCTCGCGCCGGCATCCGCCGCGCGCGAGCGCACGGGAGAAGCCTCCCACCCAGAGAATCTAAGACCAAAATCGCACGGAGCGGGCCGGAAACCACGCTTTCCGGCCCGCGGAGTTCCGTCTCCCAGGGGCGAGACCGCAGGTCTCGACCCTGCTACATTGGCCGTCGGCCGTCAGGCCTCTTTTCATGAGCAACGTCATCCAGGACCTCGAGCGCGCCCAATTGCGCAACGTGCCGCGCTTCAAGGCTGGCGACACGGTGCGTGTCCATTTCCAGGTCATCGAGGGCACGCGCCGTCGTGTGCAGGTCTTCGAGGGCATCGTCCTCAAGCGCCAGGGAGCCGGCGCACGCGAGACGTTCACCGTCCGGAAGCAGTCGTTCGGCGTCGGCGTCGAGCGGACGTTTCCGCTCCACTCGCCGAAGATCGAGAAGATCGAGGTCGCCGCGATCGGCGACGTCAACCGCGCCAAGCTGTACTACCTCCGTGGCCGCGTCGGCAAGAAGGCGCGTGTCCGCGAGCGGCGGTACGGCGCCGGGTCCGAGCTGCCCGTGGCGGTGGACGCGACGCTCGCAGACACTGAAGGCGAGCAGGACGAGGCGGCCGTCGAGGTCGTCGACGCGGAAGACTCGGTAGAGGCCGCCGAGGCGCCTGAGGCCGCCGACGTCGAGTCCGCAGAGGCCGAGGCGGAGCCTGTGGCCGACGAGCCTGCGGAGGCCGAGGCCGCGGAGGCCGAGGCGGAGCCCGAGGCCGAGCCGGAGCCCGAGACGGCAGAAGAGCCGGAACCGGCTCCCGCCGAGTAACAACTTCCCGGAATTTGCGGCGGGGCGGCCCTCGTCGCCCGAGGACGCCGATATCCTCGCCGCGAGGTGAAACGGACCGGGCAGAAGCTCCTGCGCTTCGATCGACGCCTCGGCGCGCGGTTCGTCGCCGGGGCCGACGAGGCGGGTCGCGGCTCTCTCGCGGGGCCGCTCGTCGTAGCGGGCGTCCTGCTCGACTACGGCTCGCTGCGCGACCATCGCGTCCGGCCGCTCGGCTTCCTCAACGACTCGAAGCAGTGCTCGCCGGAGCGACGCGAGGACCTCTTCCATGCCGTCGTCGCGTGCGCAGCACGGATCGCCGTCCGCGTGATCCCGCCGGGCGAGATCGACCGCAACGGCCTGCACCGCTCGAACCTCGCCGGCTTGCGGGCGATGATCGAGGCGCTGACGCCTCCCGCGGAGGCGTGCCTCGTGGACGGCTTTAGGCTCGGCCCGGCCGCTCCAGAGCACACGGCCGTCGTCGACGGAGACGAGAAGAGCGCGGCCATCGCCGCCGCCTCGATCGTCGCGAAGGTGACGCGTGACCGTCTGATGCGCCGCCTCGACGCGCTCTATCCCGCCTACGGCTTCGCGCAGCACGTCGGCTACATCACGCCCGGCCACTCCGCCGTCGTCCGCCGGATCGGCCCGTCCGCGGTCCATCGGCTCAGCTTCCAGGCGCTCTGTTACGAGCCGCAGGAGGCGCCACCGGACGCCGCAGGCGTACGAGGTTCATCCGGCCGGGCGTCGTCGGCTTCGCCGGCGACGCTTCCCGCCGTTGCCTAGACGGGGCGCCGGCTTCGCCGCCGAGCGGCGGGCGGTGCGGTGGTACCGCTTGCGTGGCTGGCGGATCCTCGGCGAGAACGTCTGGGTCGGCGGCAACGAGCTCGACCTGATCGTCCGGCGTGGGCGCACGGTCCGCTTCGTCGAGGTCAAGGAGAAGAAGAGCGCGAGGTTCGGCGACCCGCTCGAGATGGTGACGGCGGAGAAGCGACGTCGGCTCCGGCGGGCGGCGGAGGCGTGGCTCGGCGCACGTCCCGAGCTCGGGCGCCTCGCGGTCGGCTTCGACGTGATCGCCGTGCGCGACGGGCGCGTGCAGCGGGTTCCGCAGGCGTTCTAGCCTCGGCGGCGAACTCCGCTGCGTGGCCGTCACGCAGGACGAGCTGTACGCGACGCTGGACCTCGACCTCTCGTGGTCCGAGACGGCGCTGCCCGAGCGCGAGCGGACGAAGCACGTCCACAGGCTCCACCCGTACCACGGCAAGTTCATACCGCAGCTCGTCGAGGTGCTGCTCGACCGCTACTTCGCGCCGGGCGACCACGTCCTCGATCCGTTCGCGGGCTCCGGGACGACGCTCGTTCAGGCGCTCGAGTCCGGCCTGGACGCGACCGGAGTGGACATCGCAGCGTTCAACTGCCTCCTGATGCGCGTGAAGACGGCGCCCTACGACCTCGCGGACCTCCAGGAGGAGCTGCGTGACGCGGCTGCGCGGGTCGAGACGCTGCCGCGACGACGGACGCGCGCAGGCGGCTACCTGCGCAACTGGTACGCGCCGCAGGCAATCGCCGAGCTCGCCGCCTTCCGCGACCTGATCCCGGACTATCGGCACCGCGACGTCCTGCGCGTCGTCCTCTCACGCGCCGCCCGGTCGGCGCGGCAGGCTGCCCATTTCGACCTCGAGGCTCCGAAGGAGCCGCAGCGAGGCGAGTACTGGTGCCACAAGCATCGCCGTGAGTGCCGCCCGGTCGAATCGGCGGCCGGCTTCCTGCGCCGGTACACCCTCGACAGCCTGGCGCGGATCGAGGCGTTCGCGCGCGTGCGCGAGGTGGAGCGGGAGGCCACGGTGCTGCATGGGGACGGACGTGAGGCCGAGCTCGTGGGGCCGTTCGACGGGGTCCTCACCTCGCCGCCGTATCCGGGACTGATCGACTACCACGAGCAGCACCGCTACGCG
>DATBAH010000094.1:0-6219 GCA_036271615.1 Gaiellaceae bacterium
AATCGCAGCCGGCACCTCCCTCGACGTGATCGAGATGGACGCAGCCTCGCAGCGCGGCATCGACGACCTCCGCGAGATCCGCGACCGCGTCGTCCTCCAGCCTGTCGAGGGCCGGTACAAGGTCTACATCCTCGACGAGGCGCACCAGCTGACCGACGCCGCCTGGAACGCACTCCTGAAGCTGATCGAGGAGCCTCCACCCCACCTCGTCTTCGTCTTCTGCACGACCGACCTCTCGAAGGTGCTGCCGACCGTGCGCTCGCGCTGCCAGACGTTCGTCTTCAAGCGGCCGACCCTGCAGGATCTCGTCAAGGTCCTGCGCCAGATCGCGGACGCCGAGGAGATCGACGCACCCGACCAGGCCCTCGCGCTCGTCGCGCGCAGCGGCCGCGGCGCGTACCGCGACGCGGTCTCGACGCTCGACCAGGTCGCGTCCGCCACCGCGAACAAGGTCACGGTGCAGTCGGTGCTCGAGCTGCTCGGGACGGTGGAGGAGGAGGCGCTCTTCCGGCTCTGCGACCTCGTGATCGACCGCGACACCGCCGGCGCGCTCACCTACGTCGAGGAGCTGTCGGAACGCGGGCACGACCTCGGCCGCCTCGTCGTCGACCTGATCGAGCATCTGCGCCAGCTCATGCTCGCCCAGCATCTCGGCGACGTGCCGGAGGCCGCCGCGTCGAGCCAGGAAGCGCGCGAGCGCCTACGGGCGCAGGCGAATCAGCTCCAGGAGGCCACGGTCCTGCGCCTCGTCGACCTGCTCGCCGTGGCGGTCGACGACATGCGCCAGGGCGGCGACCCCCGGCTGCCGCTTGAGCTCGCGCTCGTGAAGGTGACGCGGCCCGCGAGCGACCTCTCGCGCGAGTCGATCGCCTTCCGCCTCGAACGGCTCGAGCAGGCCGAGGTCCCGAAGGGACCTGTCTCGGTATCAGTTACCGAGACAGGTCCGGAAGAGCCCGTCGCCGAGCCGCAAGCCGAGCCGGAACGGGTTCCCGTACCCGTCGGCGCGCCGGCGGTCGAGCTTTCGCAGCTTCAGGAGGCATGGGCGCGCACGGTCATCCCCGCCGTCGAGGAGCGCGGCGGTATCCCGACCGCGTCGCTGCTCCGCGAGGCGCATCCGGCGGAGCTGAGCGGAGACACCCTCACGCTCGAGTTCCCGCCGAGCGCCCAGTTCCACCTCGACCTCGTACGCGACCCGAAGAACGCGGGCCTGCTCGCCGACGCCCTCTACGACGTCACCGGCCGCCGGCTCGAGCTCGTCTTCGAGCTCGGCGAGGCGCGCGAGGCACCGGCTGCCGACGAGGAGCCGGCGGGTGAGGAGCGGATCCTCGAGCTCCTCAAGGAGACGTTCGACGCCCGCGAGAGCGAGGAAGGCTAGACCCATGTCCTCGTTCGACATGGAAAGGCTGATGCAGCAGGCGGCCGAGATGCAGGAGCAGGTCGCGCGCATGCAGGAGGAGGCCGAAAAGGAGACCGCGCAGTCGACGGTCGGGGGCGGTCTCGTCAAGGTGACCGCGAACGGCGCCGGCGACGTGATCGCGATCGAGATCTCGCCCGATGCGATCGACCCGGACGATCCGGAGGCGCTCGCCGACCTCGTCCTCGCCGGCGTGAACGAGGCGCTGCGCTCGGCGAGGGCCGGGGTCGAGGCGAAGGCGCAGCAGATGCTCGGGGACATGGGTCTAGGCGAACTCGGGCTCCCCGGGCTCGGCGAGTGAGCGCCCCCCGGCCGCCGAGCCGGAGGATGCGCGGCCGTTACCTCTTCTCGAACTGGCTCTGGGCGATCATCGTGCTTGCCCTGATCGGGGTCGTGATCTGGGGCTGGGCGTTCGACTTCAGCCCGAACTAGTAGGGAGGGTCTGGCGAAATGCCGCTCAGCGGGCGAGCAGCATGCGCCGACGGGCCAGCCTGCGTTTCGACAAACCCTCCTAGCTGAAGAGCCGCCGGAAGTAGAAGCCGATCCGGCGCCAGATGTTCATGGGGTGCTCGTGCCGCTGGGTCGGCGCGAACGCCTTGCCTTCGAGCTTGCGCGCCTCGGCGCCGATGCTCTCGCCGACGCCGTGGTGGTCGTCCGGCTCGATCTCGGCGCTCGTCGCGGGCTCGAGGAACGCGTCCGCGCTTTCGACCTGCTCGCGCGTGAGCGAGAGGTCGATCCGTCCCTCGGTGATCGTCGCGATCTGCTCGGCCGGGACGTACTTCGGCTGACCGAGCGCGGTCGTCGCGACCGCGAGGCCGTCGAAGATGTCCGCCCCGTCGTCGCCTGTGACCTCGTCGACCGCGCCGACCTCGGTGCCGTCGGAGGCATAGACCTTCCAGCCGGGCCTGATCATGAGCCAGGAAACGGGATCGCCCACGGCGAGATCTTGCCAGGACTCGTCCGGAAGGGACGAGTACCCTCAGGGCGCAATGCTGAGCCCCTCCGTCGAGAACCTCGTCGCGCAGCTGACGCGCCTGCCCGGCATCGGCAGCCGAACCGCGCAGCGGCTTGCGTTCCACCTCCTCCAGACGGAGAAGGAGGAGGCGCTCGCGCTCGCCGGCGCGATCGTGGAGGTCAAGGAGCGGGTGCGCTTCTGCCGCGACTGCGGCAACCTCACCGAGGACGAGCTCTGCGCGATCTGCCTCGACGCACGGCGCGACCGCACGACGATCTGCGTCGTCGAGCAGCCGGTCGACCTCGTCTCGCTCGAGCGGACAGCGGAGTACCGCGGCCTCTACCACGTGCTCGGCGGCGCGCTCTCGCCGCTCGACGGCGTCGAGCCCGAGCACCTGCGGATCGACGAGCTCGTGCACCGCGTCCAGAGCGACGGCGTGGTCGAGGTCGTTCTCGCCACGAACCCGAACGCGACGGGCGAGGCGACCGCGTCGTACCTCGCCGGCCGGCTGCCCGACCGCGTGCGCGTGACTCGTCTCGCCAGCGGGCTGCCGGTGGGCGGCGACCTCGAGTACGCGGACGAGGTCACGCTCGGCCGCGCGCTCGCCGGCCGCCGGGAGATGTGACCGTGACCACGACGCAGTACGAGACGGTTCCGGAAGTCGCGGCTGACTCGGCAGCGCGCGGGCCCGATCTCGTGGTGATGAAGTTCGGCGGCTCGTCGGTCGCCGACACGGAGAAGATCAGGGACGTCGCGGGCAGGCTCGTGCGAGCGCGCGAGGAGGGACGGCGTGTGGTGGGCGTCCTCTCGGCGATGGGCGACACCACGGACGAGCTGATCCGGCTCGCCCACGAGATCTCGGCGCGCCCGCACCCGCGGGAGTACGACATGCTCATCTCGGTCGGCGAGCGGATCTCGAACTCTCTCTGCGCCATGGCCGTCCACGATCTCGGCCACGAGGCGATCTCGCTCACGGGTTCCCAGGCCGGCATCGTCACCGACACCGTCCACGGCAAGGCGAAGATCGCGGAGGTTCGCGCGACGCGCATCAACGACGCGCTCGACGCAGGGAAGATCGTGCTCGTCGCGGGTTTCCAGGGCGTCTCGGCCGACTCCCACGACGTCACGACGCTCGGCCGCGGCGGCTCGAATCTGACCGCCGTCGCGCTCGCTGCAGCGCTCGGCGCGGGCGCGTGCGAGATGTACACGGACGTCGAGGGTGTCTTCACCGCCGACCCACGCCTCGTCCCGCACGCGCGCCGACTCGCCGCGGTCACCTACGAGGAGATGCTCGAGCTCTCGGCGAGCGGCGCGAAGGTGCTCCAGCTACGCTCGGTCGAGTTCGCGCGCAACCACGACGTACGGCTGCACGTGCGGTCGACGTTCTCCGACGCGGAGGGAACGTGGATCGTCGACGAGGAGGATCCGGTGCTCGAGAAGGCGATCATCAGCGGCGTCGCGCACACCGACTGCGAGCCTCTCTACCGCGTCCGCCGGATCGGCGCAGCGCGGCTGTTCGAGCGGCTCGCGGCCTCGAACGTCAACGTCGACACGATTCTCCAGGTGTCGACCGACGAGATCGTCTTCAGCGCGCCCGTCGAGGACCGCAGCGCCTGCGAGGAGCTGTTGGGCGAGCTCGACGTCGAGTGGTCGATGCGCGACGACCTGGGCAAGGTGAGCCTCGTCGGCGCCGGCATGAAGAGCCACCCGGGGATCGCGGCGCAGGCGTTCGCGACGCTCGGCGGAATCGGCGTCGAGCCCGAGGTCATCTCCACGTCGCCGATCAAGATCGCCTGCCACGTTCGCACCGAGGACGTCCCGAAGGCAGTGGCCGCGCTCCACGACGCTTTCGAGCTCGGAACCGCGTGAACGCCCGGGACGCCCGGATCGGCGTGGTGGGCGCGACCGGCGCCGTCGGCACCGTGACGCTCCGGCTCCTGCACGAGCGCGGCTACGGGAACGTGCGCGCTTTCGCCTCCGCACGCTCGGCGGGCCGGCAACTCGGCGAACTGACCGTGGAGGAGGCGACCGCCGATGCGCTTGCGGCGGGCGGCCTCGACCTCGTCCTCTTCTCGTGCGGCACGAACGCCTCGCGCGAGCTCGTTCCGCACGCGGTCGAGGGAGGTGCGCTCGTCGTGGACAAGTCCAGCGCGTACCGGCTCGAGGACGGCTATCCGCTCGTCGTCCCAGAGGTGAACGGCGACCGAGCCCTCGAGGCGATCGAGACCACGCGGGTCGTCGCGAACCCCAACTGCTCGGCGATCCCGCTCACCTGCGTCCTCAAGCCGCTGCACGACGCTGCCGGGCTGCAGCGGGTGCGGCTCTCGACCTACCAGGCCGTGTCCGGGGCCGGCGCGCAGCGGATGGAGCGGCTGCGGGCCCAGCCACCGGGGGAGCACGATCTCGAGTTCGACTGGACCTGGGAGGGCGACGAGACCGAGGAGGAGTCGAAGATCCGCGCCGAGAGCCGCAAGATTCTCGAGCTGCCCGACCTGCCGCTCAGCGCGACGACGGTGCGCGTGCCCGTCCTCGTCGGCCATGCCCAGTCGGTCTGGGTCGAGACCGAGGAGCCGCTCTCGCCGGAGCAGGCGGAGTCGGTGCTCGCCGCCGCGCCGTCGGTTCGCCTCGTCGACACGCCGACCCCGAGTGCGGCCGCCCAGACCGACGACGTGCTCGTGGGCCGCATCCGCCCGGACCGCGCCACCGACCTGAACGGCCTGGTCCTCTTCCTCGCCTGCGACAACCTCCGCAAGGGCGCCGCCCTCAATGCGCTCCAGATCGCCGAGCTGCTGCTCGGCGACGCACGCTCGGCGACGCAAGCCGCCTAGCTGCGGGCGGGCTTCTCGGGGTAGGCGAGAGTCATCACGCTCGGAAGCTCGTTCAGGAGCGCTGCAACCGTTCCGAGGAAGGGGTACGGCATGAGGAAGACGCTCCACGAGAGAAGCACCCACAGAGCGCCGAGCCACCAACCGACGAACACGAACCAGATGATGCGAAGCGGCAGCGAGACAGGCTTGCCGCGCCGCTCCAGGTAGCCCGGAGGCCCGTGCTCCCGGACGCGCTCGGCGAACGGTTTCTTGCTGCTCTCCGACTTGCGCGAGTCGAGCTTGTCCTTGCCCGGCGGCTCTTGCCCCAGCGTGGAGATCCAGATTCCGAACTGATCAATCGACCTGGCGGGGCGGGAGCCGACCAGGGTGAGATGAACGAGGTAGCTGCCGAGGAAGACGAGCAGGGGCAGGATCGTCCCGAACGACATGAACCAGCCGTATCCAGCCCAGTGCTTGGCCGAATCGATGGACCGGCGCCTCGGCGCGGCGCTCGACTTGTCCGCTTCGTCGGCCACCGGCCAGAGTCTGCGCCTCGGGACCCTCGTCTGCAAATTGGGCCGGTGCTCCGGAATGACCCGCGAGTCGCGACGAGACGGTCCAGGTGTGGCGGTCGGCTTCAGGCGTAATGGACTACAAGTGATCCGTTCGCGTGACGGTGCAGCACGAGACTGAATCCGTCGAAGCCCAAACCATTGACCCAGCCCCGGCTTTGCCCAAGCGCCGGAACCGTTCCATCTACCGACCTCGCACCTTTCCGACACAGGACATGTGCCCCGGTATTGGCCTTTACGAGTGTCCGCTCGGCCGGCGCGTTAACCGTCGTGGTGGGTGCCGCGCCTGTCTGATTGGCCGGCGCGGCACGCGTCCTGGTGCGTGCCGCGCCGCAGCCGGTAAGGAACAACGCGAGGGCAATGAGCAGCACTGCGATGGGTGTCCTCATCACTCCTCTTGTACGACAGCGCGTACCGGAACGTCACACAAGTCGAACCGGTCGCATGGGCCAGTTGCGGAATGGCCCCTGG
>DATBAH010000095.1:0-48429 GCA_036271615.1 Gaiellaceae bacterium
GTCCTGCGGCGCCCCAAGTCGCTCGTCTACCTCCAGGGCCTGAAGTGGGTGGCCCAGGCCAAGGAGCGGGTGCGCTAAGAGCTTCTAACGGAATGACCACGCGCCGAATGGGCGTGATGGGCGAGTGCGATGCAAGGACGCAGGGAGCGTGAATAGCAGCGCTATTCGCGCGACCGAGGACGCCGCAGCGCGCCGCACAGCGCGGCCAGACGGCCCGTGCTTCATTGCGTTAGGAGCTCTAAGAGGGTTTGGCGGAATGCCGCTCGTCGTCGGCGTGCGATGGTCGTTCGCTGACAAGGACGCAGGGAGCTCGAATAGCAGCGCTATTCGTGCGA
Organism: Gaiellaceae bacterium; assembly: GCA_036271615.1. GTDB lineage: Bacteria > Actinomycetota > Thermoleophilia > Gaiellales > Gaiellaceae > Palsa-739. Next base: position 336 of record DATBAH010000095.1, read on the forward strand.
CCGAGGACGCCCGCTCAGCGGGCGAGCAGCGTGCGGCGGCGGCCAGCCTGTGTTTCGCCAAGCCCTCCTAGCAGATTGCGGGCAGAGGCGCGCGGACGAGCATCTCCGGGCCTTCGAACCGGACCTCGACCTGGCCGAGCGTGCGCTGCAGGACGGCGAGCGCCCGGGGATTGTCGCTCCGTACGAGTGCCGTCACCTCGACGATGCCAGCCGCGCACGCGTCGCAGACGAGCTCCTGCGTGAGAGCGGAGCCGATGCCGCGGCCCTGGTAGGCGTCGGCGACCTCGAAGGCGACCTCGGCACTTGCGCCGAAGCGCACCAGCCGAGCGATCGCAACCGGTTCCGGGTCGCCGTCGACATAAGCGACGAGTACGTGGTGGCTCGGCCCGACAGTCGCGAGCCAGCGCAGCTCCTGCTCCCCCAGCCGCTGCTTGAGCCCGTTGAAGCGCGCCAACCGCGACGCCTCGCCGAGTCGGGCGAAGACGGCCTGGACGGTGGCCGTGTCGCCATGCCGCAGCGGCCGGACGAGTATCTCCGGCCCGCGCTTCGGTTTCACGACACGCGTTTGCATCTTCCCCTCACTCCTCAAGACGCCCGAGCGCGAGCGGATCTTCCCCAGTCCGCTAGCGTGGGCTCAGGCTCCGAGGCAGGCACCCACCCGGGCACGTCGAAGGAACGTCCGGCATGGTGACGCCGCCTTTCGAGACGATCAGCTGACCGTGGCGACGGACGAGATCTACGAGAAGTACCTGCAAAAAGCGATCACCGAGAGCAACGCTCTCGGTGACGAGCTCGCGCAGACGGCGGGCGGCGCCCGCGTGCCCGTGCTGGGCTCCGGCCATCCACTCGCCGACGTCTTCCTGCTCAAGTACTCGCCGCAGGAATCGGAGCTGCAGGAGGGAGTCGCCTTCTACGGCCGCTCGGGCAACGCGCTCCTCAAGTCGTTGCAGCGCCTGCATGTCGACCCGATGGCGATCTACGGGACGAACTGCCTCAAGTTCGCCGGTGGCGACGAGGAAGAGTCGCGACCCTTCCTCCTGCGCGAGCTGCACATCGTCCAGCCGAAGCTCGTCGTCGCGATGGGCCGGCCCGCGGTTGCCTTCCTCAACGCTGCGGCGTTCCCGCTCGCGCGCGAGCTGACGCCGGTCGAGGGCGAACTGCAGGAGTACACCCCGACGATCCAGGGACTCGTCACGCCCGACATCGACGAGTCGCTCGACGAGCAGCCGGCGAAGACGGCGTTCTGGAACGCCTTCAAGGTGCTCGGCGAGTGGTGGAGCCAGACTCCCCCGTACTGAGCCCGGACGCGCGGACGCGCTTACGCGTCGCCGCGTTCGTCCTCCTGCTCGCCGGCGTCGTCACGTGGGACGCCGTCGCACCGCACCTCGATCGGGTCGCGCTCTGGCCGACGGTCGCGATCATCGCGGCGGGCGTTCTGCCGGCGACGCTGGGGCTGATCTATCTTGCGCTGCCGCTCTGGTCGAACCGCCGGGTCGTCGCCGTCGGGCTCGCCGTGTTCCTGGTCACCGCGGTGGTGACCTGGCGCGCCGACGCGCACCTCGCCTCGAACTTCGCCAAGCTCGCCGCCTACACCTGCGGCGGCTGGTTGTTCCTCTCACTGTTCGAGGAGCTCAGCTGGGTGGTCATCATCGCGCTGATCATCCCGTTCGTCGACGCGTTCTCGGTCGCCGCCGGACCGACCAAGGACATCATCCACCACCACGTCGAGGTGTACTCCGCCGTCGCGATCGCCTTCGTCGCACCGGGTGGGATCGCGGCCGGCCTCGGCCCTCCCGACATCCTCTTCTTCGCTCTCTTCCTCGCGACGACGGTGCGCTGGCAGCTTCGGCCCGGTTGGACATGGCTCGCAATGACCGGGATGTACTCGCTGACGCTCGTGCTCGCCAACGCCACCGACGTGAGCGGCCTGCCGGCGCTGCCGTTCCTCTCCGTCGGCTTCCTGCTCGCGAACGGCGACCTGCTCTGGCGCCGGTTCAGGCCGCGCCAGACCTAGTTCTTCTCGTCGCCCTCGTGCAGGGTCTCGCGCAGGCCTTGCTCGTCGGTCGGGTCTGGATCGCCTTGCAGCGGCCCCTCCGTCGCTCCGGTCAACCCGAGCGGCGACAGGGGCCCCATGCCGGCCTCATGAGCGGCCTCCTTGTCGAACTCTCCCCAGGCAACTTCGCGCGTCGCTTCGTCGAGGCGCTCTTCGGCCGCGATCTCTTCCGGGGACTCCTTCTTCCGCTTGAAAGGCCACACGGGACCGGATCCTACGACGTGTGCTCGAGCAACGCGACGCACTCGAGGTGCGGCGTGTGCGGGAACATGTCCACCGGGGTCACGCGAAGCAGTTCGTAGCCGTGCTCCTCGCGCAGCGCCTTCACGTCTCCCGCGAGCGTGGTCGGGTTGCAGGAGACGTAGACGAGCCGTGGCGCGCCGATGCGGCCGAGCCGGCGCAGCGCCTTGCCCGCGAGCCCCGCGCGCGGCGGATCCACCACCACGACTTCCGGCGGGCCGGAGCGCTCGAGGAGCTCCTCGACCACCTCCCCCACGTTGCCGGCGAAGAACGCTGCGTTCGTGATCGTGTTGAGCTCGGCGTTCTCGAGGGCGCAGGCGACGGACTCCTCCGAGACCTCGATCCCCCAGACCGTCAGCGCGTCGCCCGCGAGCGAGAGGCCGATCGTGCCGATGCCGCAGTAGAGATCCCACACCGTCTCGCCGCCCGTGAGCCCAGCCGCCTCGCGCGCGAGCGCGTAGAGCCGCTCGGCCATCGCGGTGTTCGTCTGGAGGAACGCGTTCGGGCGGACGCGGAAGCGGAGTCCGCACAGCTCCTCCTCGATCCACTCCTCGCCCCAGAGCAGTCGCGTGGGCAAGTTCGTCACCTCGGCCGGCGTGTCGTTCACCGACCAATGGACCGAGCGCACCTCGGGGAAGCGGCGGAGGACGTCGACGAGGTAGCCGGTCTCGAACTGCTCGCCGGGCGCGGTCACCAGCTGGACGAGGGCCTGCCCCGTGTTGCGGCCCTGCCGAACCACGAGGTGGCGGAGATAACCGCTCCCGTCGGCCTGCGAGTACGGCTCGAGCCCCTCCTCCCGTGCCCAGTCGCGTATGGCGTCGCGGATCCCGTTGCCGAGCTCGTCGGTGAGCCAACAGCGCTCGATCTCGAGCACCTCGTCCCAGCGGCCGGCGCGGTGGAACCCGAGCGCGGCGCCCTCGGGTGTCGCCGTGAACGAGTACTCGAGCTTGTTGCGGTAGTGGAAGATCTCGGGCTCGCACGGGACGATCGGCTCGAGCGGCGGCTCGGCGATCGCCGCGAGCCGCTGCAGCGCATCGCGCACCTGCATCTGCTTCTGGGCGAGCTGCGCGTCGTAGGCGAGATCCTGGAAGCGGCAGCCGCCGCAGGCGGGAAAGTGCGCGCACGGCGCGTCGACCCGCTCGGGCCCGGGACGAATGACCTCGGTCGCGAGCGCCTCGGCGTGACTGCGCTTGACCTTCGTCACTCGCGCCCGCACCCGGTCGCCGGGCAGTCCGCGCCTCACGAAGACGACGAAGCCGTCGAGCCGAGCGACGCCGTTGCCGCCGTAGGCGAGCGAGTCGACGTCGAGCTCCAGCTCGTCGCCTTTGGCGACGGGGGCGGCCATCGTCAGCTCAGCGTCGTGACGTAGATCTTGCGCTCGCGCGGGCCGTCGAACTCGCAGAAGAAGACGCCCTGGTACGTGCCGAGGGCGAGGCTCCCGTCGCGCAGCGGGATCAGCACCTGCGGGCTCGAGGCGAGAGAGGCGCGCGCATGCGAGGGCGCGTTGGGCCCGTCTTCGTCGTCGTGCCGCCACTCCCAGTCGTCGCCCACCACGCGCTGAAAGGCGTTCTCGAGGTCGGTCACGAGCTCGGGGTCGATGCGCTCGTTGATGGCGACACCCGCCGTCGTGTGCGGGACGTACACCAGCGCCGCCGTCGCGCCGTTCGTCCCGCCGAGCGCGTCGCTGACGAGGTCGGTGATCTCGATCAACTGCGTCTTGCGCTCGGTCTTGAGGGTGATCTCCCGCACGTGTCTATCCTACGAACCCGCATGCCGGAGCCGCTTCAGCAAGGGGAGATCGAGGCGCTCAGCGCGGACGCCGAGCGCTTCATCGCGGAGCTCGACGAGGAGTCCTACCTCCATTTCGCGGGCCACAAGGAGACGTACGAGCTCGCGCCGATCTACGAGCGGCACGAGCGGCTGACCCAGCTGGACACGGCGCTCGCACTCGGAGCCTCGGTCGACGGCGACCGCCGCCGGCGCGAGCTGTGGAAGTTCGCGTGCGCGGGCTATCTCGGCAACTTCGTGAGCGAGGAGGCCGAGCGCATCGCCGAGCTCGAGGCGACCCTGACGGCCACGGTCGACGGCGAGGAGATCCCGTACCGGATGCTCAAGCCAAGGCTGATGAACGAGGAGGACCGCGGCGTCCGGGAACGAGTCGAGGCGGCGCGGAACGAGCTCACCGAGGAGCACCTGAACGCGCTCGAATTGCAGGCAGCGCAGGTTGTCCAGCGTGAGACGCGGCAGCTCGGCGCCGAGAGCTACGCCGATCTCTACCGCAGCTTCGGCTTGCCCCTCGACGACCTCGCCGAGCAGTGCCGGCGCCTGCTGGCCGACACCGAGGACCTGTGGGAGAAGACGGGCGACCGGTTCTTCCGCTCACGGATCGGCCTGGGGCTCGGCGAGGTGACGCGCTGGGACGTGGGCCGTGCCTGGCGCGGGATTGCGTGGGATACGGCCTTTCCGGCCGACGGGATGCTGCCGGCCCTCGAGGTCACGCTGGCCGACTTCGGGATCGACCTGCACGCGCAGCCGAACGTCGAGCTCGACCTCGAGGAGCGCCCGAACAAGGATCCACGCGCGTTCTGCTCGCCGATCGAGATCCCGGGCCGCGTCATCCTCGTGATGAAGCCTCACGGCGGACCCGACGACTGGCGCGCGCTCTTCCACGAGGCCGGTCACACCGAGCACTTCGCCCACACGGACGCGTCCCTCTCTCCGGAGGAGCGGCGGCTCGGCGACAACGCGGTCACCGAGGGCTGGGCGATGCTGCTCGAGTACCTCACCACCGATCCGATGTGGCTCGAGCGACAGCTCGGCTTCCCCCGCCCGTACGAGTTCGCCGCCGAGGGAGCCGCGACGCTTCTCTGGATCGTCCGGCGCTACTCCGCGAAGCTCCTCTACGAGCTCGAGTTCCACACGGCTAAGGATCTGACGGAGCTTCGACCGCGCTACGTGGAGCTGCTCGCCGATGCGACGAAGGTCGAGCCCGCCGCGGGCGACTACCTCGGCGACATCGACGCCGGCTTCTACGCCTCCGAGTACCTGCGCGCCTGGGCCTTCGAGGCGCAGCTGCGCGCGTACCTGCGCGAGCGCTTCGGCAACGCGTGGTTCTCGCGCCGGGAAGCGGGCTCGCTGCTACGCGAGCTCTGGGCCGAGGGCCAGAGGCCGACTGCCGACGAGCTCCTGCGCGACGTCTCCGGTCAGAAGCTCGAGCTGGCCGCCGTCGGCGACCGGATCCGCGAGGCGCTGGCCGCGGCCTGAACCTCCGCTAACGCTGAGGATTCGGCTGGAATGCGCCGGGCATCCCGTCCGTTTTAGACGGCATGAGAACCTTGGAAGAGATCCACGCGGAGATCGAGACCCTCAGCGAGGTGCGAACCGAGCTCTGGCACAAGCTCTCCGCCCAGCACGATCCCGAAGTGAAGGCCGAGATCCACGAGATCGACGCGCAGCTCGACGGCCTCTGGGACGAAAACAGAGCCGTCCGCGCCCGTCTGCTCTTCGGCGACCGCGACTCGATCGTCGCCCGCGCGCGGGTCGAGGAGCGCCTCGAGCGCGCGGCCTGAGCCGGGCCGGGCTCTACACTGAAGCTCTCTCGGGGCGTTAGCTCAGCTGGGAGAGCGCCGGCTTTGCAAGCCGGAGGTCACCGGTTCGATCCCGGTACGCTCCATCTGCTGCGAGATTTCCGATCCCGGTTGCCACCAGCCGGTTTCGACGCCACACTTCCCCTGTGAGCGACGGGCTGGACATACGCGGCCGCTACGAGCAGGCGCTCGTCGAGGTCGAGGAGATGAAGCGGACTCTGCGCGAGCACGCGCAGCGCGTCGCCGCGCGCGAGAGGGAGCTCGAGCAACTACGCCTCGATGTCGCAGGCCGCCAGGGCCGTCGCCGCGCCTCGGCGCCGGACCGGCCCTCCGCGCCCGACCCGGCGCGGCAGGACGAGCTCGCCCGGAAGATCGCCGCAGCCGAGAAGCGCGAGAAGGAGGCAGTGCAGGAGCTCGCCCTTGCCAAGGCCGAGCGGGAGCGGCTCGACGAGCGTGAGCAGGCGATCCGCAAAGTCGAGCGCGAGCTCGCGGGTCTGCGCATGCAGCTCCAGGAGGAGCGGAAGAGCCACGGCGGCACTGCTCCGGCGGAGCCCGAGCCCGCCCGCGAACCGGATCCGGCGGCCGAGCCTCCGCCTCCGACCCCGCTGCCGGAACCGCCCGACGGCCCGGATCTCGAGCCTGCTGCCGCCGCGAAGCTTCGCCGCAGCAGCATGTTGGCCGACTCGCAGCTCAAGAAACAGCGCTAAAGCACAGTCCGCCGCGCTGGTATCGTCGGCGGTCGGCTCGGTGCGCGACGGCAGGGGTCCTGCTGCACCGGGCGATTCATCATGTCCAGGTATGTGAGCTCAGTCGACCCACCCGACCTCGGCCTGCTGCCGACCTTCCGACGCCTGCTCGGACTGTGGCGCGAGCAGTGGAAGCTCGGCGCCTTCAGCCTGACGTGTGCGCTGTTCTACACCTTGATCTCGATCGCGATCCCGATCCTGATCTCGCGCGCGATCGACAACGCGATCGTCCCCCACCAGGAGCACCTGCTCCCCCCGTACATCGCAGCGATCGGAGGGCTCGCCCTCCTGCGCTTCGTCATCAACTTCAACCGCCGCTACGCGACCGCCCGAATCGGGATCCGGATCGAGGCTCGCATGCGGGAGCTCCTGTACCACGCCTACCTCCGCTACCCGCGAGCCTTCTACGACCGGCATGCGACCGGCCAGGTGCTGTCGCGGGCGACGAACGACCTGTATCCCGTCCGCTACTTCATCGGCTGGGGGCTCGTGCAGGGGATGCAGAGCGTGATGATGATCGTCGGGGCCGGGATCGTGCTCTCGCTCGTCAACGCCCAGCTCACCCTCTACGCGGCCGTCTCGTTGCCGTTGATCGGGTTCGTCGCCAACCGGTTCGGCCGGCTGGTCTCGCCCATCTCGCGCCAGGTGCAGGCACGGAAGGGGGACGTGACGGAGGCGGCGGACGAGGCAGTGGTCGGAGTCGAGATGGTCCAAGCCTTCGGGCGCGAGGACGACGTCCGCGAGCGCTTCGGCGACCGTGCCGAGGGTGTTCGGTCCGTGGCGCTCCAACAGGCAACCGTCGAGTCGCAGCACGTACCGGGCCTCTACTATCTGCCTGCGCTGTCGATCGCCGCCGTCGTCTTCTTCGGCGGCCGCGCCGTCATCCACGGAGACCTCACGCTCGGGCAGTTCGTCCTCTTCGAGACGCTCCTGCTGCAGCTCGTCTGGCCGCTCGAGGCGATCGGCTGGATCCTCGACCTCGCACAGCGCGCGCTCGCCTCCGCGGGCCGCAGCTTCGGCTGGCTCGACGGGATCGAGCCGCTGCCCGAGCCGACGAATCCGCGGCCCCTTCCGTCCGGCCCGCTCGGCATCGACTTCGAGCGCGTGAGCTTCGCGTACGGCGGCGAGGTGGACGTGCTGCGCGACCTCGATCTCGTCGTCGAGCCGGGAGAGATCGTCGCCGTCTGCGGGGCGACCGGCTCCGGCAAGACCTCGCTCCTCAACCTCCTTCCTCGCTTCTACGACCCCACGGGCGGCCGCGTGCTCGTGGGCGGTGTCGACACTCGCGACGTACCCATCGCGGAGCTGCGCAAGGACGTCGCCATCGTCACGCAGCGGCCGGTGCTGTTCTCGGTGCCGCTGCGGGAGAACCTCACCGCAGGTCGTGAAGACGCCGACTGGGACGAGGTGCTCGCGGCGTGCGAGGCGGCGGGCGTGGATGCGTTCGGGCCGAATCTCCCCGAGGGCTACGACACCCTGATCGGAGAGCGTGGCGTCAACCTCTCGGGAGGCCAGCGACAGCGGGTCGCGCTCGCGCGCGCGCTCGTCGCGGGGTCGCGGGTCGTCGTGCTCGACGACCCCTTGTCCGCGGTGGACACGCTCACCGAGCGACGGCTCGTCAAGCGCCTGCGGCCCGCGCTCTCCGGCCGCACGGTTCTCGTTGCGACGCAGCGCCTCTCGACCATCGAGATCGCCGACCGCGCGGTGGTGCTGGTCGACGGCCGGATCGTCGAGTCGGGGCGCCCCGCCGACCTGCTGCGGGCGGGCGGGGAGTTCACCGCGCTCTTCGGCGACGAGGTGGTGGCCGCGTGAAACGGCTCTGGAAGTACATGGAGGGCCGCAAGCGGTTCGCAGCGCTGATGCTGCTCGTCGGCGCGGGCAACGCCATCGCGCAGACCGGCGGCTGGCTTCTCGTCCGGAACGCGATCGACAAGGGCATCACCGCGCACAACGAGCGACACCTGACGATCATCGTCGTCATCTACCTCGTCGTCGCAGCCGTCGGCTGGGTTCTCCAGGGGTGGCTCATCAAAGGCCTCGCAACGATCGGCCAGGCGATCGTGATCGGGCTTCGACGCGACCTCTTCGACCACCTCACCGGGCTCTCGCTCCGCTACTTCTCGCAGCAGAAGGCGGGCTGGATCATCGCGCGTCTCACGAGCGACGTGGACGCCGTCTCCGACGTCCTCTCGCAGGGCATGCCCACCCTCGTTTCGAACGTCATCCTCCTGCCCGCTGCGGTGGCCGCGCTGATCATCGCCGACTGGCGCCTCGGGCTCATCGCGTTCGTCGTCCTGCCGCCGACGCTCATCCTCTCGCGCTGGTTCCAGCGCGTATCCCACGTCGCGAACGTCGAGCAGCGGAACCGGATCGCCGCGGTCACGGCCCAGATCGCCGAGTCGGTCGCCGGGATGGCGGTCGTGCAGGCCTTCAACCGCGAGCGCCGCTTCCAGGCCGAGTTCGACGCGCTGAACGACGCCAACCGCGCCCAGTCGACCTACGTGCAGAAGATCTTCTCGGTCTTCTTCCCGTCGATCGAGTTCCTCGGCGTACTCGCGATGGCGACGGTCCTCTACTTCGGCTCGCACCTCTACGAGCGAGGAACGCTCACGATCGGGACGCTGTTCACCGCGATGTACCTCCTGCAGCTCGTGTTCCAGCCGCTGCAGGAGCTCTCGGACGTGTACGGGCAGCTCCAGTCGGCCGGAGCGGCGATGGTGAAGATCTCGACGATCCTCGACGAGGAGCCCGACATCCAGGACCGGCCCGGCGCGCAGCCCCTGCAGCGCCTCGAGGGCGATCTCGAGATCGACGACGTGGTCTTCGCCTACGGCAGGGATCCGGTGCTGCGCGGCGTCTCGTTCCACATCGCGCCCGGGGGTTGCTTCGCGCTGGTCGGCGAGTCGGGCCACGGGAAGTCGACGCTCGCCCGCCTGATCGGCCGCCACTACGACCCCGACCAGGGAGCGATCCGCGTCGACGGGCACGACCTGCGGGACGTCGAGATTCGCTCGTATCGGCGCCAGCTGGGCGTCGTGCTCCAGGATCCCTTCCTCTTCAGCGGCACGATCGCCTCGAACATCCGCTTCGCCAAGCCCGACGCGACGGACGAGGAAGTCGCGGCTGCTGCCGCGGCGGTCGGCGTCGATCGAGTGGCGGCACGGCTCTCGGGCGGGCTCGAGCACGAGGTTCGCGAGGGCGGCGCGGGCCTCTCGGCCGGCGAGCGCCAGCTCATCTCGATCGCGCGCGCCTTGCTCGCCGACCCGCGCATCCTCGTCCTCGACGAGGCCACCTCGAACATCGACCGGCCGACCGAGGTGCTGATCGAGCGGGCTCTCGACCGCCTACTGCACGGCCGCACCTCGATCATCATCGCCCACCGCCTCTCGACGGTCAGGCGCGCCGACGAGATCCTCGTCGTCGAGAACGGACAGGTGATCCAGCGCGGCTCCGAACGGGAGCTGCTCGCTGTCGACGGGCCGTTCCGGCGCCTCGCCAACACGCTCGAGGGCGGCGAGCCTGAGCTTGCCGCCGCCGGCTAAGAGCTCCTAACGCAATGAAGCACGGGCCGTCTGGCCGCGCTGCGCGGCGCTGCGGCGTCCTCGGTCGCGCGAATAGCGCTGCTATTCACGCTCCCTGCGTCCTTGCATCGCACTCGCCCATCACGCCCAGTCGGCGCGTGGTCATTCCGTTAGAAGCTCTAAGCCTGTTCGAGAACCCGCAGAGCGACCTCGACCACATGCGGGTCGAACTGGCTGCCGGAGCCCTCGGTGAGCCGGCGCACCGCCTCGCGGCGGCTGAGCCGCCGACGATAGGGCCGGTCGCTCGTCATCGCGTGGTACGCATCGCAGACGAGGATGATGCGCGACTCGAGGGGGATGTCCTCGCCGGCGATGCCGTCCGGGTAGCCCTTGCCGTCCCAGCGCTCGTGGCAGTGGCGGACGATCGGCCGGACGACCTGGAGGCGGTCGATCGGCGCGATGATCCGCTCGCCGAGCTCCGGGTGCGTCTGGACGATCTTCCGCTCGGCCGCGGTCAGCCTGCCCGGCTTCGATAGCACGTCGCTCGGGATGCCGATCTTGCCGATGTCGTGGAGGAGCGCACCGAGCTCGAGCAGCTTCAACGTGCGCTCGTCGAGCCCGAGCTCCCGGCCGACGCGCAGGGAGAGGTCGGTGATCCAGCGCGCGTGGGTGGACGTGTACTCGTCGTTCGCCTCCAGAGCGTTGGCGAGCGCCTCGACCGTGGAGACGAACGTGCGCTCGAGGCCCTCGTAGCTCGAGGCGTTGGCGATCGCGAGCTTCGCCTGCTGCGCAAGGCCGCCGAGCAAGGCGAGCTCGCGCTCGCCGAAGTCGTCCCTCTCGACGAGCGCGACGAGACAACCTGCGCGACCGTCGACGCTGAACGGCGCGACGGCGTAACGGCCACCGGGGACGGGCGCCTCTCGCCCGATCGCCGGTTCGTACTCCTGTGGCTCGGCGACGTACGTGTCGCGGTCGACGTCGAGAAGCTCGACCGGCAACGGCTGCGAGACGAGCGCGGCGGCCGTCTCTAGTGAGTGTCCGTGCTCGGCCTGCAGGCGAAGCTCGCCGTCCGCCTCGAGGTAGAAGGACGTGTTGCGGCTGCCGAGGATCTCCGCGGACAGCTCGGTCACCCGTCCCGCGATGTCGTCGAGATCGACGAGCGTTGCGAGCTCGCGGCCGAACTCGAGCAGCGACGTCGCGCTTTCGGCCTCGCGCCGCGCCGACTCGTACAGGCTCGCGTTCTCGACCGCGACCGCCGCGTGGCCGGCAAGCACCTCGAGCAGCCTCACGTCGTCCTCGTCGAACTGGTTCAGCCCGAGCTTCGAGACGACGATCACGCCGACGACGCGACTGCCGTAGCGGAGCGGTACCGCGAGGAGCGACTCCTCGATCGCGTCGGTGCCCTCGATCTGCTGGCCGAACTCGCAGTTGGCGGCATCGGCCACGACGATCGACTCGCCGAGCTCGGCGCAGCGACCCGTTACTCCCTCGCCGACCCGTTTGCGGAGGATGTCGAGCGAGAGCGAGTCCACTCCCGAGGTGAGGTCGCCGAGGAAGGCGACCGGGGTGAGCTCGTCGCCCTCCGAGACGAAGACGCGGCAGTTGTGGTAATCGACGAGGGAGCGGAGCTCGGCGGCGATCGCATCGCCGATCTCCCGCACGTCGTTCAGCCGGTTGAGCTTCCCGGTGAGGCTCTGCAGCATCTTCAGATGCGCGATCGAGCGGACGTCGCGCTCGATGCCCGGCGCGTCGGGGCGGCTCGTCTTGTCCTCGTCGTAGAGGACGACCTGATTCTTCCCCTGCGCCTTGGCGGTCATCATGGCCGCCTCCGCGCAGGCTGCGAGCTCGCGAGGGTTCATCGCGTGCTCCGGGCCGAGGGCGAGCCCGACCGAGACGGTCATCCGGCCGATGCCGGGGAAGTCGACGGCCGCGAGACGGGTCTGCACCCTCTCGGCCACGTGCACGGCATCGGCGCGGCCGCAGCCGTCCATCACGACGGCGAACTCCTCACCGCCGAGCCGGCAGATGACGTCCTCCGGACGCACGATCGCGCGTAGCGCCTCGGCGAGGAAGCGAAGCAGCTCGTCGCCGACGGCGTGGCCGTGGACGTCGTTGACATGCTTGAAGTCGTCGATGTCGAGCATGAGCACCGCGAGCGGCGCGTGCGTGCGGCTCGACTCCTGTAGCGACTGCAGCAACCGCTCGTAGAAGACGCTGTGGTTGAAGAGGCCGGTGAGCGAGTCCGTGCGGGCCTGATGCTCGAGGCGCTCCCGGTTCTCGGCGTTGTCGAGCGCGAGCGCCGCCGCGTCGCCGAAGCGCTTCGCGATCTCGAACTCCATCTCGGTGAAGGCGACGGCCTCCCCCTCGCGGTAGATGTTGAGCGCACCCTTGATCTGGCCGCGCGCGATCAGCGGGACGCAGATCAGCGCCTCGGGCTCCAGCGGCGTGCCGGGCACGTTGCGCACGCGCGGGTCGAGGTGCGCCTGGTTCGAGAGGACGGCTTCGCGATGCCGCGTCGCCCAGCCGGTGATGCCCTCGGCGAAGGTGATCGTCGTGCTCATGATCTCGTCCGCGTAGACGTCCCGGACGAGCACCGGCTTCAGCACCCGCTTCGTCTCGTCCGCTTCGTAGATCGTCAGCGTGTCGAGCGGGATCAGCTCGCCGACGGTCTCTGCGATGCGCACCAGGAGGGCGTCGAGGCTCTGCTCCGCGAGCACCTCGTGGAAGACGTCGGCAAGCCGACGGTACGACTCGACGAGGGTCGCGTCGGGAGCCGAGTCATCGGTCTCGAGCAGCCGGAGATAGCTTGGCCGCACTACCACCGATCCCCCGATCGATTGCAGCTCAGATACACCGTTCGACGCTCCCGGAAGTTGACCGCAGCAGACCGACGAAGCATCGGTTCGCAACCCCCCGCACGAATCCCTCGTGCGGGTGAACACGAGCTTCAGCCGCAGCCGACCCCGCTCCCGCAAACGCCGCAAAGCGGCCTCAGCGGGCGGGCGACGAACAACTGCACGGAGCGTTCGCGAGACCGCGTCTCGTGAACGCGGAGTTCCTTCTTACCGCGAGCGAAGCGTCAGCTTCGCTCGCGAGGCTCAATCGCCCCAGTCGAAGTCGCGCGCGCCGCCGTTGCCCCAGAATGCGGACTCCTCGATGGCCGGCACAGTCGCTGCTTCTCTCGTCTCGGCCGTGACCTCCTCGAGCGGCGCCTCGCCCGGCCAGACGCCGACGTCTTCGAGGCTTGCGTCGCTGAAGTCCGGATCGACTCCGTCCATCGTCTCCTCGATCCGCGCCTGCTCCTCGCTCTTGAAGAGCGGATGGTTCTCGAAGGGATCCCCGTCGTCCGTGTAGTGCTCGATCGGCATGGAGCCGCCGAGCCGTGCGTTCTTCTCCTTCAGGTCGAGGTGCTCCCTGATGACCTGCGCGAAAATAGACGGTGTCTCTACCGGCATAAGGCGTTCCTCCCGTGGGTCGTGCTCGTCGTCGGCGGGCATGATAACGGGGATGCCTGCCGGTTTCCGGTCCGACTGTGTCAAATAACCGCCGGAACCGCTCGCACGACCCGATCCTTTCCGGCGCGCTTGGCCCGGTAGAGGGCGCTGTCCGCGGCTTCGACGAGCTGCTCGCTGTTGGACTCGCCTGAATACTCGGCCACCCCGAAGCTCGCCGTCACGCGAAGATCGGGGGCGCTCGGGATCCGGCGCTCCGCGAGGCCCAGCCGGATACGCTCGGCGAGCTGCATCGCCCCGCCAAGGTCGGCGCCCGGCAGCAGGAGGAGGAACTCCTCGCCGCCCCAGCGCCCCGCGACGTCCGACTCGCGGACCGTCTCCCTCAGCACCTCGGCGAACGCCCTCAACACCTCGTCGCCCACGGCGTGGCCGTATTCGTCGTTCACGTCCTTGAATCCGTCGAGGTCGGCGAGGACGACCGAAAGGGGGGTCTGGAGCCGCTCGGCACGGGCGGCCTCCCCGTGGAGCGCGTCGGCGGCGGCGCGGCGGTTCGCCAGTCCCGTGAGTCCGTCGACGAGCGCCTGGCGCTCGACCATCCCGTGCAGGTGGGCGTTCTCCAGCGCCACCACCGCGTGTGCTGCGAGCGACGCTGCATTCATCCGAGCCTCCTTGCTGAACGAGTCGCCCACGAGCTCGAGCGTCCCGAAACGCTCACCGGAGGCGATCAGCGGCAGGATCAGCCGGTCGCCGTCGGCGTCTGCGTCGCCGCTGACGACGACGGAGCCGTCGGCGGACACGATCCGGCAGGCACGCGCGGAGGTGGCCTCGGCGGCCGTCTCGGCGACGATGCGGAGCAGCTGCTGCGAGTCGTGCGTCGCCGCGAGCGCCTCACCGAAACGAGCGAGGGCCTCGCGCACGCGACCACGCTCGGCCTCGAGCTCGGCAAGCCGTGCCTCGAGCTGCGCGGCCATGTCGTTGAGAGCCGTGCCGAGCGCCGCGAACTCGTCCCGTCCGCGAACCGGAACACGCTCGTCGAGCGCCCCGAGCGCGATCCCGCGCGCCACGGTGGCGAAGCGGCGGAGGTGCCGGACGATCGAGCGCCCCTGCAAGTACGCGACGACGCCGACGAGAGCGAGGCACGCGAGCAGCCCGGCGAGCAGGCGCTGGCGCGTCCGCGCGTCGGCCGCATCGATCAACGCCTTCTTGGTCAGGACGGCGAGTCGCGCCGACGGCACTCCCGGGAGCGGCGGCGCGACGAAGGCGCGGTAGCGGGTGCCCGAGACGCTGACCGTCGCGCTTCGGCCGGCTGCCACGGGAACGGATCCCCTGAGCGCCGGCGCCGATGCGGCGATCCGCGTTCCCTCGAGCAGGACGAGGACGTCGCCCGACGCGAAGGCGGCACGACGACGCAGACGCTGCATCAGGCCGCTGTCGAGCGGGATCGTCGCCACGACCTCGCCCAGGCGCTTCGTCCCGGAGACGACGTAGACGGGAAGGCGCGCGGCGAGAGCCGGCGCGGACCCGACGCGAAGGCCGCCGCTACCGACGACGTAGAGCGACCTGCCGAAGACGATCCGCCGCAGAGCACGGCGGTCGTGACGCCCGAGCGCGCGCTGCAGCGACCGCGAGCGAGCGACCCGCTCGGCGTGCGCCTGCGCGCGATCGGCCTGCTGGTCGTACAGCGTGAGCGCAGCCCGAAGCCCCTCCTCCTGCCGAAGGGTGACCTGCCGCGACTCGCCCGAGCCGGCCACCGTGCTGAACCCCCAGTACGTGGCCGCGAGCGGCACGAGTGAGAGCAGCACGAAGTACGCCACGAGCTTGAGCTTGAAGCTGCTCAGCTTGACCCCCCCGGTCTCAAGCGTAACCTCCCTCCTGCCGATAGTCCTTCTGGGGAAGTTGTCGGCGGGAGGAGGGAAGAACATGAGCCGTAAGGAACGGATCGTCGCGGCGTTGCTACTCGCGATCGCTGTCGCGGGCGGCGCAGTGATCCCTCGGCTGCTCGCGTCTCCCGCGGCCCCACTCGGTGTGGCGCTCGGGCCGGCGCCCGGCCGGAGCGTCGTTCAGGCGCCGGCGATCTCGAAGCGGCCGCACCACGGCGCGCATCCGTCGGCGACCTCACCGCTGCTCCAGGCGACTCCGATCGCGCCGGTCACGCCGCAGCCGGCGGCGACCTCGAGCGCCGGCCCCACCCAACACGCTCACGCTTCGACGCGTCCGACCACGACGACGAAGCCGCCGAGCCCGCCTTCGCCACTGCCGCCACCGCCACCTCCTGCCGCGACGCCGCCGCCGCCGCCGCCGGTCCTCACTCCTCCTCCTCCGCCGCCGGTGCCGCCGGGACACGCGAAGGTGCCACCCGGACACGAGAAGACGCCGCCCGGACACGAGCCCCCGCCGCCGCCGGGACACGAGAAGACGCCGCCGGGGCATGCGAAGCCGGGACCGCCGCCTCCGCCGCCTCACTCGCCCGTCGGGGTCAAGCCCGGACGGCGCAACGGCCACCACGATGTGCCAGGATCAGGGCATGGCCAAGCTCCGCAAGCTCCGTCCCAGCCCGTGGGCCATCACCATCGCGGCGTGGGACATCTGGCGCCGCCTCCCGCCCGCCCAGCGCCGCCAGGTCATGAACGCGGCCCGAAGACACGGCCCGAAGCTCGCGGCGGGCGCGGCAAAAGCGGTCACGAACCGCCGCCGCCGCCGGTAACGCCCGCCGGCCACGGGAAGGGCAAAGGCTAGACGCCGAGCGCGGCGCGGACGATCCTGTCCTGCTCGCGCAGGTGGGCGGTCGGATAGCCCTCGCTCGGGCTGGCGCGCCACGGCCGACCGACGTAGACAAGCGGCACGCCTTCCGGCTTGGCCTCCTCCAGCCGGTGCCGCAGAGCGCGCCAGGCACCCATGTTCTGCGGCTCCTCCTGCACCCAGACGACCTCGCGCAGGTTCGGGTACCCGGCGAGGAGCTCCCTGACACGGTCGCGGGGGAACGGATAGAGCTGCTCGAGCCGGGCAACTCCCACGCCCGAGACTGTCTCGCGCGTCTCGTGCCCGACGATGTCGTAGTAGATCTTCCCCTGGCACAGCAGGAGCCGCTCGACGCGCGCGCGGTCGGGATCCGGGTCGTCGATGACGGGCTGGAACTCACCGCCGGCCAGGTCGTCGAGCGTCGAGCCCGCCTGCTTCAGCCGTAGGAGCCCCTTCGGAGTCATCACGACGAGAGGCCGCGCCGTCGCGTCCAGCGCCTGCCGCCGCAGCAGGTGGAAGTACTGGCCCGACGTCGTGCAGTTCGCGATCCGCAGATTCTCCTGCGCCGCAAGCTGGAGGAAGCGCTCGAGACGGGCACTCGAGTGCTCCGGCCCGTTGCCCTCGTAGCCGTGGGGCAGGAGGAGCGTCAGCCGCGTGGACTCCCGCCATTTCGAGAGCCCGGCTGCGATGAACTGGTCGATGATGATCTCGGCGCCGTTGACGAAGTCGCCGAACTGGGCCTCCCAGAGGACCAGCACCTCGGGCGCCGCCGCGGCGTAGCCGTACTCGAAGCCGACGCACGCGTACTCCGACAGCGGAGAGTTGTAGATCTCGTAGGCCGCGCCGGCGTCGTCGAGGTGCTGCAGCGGCGTGTACGTCCCGCCCGTGTTCACGTCGTGGAGAACGTCGTGGCGATGGGAGAAGGTCCCTCGCTCGGTGTCCTGGCCGGTGAGCCTGATCGGGATCCCCTCGACGAGGAGCGAGGCGAACGCGAGCGCCTCGGCCTGTCCCCAGTCGATCCCGCCTTCGTCGAGCGCCTCTCGCCGCCGCTCGAGCTGGCGCATGAGCTTCGGGTTCGGCGTGAAGCCGTCGGGGACACGCAAGAGCTGCTCGTTGAGCGTCCGCAGGCGGTCGGCGGCAACCGCCGTCACGACCTCGTCCCCCGTCGCGGCCGGGATGTGCGTATCGCTCGGCGGCGGCGGCTCGGCCTGTCCGAACGTCTCCTTCAGCCGCTCGTGCGCCTGGCGCAGCTCCGACAGGACGTCCTCCTCGAGCTTGTCCGCCTGCTCCTGCGCGAGGTCGCCGTCGGCCACGAGGCGCGCGGCGAACTCCTCGCGCACGGTCGGGTGAGCCGCGATCGCCGCCGCGAGAAGCGGCTGCGTGTAGGCGGCCTCGTCCTGCTCGTTGTGGCCGTGCCTGCGGTAGCCGACGAGATCGACAACCACGTCATGGCCGAAGCGGCGCCGGTATGCGAGCGCCAGCCGGATCGAGGCGAGCGCCGCCTCGGGATCGTCGGCGTTGACGTGGACGATCGGGATGTCGAACCCCTTGGCGAGGTCGCTCGAGTAGCGGGTCGAGCGGCCGCTCTCCGGGTCGGTGGTGAAGCCGACCTGGTTGTTCGCGATCAGGTGGAGCGTTCCGCCGGTCGAGTAGCCGACCAGCGCCTCGAGGTTGAGGGTCTCGGCGACGACGCCCTGGCCCGCGAACGAGGCGTCGCCGTGGATCAGAACGGGCAGAGCGACGCTCGGATCGTGGTAGCCCTGCCGCGACGAGCGGTCGGTCTGCTCCGCCCGCGCCCGTCCCTCGACGACCGGGTCGACCGCCTCGAGGTGGCTCGGGTTGGAGACAAGCGTGATCGTGATGTCGCCCGACGGAGTCGAGCGTGTCCCCTGGGCTCCGAGGTGGTACTTCACGTCGCCGCTGCCGCCCTCCTCGCTCGACACGACGGCCTCGATCGTCCGCTCGCCCTCGAACTCGCGCAGGATCGTCTCGTACGGTCGCCCGACGACGTGCGCGAGGACGTTCAGCCGGCCGCGATGCGCCATTCCGAGCACGATCTCGTGGGCGCCGGCTCCCGCGGCGAGCTCGATCGCCTCGTCGAGCATCGGGATCATCACGTCGAGGCCCTCGACGGAGAACTGCTTTTGGCCGAGGAAGGCGCGCCGGAGGTAGCGCTCCATCCCCTCCACCTGGCTGAGGCGCCTGAGCAGCCGCACCCGCTCGTCGCTCGAGAGCGGACGGCGGTAGCGGCCCGACTCGATCGCCTGCCGCAGCCAGACGCGTTCCTCGTGGTCGGAGATGTGCTCGATCTCGTACGCGATCGAGCCGGTGTACGTCTCGTAGAGGCGCGGCAGCGCGTCCGCCAGCGTGTCGCCTTCGACGTGGAGGCGGAGGAGCGAGGCGGGGATGCGCGCCTGAAGCTCGGGCGTCAGCTTCGGGATCAGGCGCTCGGGCTCGAGGGCCGGGTCTCCGGGCGGCGCCGAGCCGAGCGGGTCGAGCCGGGCCGCGAGGTGGCCGTGCATCCGGATCGCCTTCACGAGGGCCATCGCCGCGGCGATCCCGCCGAGGAGCTCCTCGTCGGCAGGTTCAGCCGCCGGCGCGGGCGTCGGCACAGCCGCCGGTGACAGCGGCGCGTGTCCGTCCCCGTCGGCCGCGGCGAGCTCCAACAGGCGCGCCAGACCGGGTTGGCGCTGCATCAGCGCCTCGGGCTCGCTCTCGAACAGGGCGCGCCACTCCTCCGGGACGGCGCCGGGGTTGTCGAGGTACTGCTCGAGGAGCAGCGCGGCGTAGCCCGTGTTCAGTCCGTCGACGTCGGGACGTCCCATGCCGTTCACCGTTGTAGCAGCGCCGGCGTCGCTACCAGAGCGGCTTGCTGGCGACGACGGCGATCGTCAAGCCGAAGAAGAGGCAGACCGTACAGATCAGCACCGCTGCGAACTGGAGGCGTCCCTTCCCCGACCCCATGCCCGACGCGATGAGCGCGATCGCGAGCGACGGCACGATCAGCCGCAACGGATGCCACGCGAGCCCGACGAAGCTGATGAAGATGGCGATCGCGGAGAGGAAGCCGGCGACGGTTTCCGACGTCCGCCGACCAGAGTCCGAGTCCGAGTCCGAACGAAGAGCCTCGCCTTCGGCGTTCAACGATCGGCGATCCTATTCGCGCGGGCAGCGGCCGCGCGTTCGGTGCGTGCGTAGACCCGTGCGGGACCTCCATGCGGACGCGGAGGGCGCGGGCGACGCGATCGGCGCCGGAACTGGTCGTAGCCGGCCGGCGGCGGATCCGGAATCTCGCGAACCCCGGCAGGGCCGCCGCGTCCCCTGGGCTCCGCCTTGATCGCATACCAAACCACGTAGCAGAGATATGCGATGGGGATCTTGAGGATCACCATGAGGAAGACGAGCTCCCAGAGCGTGTCCGGCGCCTTCACTTTTCTCAGTCTACCCCGCGGTACGGCCCCAAATCCGACCGCGTTGTTATCGAACCGATAGGCAGGGCAAAGGGAAGGCCATGAGCCATGACCAACTTCGCGCGCTGATGGAACACGCCGACGAGGCCGGTTGCATCAACCTCTCGGCCTTCACGCAGGCCCTGACCGACCTCGAGCTCGACGACGAGGAGGTAGCTGCGCTCTACGACCAGTTCGAGGAGCGCGGCATCGAGCTCACCGACGACTGCAGCCTTCCGGACGTCACGGAGACGCACTACTCGAACGAGACGGTCGCCACGATGACGACCGATTCGCTCCAGCTCTTCCTCAACGAGGCGGGCCGCTATGCGCTGCTGACGGCCGCCGAGGAGGTGGAGCTCGCCAAGTTGATCGAGCGAGGCGACCGGTTCGCCAAGGACAGGATGATCAACTCGAACCTCCGCCTCGTGGTCTCGATCGCCAAGAAGTACCAGGGCCACGGGCTCTCGCTGCTCGACCTGATCCAGGAGGGGATCATCGGGCTCATCCGCGCCGTGGAGAAGTTCGATTGGCGGCGCGGCTACAAGTTCTCCACCTACGCGACCTGGTGGATCCGCCAGGCGGTGCAGCGCGGCGTCGCGAACAAGTCGCGCACGATCCGGATCCCCGTCCACATCGTCGAGCGAGAGCAGAAGATCGCGCGCGCAGAGCGGGAACTGACGCTGAAGCTCGAGCGGCCGCCGACGGACGAGGAAGTCGCGAAGACGGCGAAGCTGTCGCTCAAGCACGTGCGCGAGGTGCGGGCGGCCGCGCGAGCCGTGGCGAGCCTGGACAAGCCGCTCGGCGACGAGGGAGACACGGCGTTCGGCGACATCGTCGCCACCGACAAGGCAGACGTCGAGGAGGAGGTCGTCGTCGGACTCAGCGAGCACCTGCTTCGTGCAGCAGTGTCGAAGCTGCCGGCGCGCGAGCAGCAGGTGATCAAGCTCCGTTACGGACTGGAGGGCGACGAGGATCCGAAGTCGCTCGAGATGATCGGACGCGAGATGGGCCTCACCCGCGAACGCGTGCGCCAGATCGAGACGCAGGCCCTCGAGCGCCTGGCCCGAGAGCGCGAGATCGCCGCCCTGGCTCCCGCCTAGCCAGGTCCCTAAGCAGCAGGTCCCGGTGCCTGGCACCAGGACCTGGCTCTTGCGGTCAGGCCGAGGCGGCGTAGGCGCTCAGGGCCTCGATTACGTAGCGGAGGCGCCGGCCGGCCTCGGTGAGGCGGTACTCGACGCGCGGCGGACGCGTGTCGAAGACCCGCCGCTCGAGCACTCCCGCGTCTTCCAGCTCGCTGAGACGCGCGGCGAGCGTTCGCGGCGGAATGCCCTCGAGCGTCTGCTTGAACTCGTTGAAGCGGACGGCGCCCGCCTCGGCTGCGGCCCAGAGGATCGCGAGCGCCCAGCGCCGCCCGAGGAGATCAGCCGCGCGGGCGACCTCCTCGGGCAGCGGGCGACACTGGTTACAGCGCATGGAGACTCGGCTGCGCCTTCGGCTCGAGCGCCAGGTCGAGCACCTCGCCGAGCGTCATCACCGGGTGGAAGCGCATCGCCTCGCGCACGTCCTCCGGGACGTCGTCGAGGTCGGCGCGGTTCCGCTCGGGGATGATCACGTCGGTCAGGCCGGCCGCGTGGGCGGCGAGCACCTTCTGCTTCAGACCCCCGATCGGCAGCACGCGACCCTGCAGCGTCACCTCGCCGGTCATCCCGACCGTGTGCTTCACGGGCCGGTCCGACAGGAGCGACGCCAGAGCGGTCGACATCGTGATCCCCGCGCTCGGCCCGTCCTTCGGGATCGCGCCCGCCGGCACGTGCACGTGGAAGGACTGGTCCTTGAACGCGTCCGGCTCGATCCCGAGCTCGTCGGCATGGGAGTGGACATAGGAGAGCGCGATGCGCGCCGACTCCTTCATCACGTCGCCGAGCTGGCCCGTGAGGACGAGCTCGTTGCCGTTGCCGCCCTCCATGGACGTGGCCTCGACGAAGAGAACGTCACCGCCGGTGCCCGTCACGGCAAGGCCGGTCGCAACACCGGGGACCGCGGTCCGGTCCGCCGCCTCCTGGAAGAACTTCTGACGGCCCAGCGCGTCCCGCACGACGTCTACGTCGACCTCGACGGGAGCTTCGACCTGAGCAGAGGCGATGCGCGTCGCCGTCTTGCGGAGCACCTTGCCGAGCTCACGCTCGAGCTGGCGGACGCCCGCCTCGCGCGTGTACTCGGAGACGACGAGCTCGATGGTCTCGTCCAAGATCGAGACCTCGTCCTCGCGGAGGCCGTTCCGCTCGACCTGCCGCGGCCAGAGATAGCCGCGCGCGATCGCGGTCTTCTCGTCGACCGTGTAGCCGTCGAAGCGGATGACCTCCATCCGGTCGAGCAGCGGGCCGGGGATCGTGTCCGCGACGTTCGCCGTCGCGATGAAGAAGACCTCCGAAAGGTCGAGCTCGACATCGAGGTAGTGGTCGCGGAACGAGTGGTTCTGCGCCGGGTCGAGCACCTCGAGCAACGCCGCAGACGGGTCGCCGCGCCAGTCGGCGCCGACCTTGTCGACCTCGTCGAGGAGGATGACCGGGTTCATCGTCTCGGCATCGCGCAGGGCGCGGACGAGCCGTCCCGGGAGCGCGCCGATGTAGGTGCGGCGGTGGCCGCGGATCTCGGCCTCGTCGCGAATGCCGCCGAGCGACATCCGCACGAACTCGCGGTTGAGCGCCCTCGCGACCGACTCGCCGATCGACGTCTTGCCGGTGCCGGGCGGCCCGATCAGGGTCAGGATCGCGCCGCTCTTCTTGTCGTTCGGGATGCCCCGGTCCTGGCGGAGCTTGCGCACCGCGAG
Organism: Gaiellaceae bacterium; assembly: GCA_036271615.1. GTDB lineage: Bacteria > Actinomycetota > Thermoleophilia > Gaiellales > Gaiellaceae > Palsa-739. The sequence continues at coordinate 22,956 of DATBAH010000095.1, forward strand.
GTACTCGACGATCCGGTCCTTGACGTCCTCGAGGCCGGCGTGATCGGCGTCGAGAACCTCCCTCGCGCCGCGCGGATCAAGCGTCTCGTCGCTCCTCTTCGACCACGGCACGGCGATGAGCCAGTCGAGGTACGTGCGAATCATCGACGCCTCGCCGCTCGCGTCGCCCATCGTCTCGAGGCGCCTGAGCTCGCGCTCGGCCTGCGCCCGAACGTCCTCGGGCATCCCGGCTTCCTCGATCTTCGTGCGGTATTCGTCGACGACCGAGCCCTCGTCCTCGCCGAGCTCCTTGCGGATCGAGTTCATCTGCTGACGGAGGAACCACTCGCGCTGCTGCTTCTGCGCGCCCTCCTCGACGTCGTCGCGGATGCGGCGCCGCACCTGCACCTCGGCGAGCCGCTCGCGCTGAAGCTCGAGTGCGAGCTTCAGCCGCTCGACGACGTCGACCGTCTCCAGCAGCTCGACGCGCTGGGCAAAGGTGATGTCGGGTGCGTAGGCGCACGTGTCTGCGAGTGCGCCGGCCTCGGTGATCGAGCGCAGGAACTCGCGGACGCGATCGTCCGCGTCGCGCAGGTCGAGGATCTCCTCGACCACGGCGCGGTACTCGCGCTCGAGCTCACGGGTCTGTACGGGTGCAGGATTCTCGTCGGGCACTTCGTCGACCTCGGCGCGCAGCCGTCCGAGCGCGTCGCTGTGGGCGACGCCGATGACGGCGCGGTGCAATCCGTCCAGGGTGACGGCGTGACCGCCGCCGCGAATGCGGACGCGGTCGGTGACCTCGGCGACGGTGCCGACAGCTGCGTACTCGCTCTCGTGGCGAGGCACGAGTACGACGCGGCTCTCGTCCCCGACGTCGACGGTGAGGGTGACGTTCATGCCCGGGAAGACGACGGTGTCCTCTAGCGGGACTAGCAGCAGATCGGTCACGGCAAACTCACACTCCAAGCTGTAGTTGGTATCGGAATTGTACCTACAACGAAGAGTCGAGCGTCGACGCAGCTCTAGGCGGTCGCGAGGATGATCCGCGCGGCGCGAACGAGGGTCGCGAGCGGCATCGTCGGCCCCGCCCGGTCGAGTGCCTGCTCCGGCAGGAGCGGCACGTGGACAAAGCCGCCGCGCACGCCGGTCCGGTCCACGAGGGCGCGCATGAGGACATAGAAGACGTGGTTGCAGAGGAAGCCGCCCGCGTCACGAGAGGCCGCCGCCGGGATCCCCTCCGCACGGAGCGCGTCCACGACCGTGTCCACGGGCAGGGAGGAGCGGTAGGCGACCGGCGCGCCCGCGGCGATCTCCGCCCGGCGCGTCTCGCCCTGGTCGTCGGAGCCGTCGTCGAAATTGAGCGCGAAGCGCTCGACCTCGATGTGTGCGCGTCCGTCGGCCTGGCCGAAGCAGACGACGAGCTCCGGCCGCGCCCTCTCGAGCGCACGTGTGAGATCGTCCGCTGCGCTCGCCCACACGACCGGCAGCACCGCAGTCGCGAGCTCGAATCCGTCCGGCGGCTCAGAGGAGAGCGCCTCAACCACTTTCTGCGACGCGTTGACGTCCGCGCCGCCGAACGGCTCGAAGCCGGTGACGAGCACCCGCGTCATGCGACCTCGTCTTCGAGCCCGGCCGCCTCGAGAGCCGCGTCGAGATGCGGATGCTCCTCGACACGCACGACCCGGCCGTCGCGCATGTAGACGACTGCGGCCCAGCGGCCGAGGAGGTACGAGCGGCGGCTTTGTAGCGGCCGCTCGTCGGACGGGTCGAGCTCGATCCGCGAGAAGCGCATGCTCACCACCACCCGGTCGGTGAGCCCGATCGCGCGCTCGACGACGACGTGGTAGTTCTCGGCGGCCCGACTGGCCACCACCTCGAGGACGCGGTCGCGGCTGACGACGATCGTCTCCGACTGGCCGGCTGCGACCCACTCGACGTCGGGGTCGAGCATCGACTCGATCGCAGCGAGATCGCCGTCGACGAACGCGTGGTAGCCGCGCAGCAGGACTTCGGCGCTTTCGTGGCTCATCGAGCCGAGTTTAGGCGGCTACACTGGTCGTCCCAGGGGCCCATAGCTCAGCTGGGAGAGCGTCGCGCTGGCAGCGCGAAGGTCGCCGGTTCGAGCCCGGCTGGGTCCATGCGCGGTGGGTGTTGAACCAGAAGAGTGGCGGACGCCCTCGCGGCAGCTGCTGAAGTTGCGCCGACTGGAGGTCGGAGTGCCGACCCTCGTGGCAGTGATTCTCCTTGCGATCGCCGGCGCGTCCTCGGGATCCGGCGTCGCGTTTGCCTTTGCAGGCGCGGCCCTCGTCCTCGGGGCGTTCTTGTGGCGCCTGGTCGGCCGGCGCTACCGCTCGTGGGGCTACGCCGAGCGCGAAGACGACCTGCTCATCCGGCGCGGCGTGCTGTTCGCCCGCCTCTCGGTCGTCCCGTACGGCCGGATGCAGTTCATCGACGTGAGCGCCGGGCCGCTCGAACGCAGCTTCGGCCTGGCGACGGTGCGCCTACACACGGCGGCCGCGGCGACGGACGCACGAATTCCGGGCCTGGCGCGCGAGGAGGCGGCCCGCCTGCGCGATCGACTGGCCGAGCTCGGCGAGGCGCAGGCGGCGGGCCTGTGAGCGCCGGACCGCCCGAAGGCTGGCAGCGGCTGCATCCGCTCTCGCCGGTCGTGCGAGCTGGACGCGCGACGATCGCCATCGGCTTCGTGCTCATCTTCGTCGTCTTCGGTCGCGATTCGCTCGGCCACGAGGCTCCGCAGCTCGGGGTCGTCGCGGCCCTCGCCCTGGGCGGCTTCATCTCGTGGCTCGTCACGCGTTGGCGGATCGAGGACGACGATCTGCGGATCGAGACCGGGCTGATCCGGCGGCAGTCGCTGCGTTTCCCGCTGTCGCAGGTGCAGGCGATCGACGTCGTCCGGCCCGGGCTCGCGCGGCTCTTCCGTGTTGCGGAGCTGCGTTTGCGCATGGCCGGCTCGAGCGGCGGGACGGCGCGCCTCGCCTACGTCGCCGAGCACGAGGTCGAGCCGCTCCGCAACGAGCTGCTCGCCCTCGCACGCGGCGCGCGGGCGGGCGATGCGCCGGCAGGTCTTGCAGAGCGGGAGCCTGCCGTACAGGAGGAGCGGATCCTGTCCACGGTGGCAACCTGGCCCCTCGTGGCGGCGATCGTCCTCGAGAGGGGATGGCTGGCCGTGGTCCTCGGGGCGCTGATCGCCGCCTTTGCGGCCGCTCCGGGCACCACCGCCAGCATCGTGGGCGGCGGCGGCTTCGTCTGGGCGCTCGGCATCGCCACGGTTCTCTGGCGCCGGTTCAATCAGCAGTACCGGCTGACCGTCGCGGAAGGCCCCGACGGCCTGCACCTGCGCGGCGGACTGGTCGCGCTGACCGCCGAGGTGATCCGGCCTGGACGCGTGCAGGCCGTCCGGCTCGTCGAGCCCTGGTTGTGGCGACCGCTCGGCTGGTGTCGGCTGGAGGTCGACATCGCCGGCCGGCAGCGGAGGAAGGGCGAGGGGGAGGCGGAGCGCGGTCAGCTGCGAACGCTCCTCCCCGTGGCGACGCGCACCGTCGGGATGGAGGTCGTCGATCGGCTCGTTCCCGACCGGCCCCGGGAACTGTCGCGGCCACCGCGGCGGGTGTTCTGGAAGAGCCCGTTCCGCTACCGAGCGCTTGGCTGGGGTCGAAGCGAGACGTGCGTCGCGACGACGAGCGGCAGGCTGCGGCGCGTCACCTGCTGGGTTCCGCTGGAGAAGGTGCAGAGCCTGCGTCACGTGCAAGGGCCGGTGCAGCGCCGGCTACGGCTCGCGAGCGTCCACCTGGACACCGCGGGGCGGACCGTCCACGCGACCCTGCGCGACCGCGACGCCGGGGAGGCCTCCGGCGCGCTCGCCGACCTCACGGATCTCGCGCGCGCAGCGAGGAGAAGACCCGCGCTCACATAGGCTCGTTGGCGGGTCCGAGCGGGGTCCGTGACAATGCGGCATGTTCGAGATCGGCGAAAGCCTGCGAGAGGCTCGCCTGAAGCGCAACCTCACGCCGGCAGACGTCCAGAAGGCGATCCGGATCCGCGACCGCTACCTCCAGGCGCTCGAGGAAGAACGCTGGGAGCTTCTGCCGGGCGACGCGTACGTCAAGGGCTTTCTGCGGACGTACGCCGACTACCTCGGCCTCGACGGGAGCCTCTACGTCGAGGAGTACAACAGCCGCTTTGCCCATCCCGAGGAGGTGCCGCTCGTTCCGGAGCGGTTTGCGCGAACGAGCGGGCTCTTCGCCGGCGTCGGTTTCCTGCGCCCGCTCGTGGCGATCGGCGTCATCGTCGCGATCGTCGCGGGGCTCGCGGCATGGCAGCTCAGCGGCTCTTCCGACGGCAAGCGAGGTGCACCGCCGCCGACGACCTCCACTTCTTCGACGACCACCGGCCATCACACCGCGCCGAAGAAGAAGACGCACAAGAAGCAGCATGTCTCCACCGCGCTCCCGAGCCGTGCCGTGCTCGTGGCTTCCCGCGGCAACTCGTGGCTTTGGGTTCGCTCCGGCAGCGCGGCCGGCCCGACGGTCTTCGAGGGCACGTTGCTGCAGGGCAAGAGCCTTCCCGTGAGCCTCCGGAACGGAGCCGTCTGGGTCCGGATCGGCGATCCGCCCAGCATCGACGTCCGACTCGGCGGCAAGCTCGTGGAGGGGCTGCCGACCCAGGTCGGCAACGTCCTGCTGACGCGCCGCGGGCTGAAGCCCGCCTAGACGGCGGCCGTCTCGAGTTCCACGGCGGGCACGTCGCTCCAAAGCTCTTCGAGCCGGTAGTACTCGCGCGCGTCCGGCGTGAACACGTGGAGGACGACGTCGAGGTAGTCGGCCACGATCCAGGCCCCCTCGCGCGGGCCGTCGACGTTCTGCGGTAGCAGCCGCTGCTCCTGCTTCAGCCGCATGTGCACCTCGTCCCAGATCGCTGCGGTCTGGCGCGAGTTGCGCCCGGTGGCGATCACGAAGAAGTCCGTGAACGAGCACTCGGGCCGCATGTCGAGGATCACGACGTCCTCGGCCAGCTTCTCGAGGGCGAGAGCGGCGATGCGGCGTGCCTGTTCGAGGGAAGTCAGAGTCTCTTCGTGTCCTTGGGTCGCGTGCTCCCAGTGTATCCCCGACTCACGGACGGTAAAGGCCGCGCTCGCCGACGAGCCGTGCAACGGCGCTGGGAACGAGCCCGTCGAGCGGCTCTCCGGCGGCGGCTCGAGCCCGGACGTCGGTCGAGGCGGCCGGATTGGGCTCGATCTCGAAGAAGATCACGCGCTCCGGGAGCTCGAGCTGCTCGAGCACGCCGTCGAGCTCGTCTCTCGGGAAGCCGGGCCGAGTGGCAACCGCCAGCCGCGTCCGCTCGAGCACCTCCGCAGGCTCGCTCCAGGCGAGAAAGCCGCGGAACTGGTCGGCGCCGACGACGAAGACGGGATCGTCGAACCGCTCGGCGCGGAGCAGCTCTACCGTGCGCGGGTACGGGTCGAGGCGCACCTCGTCGCTCGGGAAGGCGGCGCGGGCGAGCGCGAGCCGATCCTCGGCCGAAGCGTGGACGGCGCGATGCGCCGGACGCTCGCCGACGAGGACGACCAGCCGCTCGACGCCGAACCGCTTCCTCGCAGCGTCGGCGACCGCCACGTGGCCGAGATGCGGCGGGTCGAACGCTCCGCCATAGAGGATTACTCCCACTCGAGCAGCTCCTCCCCCAGCTCGACCTCGTCGCCCGCGCGGACGCCCGCGGCGCGGAGAATGGCCTCGAGCTCCTCCTCCGCCGGCGGCGTGCCGGTGACGCGGAAGCCGCTTTCCGTGCGGTAGACGCGGAATGGCCGCCGTGACGGCTGCGGCCGATAGACGAGGAAGTCGACGATCTCGTCGGCGGGCTCTGCGGGCTCCTCGTCCTCCTGCGGCACCTGCTCGAAGAGCGCCCTGCGCAGGTCGTCGAGGCCCGCTCCGGTCGCCGCCGAAACGCGCAGGATGCGCAGGATCCGGTCGTCCTCGACGCCGAACGACGGTGGTTCCGGGCTGAGGTCGATCTTGTTGAGGACGACGATCTGTGACCGCTCGTCGAGCCCCGCGCCGTAGGCGGCGAGCTCGGCGTCGATCGTCCGCCACCGCTCGTCCGCATCGTCCTCGGACGAGTCGACGACGTGCACGAGCACCCGTGCACGCTCGAGGTGGGCGAGGAACTCGTGGCCAAGCCCGACGCCCTCGCTCGCGCCTTCGATCAGCCCCGGCACGTCGGCGACGACGAGCTGGCGCCCGTCGGAGGACTCGACCGTCCCGAGCACCGGCGAGAGCGTGGTGAACGGATACTCCGCGACCTTCGGCCGCGCGTTCGAGATCCGTGTCAGGAGCGACGACTTGCCGGCGTTTGGGAGGCCGACGAGGGCAGCGTCGGCGAGGAGCTTCAGGCGAAGCTCGATCTCCCGTTCCTCCCCGGGCAGGCCGACCTCGGCGAAGCGCGGCGTCTGCCGGCTCGGCCCGGCGAAGTGCTTGTTGCCGCGACCGCCGGCGCCTCCCTCCGCCGCGACGACGCGGGCATCGGGACGGGCGAGGTCGGCGACCAGCTCGTCGCTGGAGAACACCTGCGTCCCGACGGGGAGCCGGAGCACCGCATCCTCGCCGTCCGCGCCGTTCGAAAGACGACCGCCGCCGCGGCCGCCGTTCCCCGCGCGAAGCTTCTGGTTCGGGCGGAAGCCCGAGAGGTCGCGCCGCCGCGGATCCGCGACGAGGACGACGTCGCCGCCGTCACCGCCGTCACCGCCGTCGGGGCCGCCGCGAGGAACGTACTTCTCGCGGCGGAAGTGGATGGAGCCGTCGCCCCCGCGTCCGGCGACAACCGTCAATCGGGCTCTGTCGTGAAACATCCGCAGAAGCGTAGAGTCGTTGTGTGAACGACGAGGTCTCCGTCACCGTTGTGGGCAGCGAGCCCGAAGCCGAGCTGGCCTGCCGGCTACTCCGCACCGAGGACATCGCGTGCTACCACCGGCCGACGTCGTTCGCCGCCGGAGCCGGAGACGGCCTCGTCTCCCTCGGCTCCCCGCGCGAGATCGTGGTCCGCGCGAAAGACGCGGAACGCGCCCGCGAGCTCCTCGCAGACGTCTAGGACTGGTCGACCGACACGAAACGGCGCTCGCCGCTCGTGCGGAAGGCGACCTTGCCGGCGCGCATCGCGAAGATCGTGTCGTCCTTGCCGATCCCGGTTCCCGGGCCGGGGCGGAAGCGCGTACCGCGCTGCCTCACCAGGATCATCCCCGCCGTCACGTCCTGGCCGGAGAAGAGCTTCACGCCGAGCATCTTCGGCTTGGAGTCGCGGCCGTTCCGCGACGAGCCGAGTCCCTTCTTATGAGCCATTACTTGTCCTCCAGTGCAGCTTCGAGCGCAGCAAGCGCGCCCTTGCGCGCCTTGCCGGAGCGCTCCTGTTCGAGCGCCGCCTCGATCTCGTCACGGCTCCAACCGGCTGCTGCCTTGGCGATCTGCGGGATCGTCATCGCCTCGACGTCCGGCCCGGCTGCCGCTGCTGTCTCGGCCTTGGCGGCCGGCTTCTCGGCGGCCTTCGGCTGCTCGTCGGCCTTCGGCTTCGCCGCTGCCTTGCTCCGCCCGGGCGCGGCGGTGCTTCCAGCATTGGCGCCGATCGACTCGATCTCGATCCGCGTGAGCTTGCTCCGGTGGCCGGCGTGCTTCTTGTAGCCCGTGCGGCGGCGGTACTTCCCGATCCGGATCTTCTTGCCGAGCTCGTGCCCGACGACGCGCGCAGTAACGGTCGTGGACGGCGCAAGGTCCGGCGCGCCGTTTCCGCCCACGAGCAGGACGCGCGGCTCGACAGTCGCTCCCTCGTCGACGCGCAGGCGGTCGACGAGCAGCCGTTCGCCCTCGTGGACGCGGTACTGCTTGCCGCCGAGACTGATGATCGCGTAGGAGCTCATGGCGTGGAAACGCGGGCGTGGCGCCCGCGAGTCGGCAGTGTAGCTAACGATTCGACTCGAGCTCGTCGCCCCATTCGGACATCGGGACGTAGTCGAATTCGCCGTTTGCCGAGGGCTCGTCGGGCTGTGCCGACTCCTCGGAGTCGACTGCGGCCTCGGTGCCGTTCGTCGCAGCGGCCGCGGGCTTCTTCTTCCGGTTCCGGCCGCCCCGTGACCCGCGCCGCGTCTTCTTTTTGGGCTTCGGCGCTTCCTCGCCCTCCGCTGTGGTCGGCTCCTCAGCGACCTCGGCCACGGGCTCGGGCTGGACGGGCGTCTCCGCGACAGGCTCGGTCTCGCTCGGGCGGCCGAGATCGTCGCCCGGCACGTGGATCGTCACCGCGCGCGCCGGCTCGGGAGCTTCCTCCGAAGCACCGCCGTCCTCTGTCGCGGCCTCGGGTGCTTCCGCCGTTGCCGGCTTCTTCTTCCGGTTGCGGCCGCCGCGCGACCCGCGCCGGGTCTTCTTCTTCGGCTTCGGCGCCTCGTCGGCGTCGGCTGCCTCTTCGGCGTCGGCTGCCTCCTCGACCTCGGCTGCCTCCTCGACCTCGGCTTCGGCCTCCGCCTCGTCCGCCACGACGGGCTCGTCCGCCTCGGCGGCCGCCGGCTCCCCGGTGGGAGTCGCGCCCTTGCGGGCGGGCGGCTTGCGGGTCGGCTTCTCCGCCTCGCCCTCGGCGGTCAGGGGCTCCGGTGTCTCCTTCGCCTTCCGCATGAGGACGGCGTAGGCGCGGCCGTCGAGCACGCGCTCGACGCGCACCTTGACGCGCTTGCCGACGAGCGAGGCCGCGTCGGCGACGACGACGTCGAGCCCGTCGAGCTTGCCGACTGCTGCCGCGCCGTCGTAGCGGTCGACCTCGACGAGCTGGATCATGGTCTCGGCGTCCTCGCTCACCGGCGCCGGCGGCGCCAGGTCGGCGAGCTTGCCCTCACTGAGGACGACGAGGTGGTCGAGGTGAGTCTCGGGCTTGCCCTCGAGGAAGAAGCGCTTCTTCGTCAGCGCCTCGAGCTCGATCAGCCGGCGCGCTCCGGGCCCGACGAGCGCGCTCGCGATCGGCTCGGCCAGCTCGACGCGGAACGCCTGCGCGCGCGAGCCCGCGGCGAGTGCGCGCAGCCGCCGCTCGACGTCGATCGCAGCCGACGCCTCCGAGTAGACGATCCCGTCGCCGCCGCAGGTCGGACACTTGCGCGTCATCACCTCACGCGGGCCGTCGGTGACGTTCTGGCGTGTCATCTCCACCAAGCCGAGCGGGGAGATCTCGACGACGTAGGTCTTCGTCCGGTCGCGCTCGAGCTCCGAGCGCAGCGCCTCCTCGACCGTGGCCCGGTTCTTCGGGTTGGCCATATCGATGAAGTCGATGACGATGATCCCACCGATGTCGCGCAGCCGCAGCTGGCGCACGACCTCCTTCACGGCCTCGAGGTTGTTCTTCGTGATCGTGTCCTCGAGCCGGCCGCCCGAGTTCTTCCCGCGGCCGCCGACGAAGCGTCCGGTGTTGACGTCGATGACCGTGAACGCCTCGGCGTAGTCGAAGATGAGATAGCCGCCGGACGGGAGATCGACACGGCGGCCGATCGTCGACTTGATCTCCTGCTCGACGCCGAACGCCTCCATCAGCGGTGTCTTCTCCTTGTAGCGGACGACCCGCTCGGCCATGTGCGGCGACGTCTTCTTCAGGTAGCCGACGAGACGCCGGTGAGTGCGCTCGTCGTCGACGTACGCCTTCTCGAAGTCGCCGGTGAAGAGGTCGCGGACGACGCGCAACGGCAGCTCGGCCTCCTGATAGAGGAGCTCGGGCGCCTTCCCAGCCTTCGCCTTCGCCTGAATCGAGCGCCAGAGCCGCTGCAGGAAGACGAGGTCGCGCTCGATGTCCTCCTCCGACGCGCCCTCGGCGGCCGTGCGGACGATCACGCCGCCCTCCTTCACGTCGAGGCGCTTCAAGATGTCCTTCAGCCGGTTGCGCTCGTCGTCGTCGAGCCGGCGGGAGACCCCGAGGCCCTCTCCCTGCGGGACGAGGACGACGAACCGGCCGGGCAGCGAGATCTGCGTCGTCAGCCGCGCACCCTTGGTCTTCATCGGGTCCTTGACGGCCTGGACGAGGATCGTCTGACCGCGCGAGATCAGATCCTGGATCTTGCGGCCATGGCCCTTCTCGAGCTCCGGACTGACGATCTCGTCGACGTAGAGGAAGCCGTTCTTCTCGAGGCCGATCTCGACGAACGCGGCCTCCATGCCGGGCAGGACGTTGTCGACGCGGCCGAGGTAGATGTTGCCCGCGATCGAGAGGCGTTCGGGCCGCTCGAGATAGACCTCGGCGACCTGCGCGTCCTCGAGAATCGCGACGCGGCGCTCGCCGACGTCGACGGAGACGAGCATTTCCCGCTTCGCTGCGGGAAGCGGAGCACGACGCTGCGGCTCGCGGCGCCGCCGGGTCGACTGGTCGCGACGGCGCTCCTGGCGCTGGGACAGTTCGCGACGCTGCGGCTGCTTCGATTGCTTCGGTTGCTTCGACTGCTTCGGCTCGGCCTTCTCCTTGCGCTCGGGCGCACTCGCCGCAGCGGCGGAGCCGGGCTTCTTCCGTCCGCGCCCTCCGCGGCTACCGCGGCGGCGCTTCGGCTTCGTGGGATCGGTCGGGTCTGTGTCGGCCGCGTCGGCGGCCGAATCGGTCAGTTGCGGCTCGGGCCTCGGCTCGAGCTCGTCAGGGGAACGTTGGTCGTCGGAAGACTTCTTCTTCCGGATACGGAACCAGGGCAAGAAAAAACTCCTTCGTGGGAGCACGCGCCGGCAACCCGGGTTGTCCGGGTGCGCGCGCGCTCGTTGTCAGCGAAAAGGCTTGGCATGGCCTTGTCGCCAGGGTAGCAACCTTCCCGGCGGACTCCGTCCGAGCCCGGACCTACGATCCGGCCAATCACGACCGGGAGGTGAACGGTGGTGGCGAAACGCGAGGCCGAAGAGCTGCTCATGATCGAGGAGGCAGATGCGTGGTTCGAGTACCTCGAGGCGACCCACAGCCAGTCGGAGACCCGCTACCGCGAGATCGAGCCCTGGGCTTGGGCTCGCCTGAGCCAGCGCCTGCGCGCGATCAGGGCGCGGCGGGCGAGGCTGAGGCCCGCGGCGGCGTAACGGCAAGGCCGAAGCGCAACCGAGCGGCTTCGCCGAGCGCGCGCGTCCCCGCGTAGGCGACCCCGCAGCGCACCGCCCACTCTGCCCCGGGAACGACGGCGGCGAGCTCCCGCGCGAGGGCACGCAGCCCGAAGCCGGCGCCGAGCGTCGCGGCGAGCTCCGGTATCCGCTCGTCGAGGTCGCCCACGCCGTACGCCTGAGCGAGGCGGATCACGAGCCGGACCTGGTTCAGCGCGAGCACCGGCAGGCCGGCACGACCGATCCCGCCGACGAGGCCGTTCGTGCGGGAGAAGGACTCGAGGAGGCGCTCGCAGACGGGGCCGTGGAGCAGCGGCACGCGGGCGGCGAGCGGCGCACCGCGCTCGCCCAGCCGCGCCGCGAGCACACGCGCGATCGTCTCGAGCGGAAAGGCCTCGCCGGCGGCGACCCAGACGACGTCCGTCGCAAGGACGTACGGGATCGTGGCCATGCTCCGCGCCGGGCCTCGAACGACTGCGATCGCGGGAACACGCGCCCTGCGCGCCCTCCGCAGCAGCTCGACATCCTCGTCAGCGGGCTCTCCCGCGAGGACGTGCACATAGGCGTCGGCCCCCTCGGGCCGGCCGAGGCGCACGGATCCCGGCTCTGCACGGCCGCGGAGGAACTGCTGCCGTAGCTCGGACGCGAGCCCGCTCGCTCCGCCGACCGCCAGGACGTGGTCCCCGCGCGCCGACTCGATGTCCCTCACCAGCCTCCCGACCGCCCGAGCGGACACCGGAAGGCGGGCCATCAGCGGCGCCGCGAGTAGCGCGAGACGCGGCCGCGAGCGTGGATCGCGAGCAGGACGCCCATCGCCGCGAGGTTCGCGATCAGCGACGAGCCGCCGACGCTGACGAACGGCAAGGGGATGCCGGTGATCGGCGCGATCCCCATCGTCATCCCGATGTTGACGAAGATCTGGAACAGGAGCGCCACCACGATCCCGCCGGCGACGATTGCCGAGAAGAGATCGCGCGCGACGGTGACGACGCGCAGGCCTCTCCAGAGGACGAGGAGGTAGAGAGCGAGCAGGAGCGCCATTCCGACGAAGCCGCGCTGCTCGGCGAAGCCGGCGCCGATGAAGTCGGTGCCGCTCTCCGGCAGGAAACCGAGCTTGACCTGGCTCGAGCCGTTCAGGCCACGCCCCCGGATCTGGCCGGAGCCGACCGCGGCGAGCGACTGCTCGAGGTTGTAGCGGGCGTCCACGGAGCAGGTCGACGGATGCCAGAAGCAGGTCAGACGATGCTGCTGGTAGGGCTTGAGCATGTTGACGCCGGCCGCGGGGCCGGCCCAGAGGACGCCGACCACCCCGACCACGACGACTGCGCCGAGCACGGTGAGGTGCCGCCACGGCACACCGGCGACGAAGAGCATCGCGCCGAGCGCCGCGAGATAGACGAGCGCGGTGCCGAGGTCGGGCTGGGCGAAGACGAGCAGGACGGGCACGAGGCCGAGCCCGACGACCCGCAGCGTCGTCCCCCACGAACCGAGATCGCGCTGCCGCTCGGCCAGCATGCCCGCAAGCGCGAGCACGAACAGCAGCTTCCCGAACTCCGAGGGCTGGAACGTGAAGAAGCCGAGGCTGATCCAGCGCGTCGAGCCGTGCGAGGCATGCCCGATCAGCAGTACGAAGGCGATGACGACCGAGGTGCCGACGAAGATCGCGCGCCAGTAGCGGCGGTAGAGGTCAGGATCGACGAGCGCTGCCGCGACGAGGACGACAGCCCCTAAGCACGCATAGAGGATCTGGCGGTTGAGGTAGTAGCTCGGATCGCTCGGGATCGCGAACCTCGTGACGCCGGCGACAGCCCAGAGCCCCACGACGACGAGCCCCGCTACGCCCAGCAGCAGGACCCAGTCGAGGGAGCGGACGACGGCGAGGAGATGCGGCGCCTCACGCTCACCGCGCAGCCCTGCCCGTTGTGATCCCGCGTACTCGAGCATCAGTCGGCCATCAGTCGGAGTGGATGAATCCTGTCGGAGGCACCGGCACGTTGAAGAACTTGGCGAAGACCCGCTCGGCCGCAGGCGCGGCGGCCGTGCCGCCTTCGCCGCCATTCTCGATCACGGCGCAGACGACGAGCTTCGCGTCGTTCGCGGGACCATAACCGCACCACCAGGACTGGTCGCGCTCGCCCGCGAACCCCGGAAGCTTGACGGCCTTCTGCGCGGTCCCGGTCTTGCCGGCGATCGGGACGGGGAAGTTGCCGAAGACGCCGTACGACGTGCCGAAGGGGTCGTGCGTGCCCTCGAAGAGACCCTGCTTGACGACGTTGAGGTCGGCCGGATTCAGCCCCTGGACCAGGCGCGGGGCGGCCGGCGCCTTCGTCGGCACGATCTGCCCATTGGGGTTCTCGACGTCCATGAGCACGTGGGGAGTGACGAGTTTGCCGCCGTTCGCGATCGCGGCGTACAAGCGCGCCATCTGGAGCGGCGTCACGGTCAGGTTGCCCTGGCCGATTCCCAGGTTGAGCGAGTCGCCGGGCTTCCAGAGGCGGTCGATCCGCCAATTCGCGTCGGTGCTCTTCGTGAACCTGTGGCGCAGGTAGGCGGTCGTGGGCACGAGACCGGCCGACTGCGGGCCGAGGTCGCTGCCGCTCATCTGACCGAAGCCGAAGCGGCGCGCCCACTTCTGCAGTGGCTGGCCGCGGTCCGGCGGCAGCGCGTAGAACTTGTCGGCGGTGCGGTAGAAGTACGTGTCGCAGGACTGCGCGATAGCGGTCGGGAGGTCCATCTCCTGGTTGACGAAAAGGTCCCAGTTGTGCCAGACGTGATGGGAGCTGTCCTGCGGTGCGACGTAGGTCCCCGTGCAGGGATAGAACGCGTACGGCTTGATCAGATGCTCCTCGAGTGCGGCGATGGCCGTGAGCGGCTTGAAGGTCGAGCCCGGCGGATAGGTGCCGTCGACGGCGCGGTCGACGGACGGGTAGTTCCGGGCGAAGGCGCTACCGGGTGTGAGCCCCTGGGCAGCCAGCTTGTGATTCGTCACGCGTCCGCTGTAGACCGAGGGGTCGTACGTGGGCGAGGAGGCGAGCGCGAGGATCGAGCCGTCCTGCGGGTTGAGCGCGACGATCGCCCCGCCGTCGGCTGCCCACTGACCCTGGTTGTGAGCGGCCTGGATCCCGTACTGAAGTGCGTTCTGGGAGGCGACCTGCAGCTTGGTGTTGATCGTCAGCCGCACGCTCTGCCCGGCCTGCGGCGCCGTCGCCAGCAGCCGCGAGCGGCGTAGGCGCCCGAGAGCGTCGACGCGGACGCGCGCGGTGCCGGGGACGCCGCGCAGGAAGGGATCGAACGCCTTCTCGATCCCGGTCAGGCCGATCACTTCGCCCGCCGAGTGGGTGTTTTGACCGTCGTAGCCGAGCAGCTGCGCTGCCACCGATCCGTGCGGATACCGGCGGACGTAGCTCCGGGCCAGCGTGAGGCCCGGGAAGTCGCTGGCGCGCTCCTGGAGGTACGTCAGCATCGGCCCCGTTGCCTCGGTGCGGACGACGACCGGATCCAGCATGTCGCCGGCGATCCGGCGCTGGACGAGCAGCTTCGTGATGTGGTGGACCGAGACGCCGGCGACGCGGGCGAGCGAGCGGATCTCGGCCACTCGGCTCGAGTAGTCCCGCGGCAGGCCGGAGGGCGAGAGCTCGACCGACGTGACCGGCACGTTCGCGACGAGGATCCTTCCGTTCTTGTCGAGGATCAGCCCGCGTGGCGCCTGCACCCTCACGGTTCGGACCTGGTTGGCCTGCGCCTTCGCGGCGTAGTGCGATCCGGAAAGCACCTGCAATGCCCACAGCCGCAGGAGGAGAGCCGCGAAGCCGATCACGACGAGCGCTCCGAGCAGCGCGACGCGGCGGGCGAGCTTCGGCGTCAGGCGATACGGCTCGACCGAGCTCTGCTCGGCCTCGGGCTCCTCCGACGGGCGGCGCCGGGAGCGAAAGCCGGCAGGCGGCCGCGTCGTCGTACTAGCCAAGGAGCTGCACCTCCGCCGTCAGCTCCTCCCGCTGGGCCGGGCGCAACAGCCGCCGCACGAGCGCGTAGATCGGTGCGGTCAGGATCAGGTTGAGCACGATCGCGGGCACGAGGCTGCGCGCCACCGCTCCCGCCGGCGCGCTCTCTCCGAGCACGAAGTGCACGACGAGGAGGCCGAACTGGTAGAGAACGGTCACGACGGCGACCGAGACGAACGGCGCATGCGCGCGGTCGCGGCCGGTCGTCTCCCCGTAGCGCCCGATCCAGTAGCCCGCGAGCGTCAGCACGAGCGACGTGAGGCCGAGCGTGCCGAGAGACGCGGTGTCGACGAGCAGTCCCGCGAAGAAGCCGCCGACCGCGCCGACGACGCTGCCGCGGAGCAGGGCGAGCGACACGAGCGTGACGAGCAGGACGTCGGGGACGGCGCCGAACACATGCAACTGGGAGAAGATCGAGACCTGAGCGATCGCCGCGACGAAGAGCAGGGCGGCGGCCTTGACGCCGTCGCCGAGGGTCATCGGTGAGGCTTCTTCGGAACGAGTACGGCGACCGCGTCGACCGAGCCGAGATTGGCGTACGGCTGCACCTGCACCTGCAGGTACACCGCCGTGTCGGTGGCGCCCACCGACGAAACCCGGCCGATCGGGATCCCGTACGGGTAGAGGCTCGGGAACTGCTTGGTGTGCGTCCCGTCGGTGACGATCACGTCACCCTTGTGGACGACCTTCTGCTTCTCCACCTGGATGAGCTCGAGCGTGCCGCCTCCTCCCGGCCCGACCTGGACGCCGCCTCGAACGCCGGTTGTAAGGTCGCGCGCGGCGACGTAGCTGCTCGGGTCGGAGATCAGCGTCACGAGGGCCGAGTCCCGGAAGAGTTTCGAGACGATCCCGACGAGCCCGTCGCCGTTCATGACCGGAGAGTTCAGGCGGATGCCCGAGGACGAGCCGCTGCCGATCTCCAGCGAGTGCGTGAACGGGCCGCCCGGGAAGGACGTCACATCGACGTTGATCGCGCGATAGCCGCTCGGGAAGGTCTTGCTGTGCTCGACGCGGAACAGCTTGGCGTAGGCGGGGAACTTCGCCATCCGCGCGGCGGCGCTCAACTGACCCGCCCGCAGCGCTGCGTTGATCTTCTTCAGCTTCTTGTTGTCCGCCCTGGCATTCGCAAGGCCGTCGACGTAGTTGTACGCATCGCGGAACGGCTGTGCGACCCGGGTCGCTGCGATCTGGAAGGGGCGCAACGCCGTCGATCCTGCGCCCTGCACGCTGTGCAGCGCTCCCGAGGTGGGCGAGCGGAACGAGATCGTGATCAGCGTCAAGGCCACGAGGACGAGGACGACCACGATCGCCCTACGGATAAGCGCGCTGCGAGCCTTCGAGGGGTACGGGGTCGGCTTGGAGCGCTGAACCGACGAAGCGAGCACCGCCGCGCGCGCACTGCGACTGGGTGGAGCCACCGACACAGGTTACCGCGGTCTCCGGCGACCTGGTGCTTCGCACCCGCCGCCGGGATCAACGGAACTCCGCGCGGGCGAGAGCGCGGTCTCGCCCACGCTCCGTGCTGTCTGTCGGCGGGCCTTAGCCTCCGGCCTTTGACCCGGTTTCTGGTTCGAACGTTTCGACCCCTCACTGGCGCCAGAGCGGGCGGCGTAACGGTGCGTCACGCCGCCGCGGAGTAGCGAACGCGCACGCCGCAGGCCTGCGCGCTCGCGACGGAAGATGCACTCGAAGCTACGTCAGCTCCGTGTGCTCTCGGCACGGAGCGAAGGGGCGACCGCGTCTCCCGTTCGCGCAGTTCCTTGTCCCAGCGAGCGGGTGCGCAGCACCTGCGAGCTAGTCAATAGCGGCGGCCGTTGCGGGAGCGGGCCTTGTTGCTGCGGTGGATGGCCTCGAACTCCTCGAGGCTCCGGCCCGAGCCCACCGCGACGCAGGTCAGAGGGCTCTCCGCGAGATGCACCGGCATCTGCGTCTCGTGGCGAAGCCGCTCGTCGAGCCCCGTGAGGAGCGAGCCGCCGCCGGCGAGCACGATGCCGCGGTCCATGATGTCCGCGGCGAGCTCCGGCGGCGTCTTGTCGAGCGTCGACTTGATCGCCTCGATGATCTGCGTGACCGGCTCGTCGAGCGCGCGCCGGACCTCCTCGGAGGTGAGGATGACCGTCTTCGGCAGGCCCGTGAGCATGTCGCGCCCGCGCACCTCTGCCTGCAGCTCCTCCCTCAGGTCCCACGCCGAGCCGATCTCGAGCTTGATCTCCTCCGCCGTCTGCTGGCCGATGAGGAGCTTGTAGTCACGCTTGATGTGGTTGATGATCGCCTCGTCCATCTCGTCGCCGCCGACGCGCAGCGACTGCGAGACGACGATCCCGCCGAGCGAGATGACCGCGACCTCGGTCGTGCCGCCGCCGATGTCGACGATCATGTTCCCGGTCGGCTCGGCCACGGGAAGCCCGGCGCCGATCGCGGCCGCCATCGGCTCCTCGATGAGGTACGCCTGGCGCGCGCCGGCAGAGAGCGTCGCCTCTTCGACCGCGCGCTTCTCGACCCCCGTCACGCCCGAGGGGACGCAGACGACGACGCGCGGGTGCGCGAAGCGGTGCTGGTGCACCTTCTGGATGAAGTGGCGGAGCATCTGCTCGGTGACGTCGAAGTCGGCGATCACGCCGTCCTTCAGGGGACGGATCGCCTGGATCGTCCCCGGCGTCCGCCCGAGCATCCGCTTCGCCTCGACGCCGACGGCATGCACCTCGCCCGAGCGCTGGTCGATTGCGACGACCGACGGCTCCGACAGGACGATGCCGCGTCCGCGGACGTACACGAGCGTGTTTGCCGTGCCGAGGTCCACGGCCATATCACGGCCGCCGAAGCCGGTCAGTCCAGAGAACATCCCCATAGAAGGCCGGAGTCTATCCGCAAAGTCAGGAAGCTCTGATCGAGACGGCACGCCCGCGTCACGGCTTTCCGCCTAGGTTCGGAGCGAGCGACGACGGAGGCGAACGTGAACGTGGTGACGCTGATCGGGAACCTCGCGACAGAGGTCGAGGTGCGCGAGGTCGGGCCTGACAAGAAGGTGGCGAGCTTCGTGCTCGCGGTCGACCGGGCGAGCCGGGACGGCGGCGCGGACTTCGTGAGCGTGTCGGCGTGGGACCGGCAGGCCGAGCTGTGCGCCGAGTACCTCGGCAAGGGCCGGCGAATCGCCGTCGACGGCCGGCTGAAGTCGCGCTCGTGGGAGGAGGACGGGAAACGGCGGAGCGCGATCGAGGTCGTTGCGCGGCGGGTGGAGTTTCTCGGCGGCGGGCCACGGCGCGACGAGGAGGACGGCGCCGGAGCCGACGTGATCCCGTTCGAGGCGCCGGCGGCTGCCGGGCCTGCCTAAGGCGGGCGGTCTTCCGCTGAGCGCGTGCGGCTTCGCCGCCCGCGCTTGCAGCACAGCTAGTCCAGCGAGGTCACGAACTCGTCGATCGCGGCGAGACAGGCTTCGGGCCGCTCGCCGATCAGGAGATGGCCACAGCCGGCAATCGCGCGTAACGGCGCGCCGAGGCGACGCGCGTATTCCATCCCGTCGTCGAGCCGGACCCAGTTGTCGCTCGCTCCCCAGAGGCAGAGACACGGACACGTGACGCGGTCGAGCTCGGTGCGCGGATCCGAGGCAAGCAGCGCACGACCTGCCTGACGCGTGTCCGTGTGGTTCGCAGGCCCGACGAGAAATGCCTCGGCGAGCTCGGGCGCGAGCGCGTCGGGATCCGCCACTCCCCACCAGCCGAACGCCGCACGACGGCCGAGGCGCGAGCCTGCCCACGCCTGACGGTGCGGTGCGATCAGGCGGCCGGGCCTCGCGGCGCCGAGCACCGCCAGCGTCACCTGCGCGGCACGCGTCGCCGAACCGATCCCGGCCGCCGCGGCGAGGACGATGCCCCGCACCGCCTCCGGTTGCAGCACTGCGGCGCGGAGCCCGACGACACCGCCGAGCGAGTGGCCGATCCACACGGCGCGGCGCATCTCCTCCGCGCCGACGGTCACGAGCACGGCTCCTGCCAGAGCATCGACATCGCCCGCCTCGGGCAGCAAGCCCGAGCGGCCGTGGCCGGGTAGGTCCGGGACGAGGACGCGGTGACGCGCAGCGAGCGGAGGCGCGAGTGCCCGCCAGTTCTCGATCGTCCCGCCCAGCCCGTGCACGAGCACGAGCGGCGGGCCGTCCCCTCCGACCGCGTAGCGAAGCCGAGTTCCACGCCACTCGAGCTCGCGCTCCTCGAATCCGTCCAACCGGTGTTTGCGGTCTGTCACCACCGAGGCATATTCTTCGGGTGATGAATGCTTCCGCCGGGCGGGCAGAGTGATGTCCGCGAACACGACAAGCCAGGGTGCGATCTAGCCCGCCAGCGCGTTGCGCGCGGCGGGTTTTTTCGTTCTTGGGGAAGGAGCCACGGATGGCGAATCACCTCACGCCCGATGAACTGTCGAAGGAGCTCAAGATCGACAGGCAGGAGGTGATCCGGGTGTGCGTCGAAGAGGGCGTCCCGATCTACCACGGCAAGATCGACAAGTACCTCTTCCAGGCACAGCTGCAGGCAATCGGGGCGCCGACGCAGCCCCAGCACTAGCAGGCGAGCGTCAGGCGGACTTCTTCGCCGGCGCTTTGCGAGAGCGGGAACCGGAGCCGGCCTTCGAGCCGGCTTTCCCGTCCTTGGAGCCCTTTTCCGAGCGCCGGCTCTGTGCGTCGGCCACGCTCTGGCGCAGCGCCTCCATCAGGTCGATCACCGGCGCCTCGGTGAGGGGCTCCGGCGCGACGATCTCCTGGCCGGCGAGCTTCGCCTCGAGCATCTGGGCGAGGTCGCGACGGTAATCGTTCTCGAAGTCCTCCGGCGTCCATTCGCCGGCGAGGCTCGAGATGACCTGCTCGGCGAGCTTCAGCTCCGCCTCCTGGACGTCGGTCTCGGCGACCGCCTCCTCGATCTCGTCCCTCGCACGGACGTCCTCGGCGAAGAAGAGCGTCTCGAGCAGCAGCGTGCCCGACTTGGCGCGGATGAGACAGAGGTTCTCCTTGCCCCAGAGGACGAACTTGCCGACCGCCGCCATCCCCGAGTCCTCCATCGCCCGCAGCAGGAGGACGTACGGCTTCCGCTGCGCCTCGGCGTCGGCGGGTGCGAGGAAGTAGGTGCGGTCGAAGTAGACGGGATCGACGTCCTCGAGCCGCACGAAACGGAGGATCGCGATCGACTGCGAGCGCGTGAGCGCCACTGCCTCGAGATCCGACTCCTCGACCAGCACGTACTGGCCCTTCGCGAACTCCCAGCCCTTGACGAGCTCGTCGGGCTCGACGTCCCGCTCGTGCAGCGGGCACCAGCGCTTCTGCTTGATCGGCGTGCCGCACTCGCGATGCAGCGTGCGGAACGACACGTCCTGCCGCTGAGTCGCGAGCGCGAGCCCAACGGGGATGTTGACGAGGCCGAAGCTGATCGATCCGTTCCAGATAGTCCGCATAGGAGGTCCCAGTTTAGTTGGGGACCGGCGGACTTCTCGATTCTCATCGGCTTCCCTGCATACGATTCCACGCATGGAAAGTCGCACTGCGCCAGAGCTGTGGCGCGACGCCGTCCGCGACGCGCCGGACGAGCCCGCATATCTCGAGGAGACGGCGGACGGCTGGCGGCCGGTCTCGTGGCAGGAGGCCGCCGAGCGCGTCGACGAGTTGGCGCGCGGGCTGCTGGCTCGCGGCGTCCGCCATGGTGACCGCGTGGCCGTCCTGTCCCGCACCCGGCTCGAATGGATCCTGCTCGACTGGGCGGTGATGTCGATCGGCGCAGTCGTCGTCGGCCTCTATCCCACGAGCACGGCGAAGGAGTGCGAGTACATCCTCGGCCACTGCGGAGCCGTGCTCGCGTTCACCGAGGACGACGAGCAGACCCGGAAGCTCGTCTCGATCCGCGGCGCCTTGCCCAGCCTCCGCGAGATCATCCCCTTCGACTGGCTCGAGAAGCTCGAGGCGGACGGTCGCCTCGCAAGGCACCTCCAACCGGAGCCGGTCGCCGAGGACGACCTGGCGACGCTGATCTACACCTCGGGCACGACCGGACCGCCGAAGGGCTGCATGCTCACGCACCGCAATCTCGTCACGGCGGCCATCCGCGTCGTCGAAGGAATGAACACCCCGAGCGACGTCGTGCTCCTCTTCCTGCCGCTCGCTCACAGCTACGGCCGGCTCGCGCACCAGGCAGCGTCCCACCGCGGCGCGACGGTGGCGCTCGTGGCCGACGTCGCCCGGGTCCCGGAGGCGCTGAGAGAGGTGCGGCCGACGGTCCTGCCGTCCGTCCCACGCGTCTACGAGAAGGTGCACGCGAACACGCTCGGCGAGATCGAGCGCGCCGGCGGCTCGCGCAGGCGGATCGGTCTCTGGGCGCTCGGGGTCGGCGCCCGCACGAGCCGCGCACGACGGCAGGGAGCCCGCGTGGGAGGTCTCCTCGCGCTCCAGGAGAGGATCGCCGACCGTCTCGTGTTCGCAAAG
The DNA here is from genome assembly GCA_036271615.1 of Gaiellaceae bacterium. Classification (GTDB taxonomy): domain Bacteria; phylum Actinomycetota; class Thermoleophilia; order Gaiellales; family Gaiellaceae; genus Palsa-739. Next base: position 44,486 of record DATBAH010000095.1, read on the forward strand.
GTGCGCGAGCGGCTGGGCGGCCGCCTGCGCGTAGGGGTCTCCGGAGCGGCGCCCCTCTCCACCGAGGTGATGGAGTTCTTCCACGCGCTCGGCGTGCCGGTCGTCGAGGGTTACGGCCTGACCGAGACCGCAAGCTCGGCGACCGTCAACGAGCCCGGGGATTTCCGGATCGGAACCGTCGGCCGGCCGGTCGAAGGCGCGGAAGTCCGGCTCGCCGACGACGGCGAGATCCTGATCCGGAGCGATTCCGTCTTCGTCGGCTACTACAAGGAGCCGGAGGCGACAGCCGCGGCGCTGACCGACGACGGCTGGCTACGCACCGGCGACGTGGGCGTCCTCGACGACGAAGGCTTCCTGCGGATCACCGATCGGAAGAAGGATCTCATCATCACGGCCGGCGGCAAGAACATCGCGCCACAAAACCTCGAGAACGCTCTCAAGGCGTCGCGCTTCGTCTCGCAGGCGCTCGTCGTCGGCGACCGGCGCCCCTACGTGACGGCGCTCGTGACGCTCGACGAGGCGGAGATCGTCTCGAGCGACCGCGAGCCGCAGCAGATCGTGCAGGGGCTCGTGGACGACGTCAACCGAGACCGAGCACGGGTCGAGCAGATCAAGCGGTTCACGATCCTCCCCCGCGACTTCTCCCAGGAGGAGGGCGAGGTGACGCCGACGCTCAAGCTGCGACGCCGGGTCATCCAGGAGCACTTCGCGGACGAGATCGAGCAGCTGTACGCGGGCGAGCCGGAGGGCTAGCCGAGAATCCGCTTCGCGCCGTCGTACTCGGACGAGTACCAGCCCCCGCTGAGGCTGTCGATGCGAACGACGTCGCCGGTGTGCGGGGCATGGATGAACTGGCCGTTGCCCACGTAGATCCCGACGTGGCCGAGGCCGGCGAAGAAGACCAGGTCGCCCGGCTCGAGCTGGTCCCGGGGCACCGAGACGGAGTTCGAGTAGTTGTACTGGGCGACCGTGTAGTGCGGCAGCGAGACGCCCAGCTGGGCGTACACGTACATGACCAGGCCCGAGCAGTCGAATCCGCGCGGGCTGGCCCCGCCGTAGACGTAGGGGACGCCGAGGTACCGCTCCGCGATCCCTACCGCGCCGCTGTAGCGATCCCCGGGGATCGAGCTGCTGACCGGATTGCCGACCCCGAAGCTGCCCTTCGGCGCCGCCGACGCCTGCGCCTGCGCTGCCGCGCTTGCGGCACGAGCAGCCACGGCCTGCTGCGCTTGCTGCGCGGAGATCATCTGCTGGATCTGGGAGCGAACCGAGTTGTAGAGGCGATGCTCGGAGGCGAGCCGCCCCTGGATGCTGTTGCGCTCCGCTGCCCGCGCCTCGACCAGCCGGCGCTGCTGAACCCGCTGGTGGCTCAACAGGCCCTGGCGGTGCACGATCTGATGCTGGTACCCGACCACCTGGTGAATGAGAGTCGTGTCCTGCTTCGAGACGGCATTCACGGTCTCGATTCGGGAGACGAGGTCGTCGAGGCTGCGTGCGCCGAGGATGACGGCAAGCGACGACTGCTGGTCTTCCGACGTGTAGATCACAACGAGCCTCTTGGCGAGCGTGCGCTGCGCGCGACCGAAGTTCACGCGTGCGACGCCGAGCGCCATCCGGTTCACCCGGAGCTGGTGCTCGACGAGCCGTAGCTTCTGGCTCGCCGCCTGGTAGCGGCTGCTCGCCCGCTGTGCAGCCGCGTCGAGCCCCTGCAGCTTCACGAGCACGGACTGAGCCTCCGCGCGCTTCGCGCTGATCCCGTCCGCGCGTGCACCCGGTGCCGAGGCCCCGAATAGGCCCGCCAGAAGCAGGCCGACCAGAAGTGCCGATAGCGCAACTTGCCGCCGCAGCACGCGCAATGACGTCCTCCCGCCCGTCACGAGCGGTGGACGGTAACAAGCCTGCCGGATGCCCGCAACGGGGAACCGTCGCGAAAATGCTGCAATTTGGCGCAACGCCTGTCAGAGAGGGCCGCGGGAGCTGCTGCACAAAGTTGCAGAGTCGAGTACGGTGCGCCGTCATGCTCCGAGGGAGGAGATCTTGCGCCGCGCGTTTCGGCGGCCTCGCCGCGGTGCTCATCCTCACGGCTGCGTCGGCCTCGCTCGCCGCTCCGGGAATCGCCGATTCGGGCGGAACGCCCAGCGTTGATGCGACGACTCAGGACCTCAACACGCAGGCCCACCAGGCGCTGCTCGGTCTGTACGCACTCGACTCGCGTCTCGAAAGCTGGCGCGCCCGGCTCGCCTCGCTCGAGAGCGCGGCCGCCGTCATGCAGGATCGGCGCGCGTCCCTCCGGGCCGAGCTCGGCGCCGACCGGGCCTCGCTGAGAGTCGGCCGGCGCCACCTGGCTGCCGAGCTACGGGCGCTCTACGAACGAGGCGATGTCAACTCGGTCGCCGTCATCCTGGGAGCGAAATCGCTCACCGGGGGCCTCGATCAGCTCGACAATCTGTCGCGCGTGGCGGACCAGAGCAAGCAGATCGTCGCGGCAACGACCGCTGCGCGACGGCGTCTGGCGCGGTCGCAGCGCCGGCTCGCGATCGAACAGCGCAGGCTCGAGCACGCGCTCGCCGCGGCACGACAGGCCGAAGAGAGCCTCGCGGCGACAGTCGCGTCGCGGCGCGCCTACATCTCGTCCCTGCAGGCGCGGGCGCAGATGCAGGCGGAGCAGGTCCGGAACGTGGAAGCCGCGGCACAGGCCGCCCAGCAGAAGTCGCAGCAGCTGCAGCCCACGGCGGCGTCTGCGCCGACGGGCAAGCGGCAGCTCGTCGTGAGCGCCACCTGCTACGACCTGCCCGGCCGCACCGCAACCGGGGTGCCCGTGGGGCAAGGCGTCGTCGCCGTCGATCCCTCCGTCATCCCACTCGGTACGCGGATGTACGTCCCCGGCTACGGCAACGGCGTCGCTGCCGACGTCGGCAGCGGGATCAAGGGAGCGACCATCGACCTCTGGATGACGCCGACCCAGTGCGCGGCCTGGGGGCGCCGCACCGTCACCATCACGCTTTCATAGCTCGCGAAGCGGGAGTTCCTTTCTCCACGCGGGGAAAGCGCAGCTTTTCCCGCGGATCAAGCTTTTTCCCCGGATCAAGCTAGACTGGCGCCGCGAGAGAGGGGGATGCGGTGACGGAGCTGGTGGACACGGCCGAAGAACGGCAAAAGGAGCCACTCCGTGTGCTCCTCGTCGACGACCACGATCTCTTCCGCACGGGCCTGCGAAACCTCCTCGAGGAGCAAGAGCTCGTGATCGTCGGAGAGGCGGCAACGGGTGCGGAGGCGGTCGTGCACGTGCGCGAGCTGACGCCGGACGTGGTCGTCATGGACCTCAACATGCCGTCGATGGGCGGCGTCGAGGCGACCCGGCACATCGCGGAGGTCTCGCCGCTCACCCGGGTCGTCATGCTGACGATCTCGGACGAGGACTCGGACGTGACCGACGCCATCCTCGCGGGCGCCTGCGGCTACCTCCTCAAGGACGCGTCGATCCAGGAGCTCGTCTCGGGAATCCGGGCCGCCGCGCGTGGTGAGGCGTTGATCTCGCCCCACATCGCCGTGAAGGTCTTGCAGCGGATCCGGGCGACGAGCGCTCAGCCCGAGATCGAGGAGATGATCCGCGCGGAGCTCTCCGAGCGCGAGATCGAGGTACTGAAGCTGATCGCGAACGGGAAGGACAACGCCGTCATCGCAGGCGAGCTGCACATCAGCCCGAAGACCGTCAAGAACCACATCTCGAACATCCTCATGAAGCTCCAGATCGACAACCGCATCCAGGCGGCCGTCTACGCCGTGCGGAGCGGAATCGTCTAAGAGCTTCTAACGGAATGACCACGCGCCGACTGGGCGTGATGGGCGAGTGCGATGCAAGGACGCAGGGAGCGTGAATAGCAGCGCTATTCGCGCGACCGAGGACGCCGCAGCGCGCCGCACAGCGCGGCCAGACGGCCCGT
>DATBAH010000096.1:0-7242 GCA_036271615.1 Gaiellaceae bacterium
GCCGGATTCAGGTCGGCGAGGTAGGTCTCGGGCGTCGTCGCGGCCATCGCTCGATCGTAGCCGTGTTGTCCGGCGGCGCTCATCGACATGTCCGGAGCGGCGACGTCTCGGTGCCAGGCACCAGGACAGCTCCATGGTGGACCTGTCTCGCCAGAGAGTCTCTGCATGTCGGCGCTATGAGCGGCGTCATGCGTCGACTCGAGCCACGTCCCTGTGCCTGGCACCGGGACGTGGCCGGTTTGGTCCGGCCTTCGCGGCGCGGATCTCGACCTCGCTCGGCGGATCCGTCCCAGAAACGCCTACGCTCGCGCAATGCGGCTCGCGCTCATGATCGAGGGGCAGGAAGGCGTGACCTGGGAGGACTGGTGCGCGCTCGCGGACGCGTGCGAGGAGCATGGTGTCGGCACGCTCTTCCGCTCGGATCACTACATCTCGCAGGGTGACGAGGCGCACAACGTCGCGCACGACGCGTGGACGACGATCGCCGCGCTCGCCGCGAGAACGTCGACGCTCCGCTTCGGCACGCTCGTCTCCCCCGCCACGTTCCGCGCGCCTGCTCTGCTCGCGAACGCGGCTGCGACCGCCGACCACGTCTCCGGCGGGCGGATCGAGCTCGGGCTCGGCGCCGGCTGGATGGAGCGTGAGCACCGGGCGTACGGCTTCCCGTTCCCGGAGACGACGACTCGCGTCGAAATGCTCGCGGAGCAGCTCGAGATCGTCCATCGGCTCTGGACGGAGGAGCGCGTCGACTTCCGTGGCCGGCACTACACACTCGAGGACGCGCCCGCGCAGCCGAAGCCCGTGCAGAAGCCGAGGCCGCCTCTGCTCGTCGGCGGCAGCGGCGGGCGCGGCACGGTCGAGCCGGCGCTGCGGTTCGCGGACGAGTACAACACGCCGTTCGTCTCGCCCGACGAAGCCGGGGCGATCCGCGAGAAGACCCGGCCGCTGCGCTTCAGCGTCATGACCGGCTTCCTCGCCGGGGACACGCACGAGGAGATGCGAGAGCGGGCGAACGCGCTCTACTCGCGCCGCCCGCGCGAGCAGTCCTTCGACGACTGGCTCGCCGCGTACTCCGAGCGTTGTGTCGTCGGCTCGGTGGACGAGGTCGTCGAGCGGCTGCGGGCGTACGAGCACGCCGGCTGCGACCGCGTGATGCTCCAGCACCTCCTCCACACCGACCTCGAGCCTGTGCGGCTGATCGGCCGCGAGCTGGCGCCCGCGCTGGCTCAGAGCTTCTAACGCAATGACGACGCGCCGACTGGGCGCGATGGGCGAGTGCGATGCAAGGACGCAGGGAGCGGGAATAGCAGCGCTATTCACGCGACCGAGGACGCCGCAGCGCGCCGCACAGCGCGTCCAGGCGGCCCGTCCTTCGTCGCGTTAGGAGCTCCTAGCCGTCCGCCCCTTCCGCGACGATCCGGGCCGTGGACGAGCTCGGCACCGGTCGCCTCGAGACCTTCAGTGACGGCGTGTTCGCGATCGCCGCCACGCTGCTCGTGCTGGAGTTCTCCGTGACCTCGGGCCGCGAGCTCGGCCACGAGCTCCTCCACATGTGGCCCGCCTACCTCGCCTACGTGACCAGCTTCCTCACGATCGGGATCATCTGGATGAACCACCACCACACGATCTCGCTGATCGGGCGGGTCGACCGGACGTTCCTCTTCGTCAACAACCTCCTCTTGCTGACCGTCGCGTTCCTGCCGTTCCCGACGGGGCTCGTGGGCACGTATCTCCGGCGGGACGGCGAGCAGGCGGCGGCGCTCGCGTACGCCGGCACGCTGGTCGTGATGGCTGCCCTGCACCAGATCTGGTGGCGGTACGCGCGCGTCAACCGACGCCTCATCGCCGACCGGACGCCCGACTCGGCGCTCCGCGCCGTCGACCGCGCCTACCTCCCCGGCCTCCCGATGTACGGGGCCGTGTTCGTGCTCGCGTACTTCAGCCCGCTCGCGGCCGTCGTCCTGACGTTGGCGATCGCAGCCTTCTACCTGCCGTCAGCCGCTCTCTTCGATCGCTGACTCGAGCCAGGCGGACGCCGCCGCGAGCGCCGCGACGTCACGCGACTTGAGCACGATCTCGACCGTGAACCCGCCGTCGCCGAAGCTCGGGTACGAGCCGACGAGGACGCCCGGCCAGCGCTCGCTCGTCTCGGCGAGCGTCGATGCGATCACGCTCTCGTACGTCCGGTAGACGCGGCGCCAGGACTCGATCGGGCTGCCGCCCCGGAACTCTTCGGTCACGGTCGCGAACATCGCCTCCATCTCGGACGGGAGCCCGGGTAGAACGTAGACGTTCTCGATCGCGAAGCCGGGCGCGCCGCCGAGTGGGTTCGCGAGCGGCCGGCTGCCGCGGGGCAGGAGCGCCCAGCGCGCCGCGTACTCCGGATCGCGTGTGAACCGCGCGCGCAGGTCGGCGGCGACCTCCGGCGCCTCCTCTTGCGGGACGCCGAACGCGGCGGCGATCGCCTCGCGCGTCAGGTCGTCGGGCGTGCCGCCGAGGCCACCCGTCACGAACAGGAAGTCGACCCGCGGCGCTTCGGCCTGCACGAAGGCGGCGACGGCGTCGACTTCGTCCGGGACGGCGGCGGTCAGGCGCACCTCGACGCCGAGCGGCGCCAGCCGGCGCGCGAGCCACGACGCGTTCGTGTTGGGCGTGTCGCCCGAGACGAGCTCGTTCCCGATCGTGAGGATCGCCGCCGTCGCGGTCACAACTCGATGGTACGGCCGGGCGCGAAGGCCTCCAGGAAGCGGCGGTCGTGCGTGACGAGGATCACGGTTCCGTCGTAGCCGGCGAGGCCGCGTTCGAGCTCCTCGATCGCCTCGACGTCGAGGTGGTTCGTCGGCTCGTCGAGAACGAGGCAGTTGACGCCACGCGCCGTCAGCAGGGCGAGGCCCGCGCGGGTGCGCTCGCCGGGCGACAGCGAGACGGCGGGGCGCAGAACGTCGTCGGCACCGAGGCCGAACTTCGCGAGCAGCGTGCGCGCCCTTCCTTCCTCGTAGTCGCGGAAGATCTCGAGCAGCGTCTGCGGCCCGGTGAGTGCGGCGCGGTCCTGCTCGAGCTCGCCGGGGACCACGCCCGGCCCGATCCAGCGGCTACCCGCGGCGAGCGGGAGCCGGCCGAGGAGCGCGTCGAGGAGCGTCGTCTTGCCGCTCCCATTCGGTCCCGCGATCGCGACACGGTCTCCCCAGCCGACGGCGAGGTCGAGCGGCCCGAGGCGGAACGTGCCGCGCTCGACGACGGCGTCCTCGAGCCGGACGGCAATCTCGCCGCTCCGCACGGCGGGCGCGAGCGAGAGCTGGAGCTCCCACGGCTCGTACGGCTTCTCGACGGTCTCGACTCGGGCGAGCTTCCCGCCGTACGTCCGCTTCACGTCCTTCGACTTCTTCTTCTTGCGGCCTTGTCCGTAGCCACGGCGCTCCCACTCGGCCATGCGGCGCTGCTGCTCTTCGATCCGCCGGCGCTCGGTGACCGATGCCTCCCAGCGGCGGTAGTGGCGGTCGCGACGGCGCTCGCGCTCGGCCTCGTAGTCGCTCCAGCCGCCGCTGTACTCCGTCGTCCCGCGCGTCCATTCGTCGAGCTCGACGACGCGCGTGACGGTGCGGTCGAGGAAGGCGCGGTCGTGCGAGACGACGACGACCGAGCCGGAGTGCGAAGCGAGCGTGCGCTCGAGCCACGCGAGGCCGGCGAAGTCGAGGTCGTTCGTCGGCTCGTCGAGCAGGAGCACGTCGAAGCCGCCGCGGAGGACGGCGGACAGCGCCGTGCGCGCCTCCTCCCCGCCCGAGCGTGTGCCCTCGCGGTCGCGCTCCTGCGCGAGGTAGCCGACCGCGAGCGACGGCGGCGTGCGCCGGATACGCCCCGCCTCGGGCTCCTCGAGCCCGGCGAGCAGGCGGAGGAGCGTCGACTTGCCGGCGCCGTTCGGGCCCACGAGCCCGATCCGGGCGCGCGGCGGCACGACGAGGCCGACGTCGTCGAGGACGACCTCGGCTCCGTAGGACTTCGTTAGTCCGGCCGCGACGAGCGAGCCGGCAAGGCGAGACATGCGCAACGACCTCCAACGACGAGCCCAAGTAACAGTCTGTTACTTGGAAAGACAGGGCCGGATGAGACGGGTCAGTTGCGCATGAGCGGCGCTGGGCGCCGCCGCGCAGTCTAGCGACGCACCGGGAGGACGAAGACGCCGGCACCGTCCTCGACGATGCGGACATTCGCGCCGTAGTGCGCCGCGACCGTCGGTGCGGAGAGCACCTCCGCCGCGGCCCCCTCGGCGACCACGGAGCCGCCGTCGAGCAGGATCAGCCGCTCGGCGTACTGGCCCGCGAGCGTGAGGTCGTGCATCGTCGTCACCACCGTCAGCCCGTCGCGGCGCAACTCGTCGACGAGCTCGAGCACGAGCTGTTGGCGGCCGAGGTCGAGGGCCGTGGTGGGCTCGTCGAGAAGCAGCACGGGAGCCTCCTGTGCGAGCGCGCGGGCGAGCACCGCACGCTGCAGCTCGCCGCCGCTGAGCGAGCCGAGCGGCCGCTGCGCGAAGTGCTCGAGCTCGAGCCGCTGCAGCGCCCGCGCCGCCGCCTCACGGTCCTGCCGGCCCTCGCCGCCGAGGTACGAGATGTGCGGCGTGCGGCCGAGGAGGACGTATTCGGCGACCGTGAGCGCAGCGGGCGTCTCGGGTTTCTGCGGGACGAACGCGACGAGCCGCGCGACGGCCCGACGGCCGAGCTTCCGCGCATCCTGCCCGTCGATCGTGACCTCGCCGTCGTACGCGGCGAGCCCGGCGAGCGCACGCAGAGCCGACGTCTTGCCTGCGCCGTTCGGCCCGATCAGCGCCATCCAGCCCCCGCTCTCCGCGTGCAGCGACAGCCCGCGGACTGCCGCAACCGCGCCGAAGCGCACCCACAGATCGCGCGTCTCGATCATCGGGTCACCTTGATCCTCGCGAGGTGCGTAGGACGATCGCGAAGAACGGCGCGCCGAGGAACGCCGTGACGACGCCGATCGGGAGCTCGGCCGGCGAGAGAACGGTCCGCGCGACGACGTCGGTCAGCACGAGGAAGCCGGCGCCGGCGATGAGGGAGAGCGGGACGACCGCGCGGTAGCTCGTCGAGACGAGCAGCCGGATCGTGTGCGGGACGATGATCCCGACGAAGGCGATCAGCCCGCTCACCGACACCGCCGCGGCCGTTCCGAGGGTGGCCGCGACCACGATCGCAAGCCGCGCCCGCCCGACGTCGATCCCGAGACTCGCAGCTTCGTCGTCGCCGAGGCTGAGCACGTCGAGCACCCGCCGGTGCAGAAGGAGCACGAGCGAGCTCACCGCGATGTACGGCGCACAGATCGCCACGTCGTGCCAGGTCGCGGTCGAGAACCCGCCGAGCAGCCACGAGTAGATGTTCTGCAGCTGCTGCGTGTGCTGCTGTTGGACGAACGTCTGCACGGCCGCCGTGAAGGTGGCCATCGTGACGCCGGCGAGTACGAGCGCCCCGGTCATCTGAGTGGCTCCGGCCGAGCGGCCGAGCGCGTAGGTGACGACGACCGCAAGGATCGCGCCGGCGAATGCGGCGAGCGGCACCGTCCAGTTGCCTCCCGTCGTCGCGGCGGCGGCGTAGACGATGGCGAGCGTCGCGCCGAGACCGGCTCCACCCGCTACTCCGAGCAGATAGGGGTCGCACAGCGGATTCCTGAAGACGCCCTGATACGACGCGCCCGCGACGGCCAGCATCCCGCCGACGAGCGCGGCGAGCACCACGCGCGGAGCGCGCAGCTGCCAGAGAACCGCCTGGTCGACCGCGCCGAGCGGCTGGTGGACGTGCAGGAACGGAACGTACGACAGCGCCGAGCGCACGATCGACCCGAGGCCGATGTGCACCGGCCCGACGGCGAGGCCGACGGCGAGCGCGGCCACGAGAAACGCGACCGCCACGAGCCCGGCGCGGAGGCCGACGCCCCGCGCCTCGACGCGAGGCGCGCCCTCCGCTCTGACGACTGCAGTGGCCGTACTCAGCCCTCCTTGGCGATCCGTGCCACCGTGCGGGCGAACTGCACGATCCGCGGCCCCCAGCGCGAGGCGACGTCGTCGTCGGCACCCACGACGCGATGGTGCTCGACCGCGGCGATCGTTCCCCAGCCGGGACGCGCCGCGACCGTCGCGTACGACTGCTGGCAGCATTTCGTGTCGGCGAGGACGATGATCTGCGGGTTCTTCGCGACGATGTACTCGCCGGAGAGCTGCGGGTACCCGTCGGCCGTTCCTCCGGCCGCGTCGGCGATGTCCTGGAAGCCGAACAGCTTGTAGATGCTGCCGATGAACGTCGACGAGGTCGCCGTGTAGTACGTCGGGTCGAGCTCGTGATAGACGCGAAGGTGGCGGCGCGTCTTCGGCACGCTCCGCACGATCGCCGCCAGGTGCGTCTTCATCGAGTGCACCACGGCCTTCGCGCCGCGGACGTGGCCCGTGAGGCGGCCCAGCCCGAGGATCTCCCCGTACGCCTGCTTCAGGTTGTCCGCGGCCGCCTCGGTCACGACCTTGATCCCGAGATCCCGGAGCTGTGACGCGAAGTTGCCCGGGTCGTACGAGATGACGACGAGGTCCGGGTGGTAGTTGGCGACCGCCTCGACGTTCGGCGTGAAGCCGGAGAGCTTGGTGCGTGGAGCCCGCTTCGGGTAGTTCGACTGGTCGTCGACGGCGACGACCTGCTTGCCGGCGCCGATGGCGAACAGATCCTCGGTCGAAGTCGGCGAGAGCGAGACGATCCGGTGCGCGAAGTGGTGCTTGTGCGTCCGCTGGTGGGCGGCCGCCGAGAGGGAGACGACGACGAGCGCGACCGCGAGAGCCGCGACGACAGCGATGCTGAGGCGTTGCACGAATCCTCCTATCCGCGAGGGGTTCGGGTCTGCGGCGGGCGGCAGGTCTTCTGACTCGGGGCTCCCTCCCCCGCCGCCTTCCCGGGTCTGGCGACCCAGTGGCGTCGTGGCGGAAGAGCGTCTCCCCTTACAGCGGCGGGACCGTCCCGGACTTGCACCGGAGTTCCCTCACCGCTCGCCGGTTTGTGGCGGGAATCTAGCATCGCCTTCCGTGACCGGCGGCCTCGCTATCGCGCTCGACCTCGACGGCGTGCTCGCCGACACACGGCCGCTGTGGGACGCGTGGCTCGAGGACGCGGCGCGCCGGACGCGGGTCGAGCTCGAGGTGCCCGCGGATCGGCAGGCCGCGGCCGTCGTCCTCGACGAGGCGCTCGGCGACTGGCGTCC
>DATBAH010000097.1:0-8422 GCA_036271615.1 Gaiellaceae bacterium
GATCGACACCTCGCCGACGCGGTAGACCTTCGTCCCGAACGGCGACGGCATGTACCTGAAGGCGCCTCCCCAGATCCAGTTGACGACGCCGTCGATGAGGATGAAGAGGCCGACGGTGACGATGACCGCCGCGATCGTCGACCGGTGCAGCACCGGCCGGATGAGCGTCACCTCGAGCACCGCTCCCAGCACGAAAGCGATTGCGAGCGTGGCGAAGAACGCCTCCCAGTACGAGAGCCCCCACTGGATCAGCTGATACGCGATGTACGTCGTCAGCATCGCGAGCTCGCCCTGGGCGAAGTTGACGATGCGGGTGGCGCGGTAGACGAGGACGAGCGCCAGGGCGAGGCTGGCGTAGACGGATCCGAGCGCGAGCCCCTGGACGGTCAGCTGCGCGAACAGCGAGCTCCGCAGGCACCCGACGAGGAGGCCCACCGCACAGGCGATGAGGATCAGGACGACCGGCGACACGCCGCCGCCGAGCGACGCGCGGTTGCGCAGGCCGCCGAGCCGCGATGTCTCGGCCGTCGCCATCAGTAGCCGAGGTAGCTGCGGCGGACGGAGTCGTCGGCTCTGAGCTCGTCGCTCGTCCCGGAGAGCGCGACGCGACCCGCCTCGAGCACGTAGCCCGCCTCGGCGGCCTGCAGCGCGAGGTGCGCGTTCTGCTCGACGACGAGGACCGTCAGGCCCTCTCGCTCGTTGAGCTCGCGGACGATCCGGAAGAGCTCCGCGACGAGCACCGGCGCAAGCCCGAGCGACGGCTCGTCGAGGAGCAGGAGCCGCGGCCGGAGGACGAAGGCGCGCGCGAGCGCCAGCATCTGCTGCTCGCCGCCGCTCAGCGTCCCCGCCTCCTGTCGACGCCGCTCGGAGAGCCAGGGGAAATAGGAGAAGACGCGCTCGAGCTCGGGCTGGATCGATCCGCGTCGCGTGTAGGCACCGAGCCGGAGGTTCTCCCAGACGGTGAGCTCGGAGAACGTGCCGCGTCCCTCCGGCACGTGGGCGACACCGAGGCGGGCGACGCCGTCGGGGCCGAGCCGGTCGAGCGGGCGTCCCGAGAGCCGGATGCCGCCCGAGCGCCGCACCGTGCCCGAGATCGCGCGGAGCGTCGTCGTCTTGCCCGCGCCGTTCGGCCCGAGCACGGCGACGATCGATCCCTCGTCGACCGCGAGCGAGACTCCGTGCAGCACGTGGACGGGGCCGTAGCGCGCCTCGACGTCCTCGAGCTCGAGCAGCGCCGTCACGCGGCGAGCTCTCCGCCGAGATACGCCTCGATCACCGCGGGGTCGCGCTGCACCTCGGCGGGAGCGCCGGCGGCGATCGTCCGCCCGAAGTCGAGGACGTGGACGTGCTCGCAGACCTCCATCACGAGCCGCATGTGGTGCTCGACGAGCAGGACCGTCACCTGGCGCTCGTCGCGCAGCCGCCGGATGAGGCCGACGAGCGCGTCGACCTCCTCGTGGTTGAGGCCGCCGGCGGGCTCGTCGAGGAGGAGCAGCCGCGGCCGGCTCGCGAGGGCTCGCGCGAGCTCGACGCGCTTCAGCGTTCCGTACGGCAGCCCGGAAGCCAGGCGGGAAGCGTGCTCTGCGATCCCGACGTCGGCGAGCGTCTCGAGCGCCTGGCGGCGCTGCTCGCGCTCCCGCTGCAGCCGCGTCGAGATGTGGGCTCCCACCAGGACGTTCTCGAGCACGGTGAGCTGGGGGAACAGCTCGAGGTTCTGGAAGGTGCGGGCGATCCCGAGCCGGATGACACGGCTCGCGCGGACCCGCCGCAGCGAACGGCCGGCGAACACGACGTCTCCGGAGTCGAGCTTGTAGAGGCGCGTGATCGCGTTGAACGCCGTCGTCTTGCCGGCGCCGTTTGGGCCGATCAGGCCGACGATGGAGCCCTCGGCGACCTCGAGCGAGACGTCGTCGAGGGCGACGATCCCGCCAAACCGCAGGCGAGCGTCGTCGAGCGCGAGGAGCGCCACTCTCAGTCCGCCGCCTGGAGAGACCGTCCGCCGGCCGACTGCATCCCGGCGAGCATCCCGGGTGGAGACGCTCCCTCCGGGAAGCGCGCGACCAGCTCGGCCAGCAGCGCGTCCGGCTCCCACCCGTGCGGAGCGTCGAGCAGCTCGCCGGCGCTCCAGCCGCGCAGGACGTTGACCGCGCCGCCCCAGACGTGCATGACCTGGCCGGTGATCGCCTGCGCTTCGTCGGCGCAGAGCGCGACCACGACGGCCGAGACGTTCGCCGGATCGAGCGGATCGAAGCCTTCCGGCGGCGCGTCCATCTGGAACGTCTCCTCCGTCATGCGCGTACGCGCGTTCGGCGCGAGGCAGTTGACGGTGACGCCGTACCGCTGCAGCTCCTGCGCGACGATGACCGTGAAGCCGGCGATGCCCGCCTTCGCCGCGCCGTAGTTCGCCTGGCCGACGTTGCCGAAGACGCCCGACGGGCTCGACGTGTTGACGACCCGGCCGCGCACCTCCTCGCCCGCCTTCGACTGCTCGCGCCAGTACGCCGCCGCGTGGCGGGTAGGCGCAAAGTGGCCCTTCAGGTGGACGGCGATCACGGCATCCCACTCGTCCTCGGTCATGTTTACGAGCATCCGGTCGCGGAGGATTCCGGCGTTGTTGACGAGGATGTCGAGCCGGCCGAACTCGTCGATCGCCTGCTGCACGAGCCGCTGGGCTCCCGCGAAGTCGGCGACGTTCTCGCTGTTCGTGGACGCCTCGCCGCCGGCGCCGCGGATCTCGGAGACGACCTGCTCGGCCGGACCGGGGTCGGCTCCCCCGCCGGCGAGGCCCCCGCCGAGGTCGTTGACGACGACCTTCGCTCCGGCCTTCGCGAGCGCGAGCGCGTGGGAGCGGCCGATGCCGCGCCCGGCGCCCGTGACGATCGCGACCTTGCCGCTCAGATCGGGCACGGCGAGAGCTTATTCGTCGGCGTCGTAGCGGTCGAGGTAGTGCGGGCTCGCGATGCGCAGCCGCGTCGCGACGTCGGCCTTCACGCGCGCGAGCGTGCCGCCCGGGACGTCGCCTCGGCGGATCCGCACTGCGAGCTCACGCTGCTCGGCGTCGTCTTCCGGCGGCAGCTTCGCCAGCTCTCGCCGCACGATGCCGAGCGCGTTCAGCGCCACGAGCATCCGGAAGCGAGCGCGGTGGTCGTCGAGCGTGGGCAGGACCTCGCCGGCAAGGAACTCCTCGATCGCCTCGGCGAGCTCTTGCGCGGTCGGACGCTCGCTCATGCGACTCCCTTTCTCTCGAGCAGGTCGCAGATCTCGTACTCGACCTCGGCTCCCAGCCGGCCGAGAATCGCGAGCTCGACGCTCCGATCCTGCCCCGTCAGGTGCCGCCGCGCCTGGGTGAGGCAGCCGATCGCCCAGCCGACGTTGCCGGCGAGCTCCCAGTAGTCGAGCTCCTCGGGGCGCACGTCGAAGCCGGTCAGCTCGTTGTAGCGCTCGAGATACGGCTCGACGTCGCCGATCCCGCCCAGCCGGAGGTCGTCGGCGCCGAAGCGCCACGCGCGGACGAGCCCGAACGAGAGGTCGCGCGCCGGATCGTCGAGGTGCGCGAACTCCCAGTCGAGGACGCCGACGAGCCCGTTCTCGTCGATCGCGAGGTTGCCGATCCGGAAGTCGCCGTGGACGACGACCGGCTCGCGCGGCGGCGGCCGGTGCTCGCGCAGCCACCAGAGACCGAGCTCGATCGCCGGATGCGGTTCGCCGACCTCGTCGAGCTCGTCCACGAGCCGCTCGATCGTCGCCTCCTCGAGGAACGGCAGCTCCTCCGGCGGCAACGCGTGGATCTTGGCGAGCTCCTCCGCCATCTGCAGCGGCAGCCGGTCGGGCACGGCCATGCGCACGATGCGGCGCCCGATCGTCTCGCCGGGGATCCGCTCCATCACGAACGCCTCGCGACCGTCGAGATCCCCGACGTAGAGGATCGGCTCCGGAACCTTCACCCCCGCCGCATGCGCCACCTGCAGCACCTCGAACTCGTGGCGCAGCGAGAGCGTGTGTCGGTGGATGACGCCGACCGCGGCACGCCGCACGAGCAGGCGCCGTTCTCCTGCATCCACCGCCCAGGCCTCCTTGGACGCACCGCCCGGCAGTAGCAACGGCTCGGAGATCGGTCCCAGTACCGCTTCGAGCGCCTCGCGCATGTCTGCGATCATCGCCGCTGTGGAGGAGAGGCGCGAGCGCGTGCGTGCGTTCATGGAGGAGCACGTCTATCCGAACGAACGCGCGCTGACGGCGGAGGACGACGCGGCCGACGCGCTCGTGCGCGAGCTCCAGCAGAAGGCGAAGGAGGCAGGCCTCTGGGCGCCGCACCTGCCGCCGGAGGCGGGCGGCTCGGGCGGCGGCTTCCTCGAGTACGCGCACCTCAACGAGGAGATCGGCCGCAGCTTCGTCGCGCAGCTCGTCTTCGGGTGCCAGGCGCCGGACGCGGGCAACGGAGAGATCCTCCACCTCTACGGCACCGACGAGCAGAAGGAGCGGTTCCTCCGCCCTCTCGTCGCCGGCGAGGCGCGGTCCTTCTTCGGCATGACCGAACCGGAGGTGGCGGGGTCCGATCCCACGCTGCTGCGCGGGCGCGCCGAGCGCGACGGCGACGAGTGGGTGATCGACGCGCACAAGTGGTTCTCGTCGGGAGCCGACGGCGCGGCGTTCGGCGTCGTGATGGTCGTGACCGAGCCCGACGCCGAGCCGCATCGGCGCGCCTCGATGATCCTCGTCCCGACCGACACGCCCGGCTACGAGCTCGTGCGCCGAATCCCGGTCATGGGACACGAGGGCCGCGGCTGGGGGACGCACTGTGAGACGCGCTTCACCGGCGTCCGCGTGCCGGTCGAGAACACGCTCGGCGAGCCGGGCGACGGCTTCCGGATCGCACAGAAGCGTCTCGGGCCGGGCCGGATCCACCACGTCATGCGCTGGCTCGGGCAGATGCAGCGCGCGTTCGAGCTCATGTGCACGCGTGCGCTCGAGCGCGAGGCGTTCGGCGGGCAGCTCGCCGAGAAGCAGACGATCCAGAACTGGATCGCGGAGTCGGCCGCCGACATCCAGGCGTGCCGCCTGATGACGTTGCAGGCTGCCGAGCGACTCGACGCGGGAGACGAGGCGCGCGTCGAGATCTCCCTGATCAAGTTCTTCGCGGCGCGCGTCCTCGGCGAGGTGCTCGACCGCGCGATCCAGGTGCACGGCGGGCTCGGCCTCACCGACGACACGCCGCTCGCGCTCATGTGGAGGATGGCCCGCGGGGGGCGGGTCTACGACGGTCCCGACGAGGTGCACAAGTCGGTCGTCGCGCGCCGCATCCTGCGTTCCTTCGCGGAGGGGGACGGCTGGCGCTTCACGTGACGCTCGAGGGGCGGCGCGTCCGCCTCGAGCCGCTCGAGCCGCGCCACGAGGAGCCGCTCTGGGAGGTTGCGCAGGACGAGCGCACCTGGCGGCTGATGCGCGTGCGCGGGCACGAGAGCCGCGAGGCGTTCCACGCGTGGTTCGACTCGGTCGAGCTCGGCTTCGCCCACTTCTTCGACGGAGAGCTCGTCGGCCACACGAGCTACATGAGCCACCGTCCGGCCGACCGTGTGGTCGAGATCGGCAACACGTGGCTGCGCCCGGAAGCGTGGGGGACGGGAGCGAACACCGAGGCGAAATACCTCCTGCTGCGGCACGCGTTCGAGGACGAGGGCTATCTTCGGGTCGAGTTCAAGACCGACGCGACGAACGACCGCGCGCGGGCTGCGCTCGCGGCGCTGCCGGCCGAGTTCGAGGGCGTCTTCCGCAAGCACATGCTCGTGCGGGGCGGCGAGCGGCGCGACTCCGCGTGGTACGCGGTGATCGACGACGACTGGCCGGAGGTGAGGGCCGGCCTCGAGCGGCGTCTCCAGCGGATTGGCGGTGCAAGGAAAACCCGTCTACGCTCACTCGATGAGGCAGACGGTCGACGCTCCTAACGGGCTGCGCTGGAAGGTCAAGCGTCTGATCGTGCCCACTGGCATGCGTCCGCTGACCCGCACCGACACGCTCGACGTCGCCACGCCGCGACGTACCGTCGTGGACGGCATGTCGCGCCAGGTGCCGGATGCCTTCGGCGCCTGGACAGGGCCGCTTCCGCTCGGGTTCCTCCTCTTCCCGCTGGTGCTGCCGCTCGTACCGCTTGCGGTGCTTCTGCGTTGGGTGCGGGTGCTGCCCTGGACGATCGAGGCCCGCACGCACCCGTGGGGTCGTCGCTACCCGCCGGTCGTGTTGACCTACGCCGTGCGCGGCGGCGAGGAGACCCGCCGCGCGTTCGCTCAACTCGTCGATGCCCTGGCGCGCGGCGAGGGTTCACCGATCATCGACGGCGCCGAGAAGCATGCCGAGCCACGCCAGTCGCACAGCGGCACGCCTGTCGTCGGCACGGGCGGGTCGCGGCAGTTCGACCGGTAGTCCTACGACTCCTCAGGCGGTCTCAGGTCCCGCAGCGCGCTTCGCATGGCCAGGCGATTCTTGTGCCAGAGGAACACCGCAGATCCTTCGCTTGCACGACCTCGCCGAGGACGGCGGCCGGGAAGCCGCCGGCGATCCAGAGCCAGACGAAGAGCGCTCCCACCCCTCGGCGCCGTCCTAGGCGCTCGTGCCGACCGCCGCGCGAATGTGGTCGAGCGCCTGGTTCTCCTGTGGCGAGACGCCCTTCGCAGCTTCGGCGACCGATTGGGCAACGTCGAGGACGAGCTGCCGGTACGCGGGGAGATCCTCGGGCGACTTGGCCTCGAGCACCGCGACGGCCTGCTTGATGGTCGCGACCGTGCTCTGCTCGACCTCGTCCGGCGAGGCGCTCATCCCGAACGGCCGCTCGTGGCCGGTCGCCAGGTCGCGGACGAGCACGCTGTCGCTGTGCTCGTGCGCGTCGCGCAGATGATGGGCGAGCGCGTTCGCCTCCTTGAAGCTGTCGAAGAATCCGCGGTCGACGAGCGCAACGAACAACCCGGCGCCGGTGATCCCCTCCTGCATCGCCTTCCATTCGTCATCCGTGAAGTCAGTTCTGGTAGCCATACATGGAGTATCGCACCGGCTAACGTCCGGCTGTCCGAGCCGCGCAACCAGGGGAGAGGCCATGACGACACTCGACAACCGCCCGAACACCGCACTTCTCGTGATCGACGTGCAGAACGGCATCGTGGGCGACGCCTACGAGCGGGACGCCGTCGTCGCGAACGTCGGCACCGTGGTGGAGAGAGCTCGCGCGGCGGAGGTTCCCGTCGTCTGGGTGCAGCACTCGAGCGACAACCTCGAGCAGGGAAGCGAGCAGTGGGAGATCGTCCCGGAGTTGAGCCCGGACGCCAGCGAGCTGCTCGTCCAGAAGCGGTACCCGGACTCCTTCGAGGACACGACGCTCGAGTCCCTCCTCGACGACCTCTCCGTCGGGCGCCTCGTCGTGGTCGGCGCACAGACGGACGAGTGCGTGCGCTCGACGTTGCACGGCGCAGTCGCCCGCGGCTATGACGCGACTCTCGTCAGCGACGCGCACACGACCGAGGATCTCTCCCCGTGGGGCGCGCCGCCCCCGGAGCTCGTCATCGCGCACACGAACCTCTACTGGGGCAACCACGAGGCTCCCGGGAGGACCGCCGGCACCGTCGAAGCGAAGGACCTCGACTTCGCGGACTAGGACGAGCTACTTCTTCGCCTTCTTGGCCTGCCGCTTCTCTTTCAGCGTCTTCTGAGCCGGCTTCTTCTCCGTGCTCTTCCTCGTGTTCTTGTCCTTGGTCGCCATGTTCTGACCTCCTCCCGGGTGCGCGGGCTCAGGTATCGCTTCAGCTGCGTCGCGGCTCTGCGGGACGCATCGTCGCGCTTCCATCTTCGTCGACTTCGACCACGTAGCGTCCAGAGTCTGCGCTGCTCGTGAAGCGTTTCAGACCCTTTGGGCGTCGCGAGATGATCGCGTGGGTGTCGGCGCGCGTCTCGATCACGTAACCCTCCTTGACCTTTTGGTCGAGAAAGGTGTCGAGGCTGCCCTTACGCGTGCCGAGAGGATCGATCTCACCCACGCGCACGAGTATCGCAAGTCGGGCGGCGAATGACCCGCGACTACGGCCCCGATGGGATGTTCGGGATGCGGTTCAGAAGCCGCATGAAACGGTCGGCGACGATCCCGACCCAACCCCATACCGTCCGCATGCAGGCAACCTACCGGCGAGAGCGCCGTGGCTTGGGCCGACGTTCCGGAATGACCCCGGGCCATGCGCGAGGATGTGGTGTGGCTGTGCCGCTTCTTGTCGTGGTCACGGGGATGCCGTCTTCCGGCAAGACGACGGTCGCGGAAGCTCTCGCCGCCCGGCTCGTACTGCCGCTGATAGCGAAGGACGACATCAAGGAGTCTCTCTACGAGAGCATCGGGGCGGACGATGTGGCGGCGTCGGCTCGCCTCGGCACCGCCGCGTACGCACTGATC
>DATBAH010000098.1:0-8158 GCA_036271615.1 Gaiellaceae bacterium
CGGCAAGACGTTGCGCGGGCGGAGCGGGTCGTCGTCGAACGCGACGCGGCGGGCGAGCCGACCGGCGTGCTGCGCGAGGAGGCGGCCTGGCGGTTCAAGCACCGGCACATGGCGGTGCCGGACGAGGAGTACCTGACCGCGATGCGCGCCGGCATGAAGCTCGCCGCGTCGCGCGGCGTCACAGCCGTGCACGACAAGGACGGGTGGCTCGGTGCGCTGCGTCTCTGGCAGCAGCTCGGCCAGCGTTCGCTGCGCGTCTGGCAGTCGATCCCGGCGGACCGCGTCGACCAGGTTGCCGAGCTCGGTCTGACGAGCGGGCTCGGCGACGAGTTCCTGCGCCTCGGCTACCTGAAGACGTTCATGGACGGCACGCTCGGCTCGCAAACGGCGTGGATGTCGGACGGGAGCGGCGTTGTGATCACAACGAGCGAGGAGCTCGAGCAGATCGTGCGCGACGGCGCCGAGGCGGGCTGGCCGGTCGGCGTCCACGCGATCGGCGACGCCGCGAACCGGGCGGCTCTCGACGCCTTCGAGCGCTCGCGCGAGGTCTGGCAGCCGCGCGGCCTCCGCCAGCGGATCGAGCACGCGCAGTGCCTCGCGGCCGACGACGTCGGACGCTTCGCCGAGCTCGGCGTCGCCGTGTCCCTCCAGTTCTCGCATGCGCCCTCCGACGAGGAGCTGGCCAAGCGCTACTGGGCGGACCGGCTCGACGGGACGTACTCGTTCCGTTCGCTGCTCGACTCCGGAGCGCTGCTTGCCAACGGCTCCGACGCGCCCGTGGAGGAGCTCGAGCCATGGGCCGGCGTCATCTCTGCCGTCCTCGACCACTGGCGCGAGGACCAGAAGCTCACGCTCGAGCAGGCGCTCCACGCGGTCTGCGTCGCGCCCGCCTGGCTGTCGCACGACGAGCGGGTGCGCGGGACGCTCGTTCCCGGCCGCTACGCAGATCTCGTCGTGCTCGACCGCGATCCCTTCGCGTGCGAGCCGGAGCAACTCCGCGACGTGCAGGTCGTGGCGACGATGCTCGGCGGCCGCTGGACACACAATCCACCGCCCTGGGACTGACGTGACACCCCACCGAATCTCACGCGACGAGGTGATCTGGTCGTTCGGGCCAGATCTAGAACCGGTGCTGGAGATCGAGCCCGGCGACGTCGTCACCTTCGAGACGAACGACTGCTTCACCGGCCAGATCCGGAGCGAGGAGGACCTCGTCACCGAGATCGACCTCTCTCGGATCAACAGCGCCACGGGCCCGGTCGCGGTCAAGGGCGCCGAGCCGGGCGACTCGCTCGTGGCGGAGATCCTCGACGTGCGGCCGATCGAGTGGGGCGTGGCGACGCTCATCCCCGGCTTCGGCCAGCTCAGCGAGCAGGTGCAGTCCCCGCTGACGCGGCTCTTCGAGGTGCGCGACGGCGTCGTGAAGATGAACGACCGCGTCTCGTTCCCGGCGCTGCCGATGGTCGGCGTGGTCGGCGTGGCGACGGACGGCGAGGAGCTTTCGAACGGACTGGCCGGACGCCACGGCGGCAACCTCGACGATCACTGGCACGGTGTGGGCGCGCGCATTTTCTTCCCCGTCCGGCAGCCGGGAGGCATGTTCGCGGTCGGGGACATGCACGCAGCGATGGGAGACGGCGAGATCTGCTTCACCGGCGTGGAGATCGCCGGCGAGGTCGACATCCGTTTCGACGTCCTCGAGGGAAAGCAGGCGACCTGGCCGGTCACCGAGCTCGCCGACCGCTGGCTGCCGCATGCGACTGCAACGGAGTACGCCGAGGCGCTGGCGCTCGTGTCGGAGGAGGCGGCCCGCCTGCTCGTCGACGAGCACGGCTTCACCATGGAGGACGCCTTCATCTTCCTCTCGGTCGCCTGCGACGCCGGAGTCGCCCAGGCCTGCAAGCCGTGCGAAGGCTTCGGGACGATCGCGCGCTTCTCGATCCCCAAGATCGACGCCTGTCCAGGTCCGTTCCAGACATCGACCGGTGTCTGACACCGGTCGATGTCTTTTTTGGCCCGCGGCGTACAATCGAGAGCGTGGCCATCCGGACGATGAACCCTGTCCACGTCGCGGGCGAGTGCGCCGTGGCGGCGACGGCCGAGATCATCGGCGCGAAGTGGACGGCACTCCTCGTCCACGACCTCTCGGAAGGCCCCCGCCGCTTCTCGGAGCTCGAGCGCTCGTGCCAGGGGATCAGCCCGCGCACGCTCGCCGAGCGGCTGCGCGCCCTCGAGGCCGACGGGATCCTCGAGCGCCAGAGCTACGCCGAGACGCCACCGCGAGTCGAGTACCGGCTCACGCCGAAGGGCGAGTCGCTCCTGCCGATCATCGACGCCATGCGCGAGTTCGGCCACGAGTGGCTCCCGTGCGGGCGCTCGCACCCGCACGCGCTCTAGCTCTTCAGGAGCTCTTCAGGCGACCCAACTGCGTGAACAGGGCCGCGACGGTGTCGATCCCGGCGGCGAAGTACGGCACGAGGAAGCGCTCGTTCGGCGAGTGGATGTTCGACTCCGGCAGCGCGAAGCCGCTGAGAATCGTGTCGATGCCTCTCTCCGTCAGCGCGGGCATCAGCGGGATCGAGCCGCCGACCCGGGTCAGGAGCGGGCGCTTGCCGAGTGCCTGCTCGAAGGCGTCGAGCGCGAGCTGGACGGCTGGCGCGTCGCCTCGAACGAGGCCGGGGTTCGCGCCTTCCCACTTGATGTCGAGCTCGGCGCCGGCCGGCGCGGCCTCGCGCAGTAGCCGCTCCGCGGCGGCTCCGATCGTCGCCACGTCCTGACCCGGCGCGAGACGGATCGAGAACTCCGCGGAAGCAGCGACGCTGAGCGTCGTGTTGCGGACGCCCGGCTTCCCCCCGACGATCCCGTTCACGTCCGTCGAGGGCTCTGCCCAGGTGCGGACGTAGAACTCCCCTGCGGCCTGCGCGTCCAGCGGCTGCGCGCCCGCGTCCGAGATCGCCTCGGCACCCGGCGGCAGCTGCGACCACGCGTCGAGCTCCTCGGCGGTCGGCGGCGCGATCCCCTCGCGCAACGGCTCGGGCAGGCGGCCGTCCGGACCGGCGAGCACCGCGTCGAGGCAGCGCATGAGCACGTGAATCGCGTTCAGCGCTGCGCCCCCGTACATCCCGGAGTGAAGGTCGCGATCGCCGGTGCGCACCTTGACCTCGACGCCGACGAGGCCGCGAGTCGCGAGCTCGATGGTGGGGACGTCGCGGCGGAGCATTCCGCCGTCGAAGATCACGCAGACGTCGGCGCCGCGCTCGTCGTTCGTGACGTAGTCGGCGATCGTGTGACCGCCGACCTCCTCCTCGCCGTCGAAGGCGAAGCGGAGGTTGACCGGCAGCGCTCCCGCCTCGACGAGCCGCTGAGCCGCGCGGAGGACGAGCCAGAGCTGTCCCTTGTCGTCGGCGACGCCACGCCCGTACGCCCACTCGCCGCGGACGTCGAGCTCGAACGGATCCGACTCCCAGAGCTCGAGCGGCGCGGGCGGCTGGACGTCGAAGTGGTTGTAGACGAGGACGGTCGGCGCGTCGCCGGCGCCGTTCGACGCAGGGATCTCGCCGAGGGCGAGCTCGCGCTCGCCGAACGGCGTCAGCTCCGCAGTACCGCCGATGCGCCGGATGAAGTCGCAAACCCACTCGCCGGCGCGCTTGACGTCCTCCCGGTGGGCCGGGTCGGCGCTCACGCTCGGGATTGCGATCAGCTCCGCCAGCTCGGCGCGCCAGGCCTCATCCACGGGGGGAGACTTTACGGAGATAGTGCGCGCCTCCGCCGAGCGAACCCGCCTCGTCCTCGGGGTTGAGCAGCGCGCAGGTGCGGAGCGAGAGGCAGCCGCAGCCGATGCACGTCGTCAGCCGGCCGCGGATCGCCTCGAGCGTCGCGATGCGCTCGTCGAGCTCTCGCCGCCAGCTGCGCGATAGTCGCTCCCAGTCGCGCTTCGTCGGTTTCTTGCCCGCCGGCAGCTCATCGAGTGCAGCCCGGACACGCTCGAGGGGGATGCCGGCCGCCTTGCCCGCCTGTACGAGCGCGACGCGTCGCAGGGTGACGCCTGCGTAGCGCCGCTGGTTGCCGTCGGTCCGACGGGCCTCGATGAGCCCCTCACGCTCGTAGAAGCGAAGAGCCGACTGGGAAATGCCGCTCCGCTCAGAGAGCTCGCCGATCGTGAGTTCTCTTGGCACTTGACTTGAACCATAGTTGAGGTTTTACCGTATGCGCATGGCTACCACGACGACACTCGGCTACGACGATCTACCGCCGCTCCTCACACGGCTGACCGGCGACGAGAAGCACGACCGGAGCTCGTTCTCGACCCTCGACGTCCTTTGGGTGCTCTACGACCGCGTCCTCGGCGAGGACGACCGCTTCATCCTCTCGAAGGGGCACGGCCCTGCCGCGTACTACGCGGTGCTCGCGGCAAAAGGGCTGCTGCCGACCGAGCTCCTCGACGATCTCGGCGCTTTCGACTCGCCGCTCGGCCACCATCCCGACCGCATCCTCGTGCCGGGCGCCGAGTTCTCGAGCGGCTCGCTGGGCCACGGCCTCGCAGTCGCCGCCGGGAGCGCGCTCACCGGCCGGCGCGTCTTCTGCCTCCTCGGCGACGCCGAGCTCGACGAAGGCTCGAACTGGGAGGCGGTGCAGTACGCCGGACGGGTCGGGCTGTCCTCTCTCACCGCGATCGTGATCGACAACGACTCCTCCTTCCACGGCTGGCCTGTGGCTGGAAGCGTCGCCGGCAAAGCAGACGACGCCCGGCCCGAAGACCGCGGCGCCTTCGGCACCGCCGGCGGAATCGAGCGCCGCTTCACGCTCGAGGGCTGGGCCGCGCTGCGAGTCGACGGGCGCGACCACGAGCAGCTCGAGGCGGCGCTCATGCCGGATCCCGCGGGAGAGCGGCCGCGCTGCATCGTCGCGAAGGTGGAGAAGAAATGACCGCGATGCGCGAGCGCTTCTACGACCTCACCCGCGCGGCGCTCGAAGAGGACGAGCGAGTCGCGGTCGTCACCGCGCAGATCGGGACCGAGGCGATCGGCGAGCATCCGCGCCACTTCGACGTGGGAATTCGCGAGCAGCTGATGATCGGAGTCGCCGCCGGCCTAGCGCTCGAGGGCTACCGCCCCATCGCCCACTCGTACACGCCGTTCCTCGTCGAACGTCCCTACGAGATGCTCAAGCTCGACCTCGGCCACAACGACCTCGGCGCCGTCCTCGTCAGTATCGGCGCGTCGTACGACGCCACCGCCGAGGGACGCACGCACCAGGCGCCCGAGGATGTCGCCCTCGTCGCGGCGCTTCCCGGCTGGACGGTCCACGTTCCCGGGCACGTGGACGAAGCCGACCGGCTGTTTCGACAGGCACTAGGGGGCGATGGTCGCACGTACCTCCGCCTGAGCGAGGAGACGAACCACGCCCGAGTCGAGCCCGGCTGGCTGACGGTGCTCCGGCACGGTTCACCCGGCGCCCCGCTCGTCGTCGCCGTCGGTCCGACCCTGACTTCGGTCCTGGAGGCGACCTCCGACCGTGACGTGACGGTCGCGTACATCGTGACCGTGCGGCCGTTCCCCCGTGACGAGCTGCGGGACGCGCTCGGTACCGGGACGGACGTCGTCCTCGTCGAGCCGTATCTCGCCGGCACCTCGGCGTCCGAGATCGCCGTGGCGCTGCGCGATCGTCCGCACCGCCTGCTCGCTCTCGGCGTCCCGAACGCGGAGTTCCGCCACTACGGCACAGGAGCCGAGCACCGGGCCGCGCACGGGCTCGACACGGCGGGGATCGCGCGCTCGGTCGAGGAGTTCCTCGGATGAAGTTCGCCGAGGTCGTCCTCGACGGGCCGGCCGAGCTCTCAGGCTTCTACCGCGACGTACTCGGGCTGCCGCTCGACGGAGACGCGATCGTCGTGGGCGAGACTCGGCTTCGCTTCCGCGGAGAGGACGGCCGAGCCTTCTACCACTTCGCGTTCCTCGTCCCCGGCGACCGCTTCGATCCGGCGCTCGCGTGGGCGCGGGAACGGGTGGAGCTGCTCGGCGACGTCTTCGACGCCGAAGCGTGGGACGCGCGAGCCGTCTACTTCCACGACCCGGCCGGCAACATCGTCGAGCTGATCGCGCATCACGAGCTCGAGCAGACGGGCCGTTCGGGCGAATTCGCAGCGGACGAGCTCGTCGGCTTCTCCGAGCTCGGAATCGTGGGAGACCCGCCGCGGCTGCTCGGACGGCTCGAGGCCGTCGGACTGCAGATGTGGGACGGGACGATCGACGAGCCGGACGGCCTCGCGTTCGTCGGTGAGCCGGGCCGGACACTGATCCTCGCCCCGACCGGGCGCGGCTGGATGCCAACCGGCCGGCGAGCCGAAGCGCATCCAGTCGCAGCAACCCTCGCCGGCGTTCGGGACCCCGCCGACCTTGTAACAGTCTGTTACTTGCTCGATCCGGAGGCTCCCGACGGAGCAAAGCCGCCTCCAGAAACAGCTAGTAACAGTCTGTTACTAGGTTAGACAGGTCCGATCGAGGCTCAGGCGACGTCTTTGAGCGAGTCCGTCGCCGCGAGCGCTCGCAGCTTCTTCAGGCTCTGGTTCTCGATCTGTCGGATCCGCTCGCGCGTCACGTTGAACGCGCGCCCGACCTCGTCGAGGGTGCGCGGCTGCTCGCCGCCGAGCCCGTAGCGCAACTCGAGCACGCGCCGCTCCCTGTGCGACAGCGTCTCGAGGATGTTGCCCAGCAGCTCCTGGCGTAGCGTCGTGTCGGCCACCTCGTCGGGCAGCGGGGCATTCTCGTCCGTGAGGAAGTGCCCGAACTCCGACTCCTCCTCGTCACCGACCGGCTTCTCGAGCGAGATCGGCGCCTGCGACGTGCGGAGGATCTGCTCGACCTCGTCGAGCGGGAGGTCGACGTCGGTCGCGATCTCGGTCGCCAGGGGCTCACGGCACAGCTCGCCGCGCAGCTTGCGCTCCGAGCGAACGATCTTGTTGAGCTTCTCGACGACGTGAACGGGCATCCGAATCGTGCGGCCCTTGTCCGCGAGCGCGCGGGCGACCGCCTGGCGGATCCACCACGTCGCGTAGGTCGAGAACTTGTAGCCCTTGCGCCAGTCGAACTTCTCAGCCGCGCGCACGAGACCGATCGTCCCCTCCTGGATCAGGTCGAGGAACGGGAGGCCCTGGTTGCGGTAGCGCTTTGCGATCGAGACGACGAGGCGGAGATTCGCCTCGACCATCTCCTGCTTCGCTCGATGGTCGCCGCGCTCGATCCGCTTCGCGAGCTCGACTTCCTCGGCGGCGGTCAGCAGCTCGACCTTGCCGATGTCCTTGAGGAACAACTGGAGCGCGTCGGTCGATACCTCGCGAGCGGTCTCGTCGAGGCGCGCCGGCTTCGGCTCAGCCTCGGCCTCCTGCGTGTCGACGATCTCGACCTGCAGCTCCTCGAGCGCCCGGTAGACGTCCTCGAGCTGCGCGGGCTCGAGCTCGAGCTCGTCGAGAGAAAGTGCGATCTCCTCGGGGCTCACGCGCCCGGCAGCTTGCGCCGCCTCGAGCAGGCTCTTTGCCTCCTCGGTCTCGAGAACGTCGCTTGGTGACGTTCCCACTACTGCTGTCTCGGCCATATCCCCTCCCCTGCGATGCCGGAGGATGCCATGCGCGGAGCCGCGGGCGCCATAGGCCGTTCGGCTCATATTTTCTTTACTTGGACCTAGTGCGAGCCACAATTGCAAGGAGTGTTCTCGCGTCTTTCACGTAGGGAGCGTGCGGCCCGTCCTCGAGGGAGGCTCGTAGTTGCTTCGCGGCCTTCCCGTACTTGCCGATGTAGATGAGCAGCCCTCCGAGGTGGAACTCGATCGTCCCCGAGTGCGGGAAGACGGCGGTGAGCGGCCCGAGGTGTGCGAAGGCGCGGGTGGGATTCGCCTTGGAGAAAAGCCCGACCGCTGCCGCCGCCCGTGCGACCGGGTCGTGCGGCGCGAGTTTCGCGGCAGCCGCGAACTGTCGCTCGGCGGAGATCGGCATGCGGAAGAACCAGAGAGCGGTGCCGTACAGAAGCTTGTCCCTTACGCCCCCGCCGGCTGCGGCGCGCTTCAGCGCGGCCATCTGGCCGGCGGCCGGGAGGTTCGCGATTCCCTTGGGCAGCGCGAGCCCCGTCACGATCGGCGGCAGACCCTGCGGGCCTCCGTGGAGCGC
>DATBAH010000099.1:0-5943 GCA_036271615.1 Gaiellaceae bacterium
CTGCCATGCATAGAAGTGTATTCTATACACGTACGTGTTGTCAATACATACTTCCCACGCACCGTTACCCCGCCGCCTTGACGCAGAGGGGCTCGAAACGCTTCGACCAAAGCCTGCGCGAAGGGCCTCTGCGTACGCGCGGGCGTACGCAGAGGCCGGACCGCGCTCGCGCCGGGCTCCGGCGCGCGCGAGCGCACGCAAGCGGCCTCCCGCCCAAGGATCGACCAAAGCAAAACAGCACGGAGCGCGGGCGAGACCGCGCTCTCGCCCGCGCGGAGTTCCGTCTCCCAGCGAGCGAAGCGTTAGCTTCGCGAGCTACGAGAGGACGACGCCTGCGCCTTCCTCCACCGCGCCCACCCGGGCGAGGAATAGGCCGGCGCGCTCGAACTCCGCTTCGAGCGAGAGCGCCTTCTCGGCGGGAAGCGTCACGAGGAGCCCGCCCGCCGTCTGCGCGTCGTAGGCGAGCGCTAGTAGTTCGTCCGGCACGCCGTCGCTCTCCACATGCGGACCCGCGAAGTCGCGGTTGCGCGGATCGCCGCCGGTGCGAATGCCGTCGCGCGCGGCCTCGACCGCGCCGTCGAGCGCCGGGAGGGCCGAGGCCTGGAGCCGGATCCGCACTCCGCTCCGCTCCGCGGTCTCGTGCGCGTGGCCGAGCAGGCCGAAGCCGGTGACGTCGGTGACCGCGTGCGGCGAGAACGGCCGCAGCACCTCCGCCGCCCGGTCGTTGAGCGTCGTCATCCACCGCGCCGCCTCGGCGAGGTCGCCCTTCCGCGCGAGTACGAGCCCCGTGCCCAGCGGCTTGGTGAGGAAGACGGCGTCTCCGGGACGCGCGCCGCTCTTGAGCCACACGCCGTCGGGATGCACGGTGCCGACGACCGCGAGGCCGTACTTCGGCTCGGTGTCGCGGATCGTGTGCCCGCCGGCCAGGATCGCTCCCGCGGCACGCACCTGCTCGTCCGCTCCGGAGAAGACCGCTGCGACGAGCGCGGTCTCGAGCTCCTCCGGAAACGCGGCGACCGAGAGCGCGAGGAGCGGCGACCCTCCCATCGCGAAAACGTCGTTCAGCGCGTTCGTCGCGGCGATCCGGCCGAAGAGCTCGGGGTCGTCGACGAGCGGCGGGAAGAAGTCGACCGTGAAGACGAGCGCGCGTTCGTCGTCGAGCCTGTAGACGGCGGCGTCGTCCGCCGGGTCGAGCCCGACGAGAAGCTCGTCCGCCTCCGCCGGGACGAAGCCCTTCAGCAGCTCCTCGAGCCGCGCCGCCGAGTACTTCGCCGCGCAGCCGCCGCCGACGGTGAGGCTGGTGAGGCTCGCTGCTTCCACGGCATTTACTGTAGGCGCAATGCCAGGAGCGGCAATGGTCACCGGCGGCTCGTCGGGTATCGGACTCGCAATCGCGCGGATGCTGCGCGACGAGGGTTTCGAGCTGACGCTCGTCTCGCGCCGCTCCGAGCGTGTCGAGGCTGCGGCGGCCGAGCTCGGAGCCGCGGCGGTGGCGGCGAACATGGCCGACGCGGAGGAGTGCGAGCGCGCCGTCGTCGAGCATCGCGACCGCTTCGGGCGACTCGACGTGCTCGTCAACTCGGCCGGGATCGGCATCGGCGGACGGGTCGAGGACCTGCCTGTCAAGAGCCTCGACCTCCAGCTCGGCGTCAACTTGCGCGGTCTCTTCCTCGTGACCCAGGCGGCGATCCCGCTCCTGCGCGAGTCGCGGGGTTGGATCGTCAACCTCGCCTCGATCGCGGGCACGCTCCCGACGCCGGGCCTCGCGACGTACGGCGCCACGAAGGCCGCCGTGATCTCGCTCACCCGCTCGCTGAACGAGGAGCTCGACGGGGACGGCGTACGCGCCATCGCGCTCTGCCCCGGCTTCGTCGACACGCCGATGGCGCAGTGGTCGGGAATCGAGCCGGCAGAGATGATCCGGCCCGAGGACTGCGCGGAGGTGGTGCGGATGTGCCTCCGCCTCAGTCCGACGGCGCGGATTCCCCAGGTCGTGATCGAGCGCATGGGCTCGTCGAACGGCGACGCGAGCTAACACGCCGATCTCGACAAGGATCCGCCGCAGCCCGTTGTGGTGTGCGACCCGCCCGATCGTGGCACTCAATGCCACGTAAGGCGACCTGGGAAACGCAGGCGCGGGTCGCGCGTCCAGTTCCCAGGTCGCTTAGAAGAGGCCGCCGCCGTCGCTCATCCCATACGCCCCGGGACCGCCCAAATAAGCAAGCAGGTACGCGAAGAGCGATGCGATGAGAAGCAGATACATGAAGCGTTGCTTGGTCAACTCGTCACCTCCTTCCGCTGCCTAGAACCGAATGTCCTGAAGGGCCTCGGCAGCCGTCCGATAGAGCTCGGCCGCCCGTTCGTGGTTCCCCCGGCGAGCTGCCAGGTCACCGCGCGCGACCCAAACGGCCGCACGGTGGCTCCCGGACCCGAGGTCGCCGTAGCTCGTCTCGGCGGCAAGGAACGCCGTATCCGCCTCGTCGAGGCGGCCCTGCTCGAGCAGGGAACGTCCGAGCACCAGCTGCGCGCTCCCGATCTCGTCGATGTAGTCGACGCGACCGTCGAGAAGCTCGAGCGCCCGGCGGGCCTGCTCCTCGGCCTGCTCGACGTTGCCGGTGCGCAGGTGAACCTGCGCCAGCGACGAGACGGCGCGACCGGCGTCGGCGTCTCGCCCCAGATCGAGCGCGATCGCGAACGCTTCCTTGAGAAGCTTCACCGCCTCCTCGGTGTTGCCGAGCAGGAAGTTGAGGCCTCCGAGGTTGTTCGTGAGCTGGCTGACGTGGACGCGATCCGCGAGCTGCCCGTACGCCTCGCGAGCCCGCTCGGCGTAGTTGCGCGCCAGCACCCAATGGCCTTCGCGGTCGGCGATGAGCGAGGCCTGGAAGTAGGCGGCTCCGATCGTGCGCAGGTCCTCGACGCCGCGCGACAGCTCGAGCGCGCGCTCGACGTCGTCCCGGGCGGCCTCGAAGTCCCTCTGGCGCTGCCAGCAGCGCGAGCGCCACGAAAGGATGTTCGCCTTCAGCGCATCGCACGGCAGCCCCGAACGCTCGGCGAGCGCGAGCGACTCGTTGAAGAGCGCAAGCGCCGTCTGCACGCTGGTGAGCTGGAAGCGGCAGCAACCGAGCCAGAACAGAACGTCTGCGCGCTCCACGTCGGAGAACGACTCGGCCTCGGAGATCGAGCGTGCCTCGTTGAGGAGCTCGACCGCGGCGCGGTGCTCGCCGGTGCGCATCTTCGCGAGGCCGGTGCCACAGAGTGCACGCAAGTGCAGCTCGGGCATGCCGGTGGCGCGCGCCGCCCCGACCAGGGGCTCGAAGGCCTCCGCGGCCTCCGCGTCCTGCTGCGCCTCGTACAGCGCCTCGGCGCGTGAGAGGGCTCCTTCGATCCGGGCGCGCTCGTCGGTCGCGACCCCGCTGCCGAGGAAGCCGGCGTCGACGCCCAGCCGATCGGCAAGCCATTCGACGGTGCCCTCGGTCGGGCGCGTCTTGCCGCGCTCGATCTGCGAGACGTACTCCTTCGAGAAGCGATCGCCGGCGAGCTCGCTCTGCGTCAGCCCCGCGGCGACGCGGAGCTGGCGGAGCCGTTCCCCGAGGCGAAGTCCCTCCGGGCTGGTCCTGCGCGTGGTGCGGCTGGCGGTCTCTCTCATGGGCATGTCTCGGCGCGCTATTAGTCAAGCGCATACTTCACTGAAGCGCAAGTAGCCCCGTTTAGCTATCCCTCGTTTGAGCGTATTCATCGCGAAAAGTCGGTCAACCATGCGATGTGCAGAATCACTTGACCGAGCTACTTGACGGCTGCACCGAAGGCTCCTATAGTGAGCGCACCTTGCAACCAGGCCGGACGCCAGGCCGAGGTTCGCAGGGGGTGTGCCGGAACTCCCGGCGAGGAAGGTGAGACGGGTGGGCCGCAGATCCGTCTCCTCAAAACCCCGCCGAGGGTGGCACACCTCTCGAGAAGGCCCCGGAGCCGCAGCCGGGGCCTTTTCATTGGGCGCATCGCCCGCTTCGCCGGCGCAGGCGCGCCTTTCGCGCGCGTGCGCTCGGCTGTGCTTTCCGCTCGCGCAGAGTGCGGCGCCCGCGCATGTCGGTCGCCGCACGGGAAGAGCTAGTTCAGCCGCGGAGCCAGGCCAGGCGGGCGGCGCGGATCGCCGAGAGCTCCTCGTCGTCCAGGAGACCCACCCGGCGGCCGACCATGCCGAGGATTCCGCCCGCGAGCATGATCCACGCTTCCGAGTCGGCGTCGCGTTCCTTTGCGATCGCTCCCTGCTCCTGGCCGCGGCGGATCAGGTCGGCGACGAAGTCGTGCACCTCGCGCATGTGCCCCCGCAGGTGGCGCTTCAGCGCCGGATCCTCGGAGGCCTCGCCCAGCGCCTGCACCCAGAGCTCCGCGAGCTGGAGCTTCGGCGACCGGACCGAGACGTGCCCCTTGCCGATCGCCTCGATGGCCCCGCAGGCGTCGGTTGCCTCGTCGAGCTTCCGCTCCCACTCCTCACGCGTCTTCGCCCACACGTGCTCGAGCGCGGCGAGGTAGAGGTCGCGCTTGGACGCGAAGTGCCGGTAGAGGATCGGCTCCGAGACTCCGGCCGCGCGGGCGATCTCCGCGGTCGTCGTACCGTGGTAGCTGCCGTCGGTGAAGACGCGGATCGCGGTCTCGAGCAGGTGCTGCCGGCGGTCCGCGGCCGCCATCCGCCGCGCGGTGACGCTCACGCTGCCATCTCCACGATGTGCTCGCGCACGACCTCGGGCCGCTCCCTGACCATGACCACGGCGACGATCGCCGCGGCAAACGTGATCGCCGCCCCGACCGCGAAGCCGGCGTGGAGACCGTTGACGTAGTCCTGAGCAGCAGCCGGGCTGTGCGCGGGATGGTGCAGGTACGCAGCGACGATCGCGCCCATGATCGCGATCCCGAACGAGCCGCCGACCTGGCGGAAGCTGTTGAGGACGCCGGAGCCGACGCCGGCCTTGTCGATCGGCACGGCGCCCATCGCGGCCGAGGTCATCGGCGACATCGTCATCGCCATCCCGACCCCGCCGAGGATCATGGAAGGCAGCAGCGTCCAGAAGTTGGAGTGAACCGTGACGCGCTCGTAGAGCAGGAGCGAGAAGCCGACGAGCGTCATCCCGCCGCCCATCAGCCACCGCGAGCCGATCCGGTCGGACAGCCTGCCCGCGATCGGCGCGATCAGGATGATCAGCAGGACCATCGGCAGGAACGAGGCGCCGGCCTGCGTGGCCGAGTAGCCGAGGATGTTCTGGATGTAGAGCGAGACGAAGAAGAAGACGCCGAACATCGAGAGCGAGACGAGCATCGCGACGATGTTCGCGCCGGTGAACGATCCGATCCGGAACAGCGACAGGTCGAGCATTGCCAGCCGCTGCCGGTACTCGACCACGACGAAGGCGACGAGCAAGACGGCGGCCGCCGCGAAGAGACCGAGAATCTCGGGCGAGGTCCAGCCGTGGCTGTTTCCCTCGACGAGGGCGTAGCTGAGCGCGAAGAGGAACCCGATCGACGTGAAAAGACCGGGCAGGTCGATGCTCTGCTCGGCGGAGGTGTCGCGGGACTCGTGAATCGCGAACTGGGAGACGACGATCGCGAGGATCCCCACGGGCACGTTGACGAAAAAGATCCAGTTCCAGTTCAGGTACTCCACGATCAATCCGCCGCCCAGCGGGCCGATCGCAAGCGCCAGCGCAGACACGCCCGCCCAGATTCCGATCGCCTGTCCTCGCTCCTTCGGCGGGAACGTGGCGACGATGATCGAGAGCGTGGCGGGATTCATCAGCGCCGCTCCCACTCCCTGGACGGCACGCGCACCGATGAGGAAGCCCGCGCTCGGGGCGAGTCCACAGGCGAGGGAGGAGAGCGTGAAGATCACGAGCCCGAAGACGAAGATGCGGCGCCGGCCGTAGAGGTCGGCGAGCTTGCCGCCGGTGATCA
>DATBAH010000100.1:0-10754 GCA_036271615.1 Gaiellaceae bacterium
AGTACGGAGAGCGGTATCCGGTCTCCGACGGTGATCGGGTGCCAGCGAACAAGAGTGCCCCAACCACCACTCCCGGGATGAGCAGGATCAGCGGGGACGAGATAGGCATACGCGTGAGGACCCCCGGAAGCGAGAATCCCCCCGGGACGCATCGAAGCGTTCGTTACTCGGCTCCGGCTCGCACCACAACCAGCCCCGATCAGGACAAGGCACATGAGCCCAGCGAGTCCCAGAGTGCGCATTTCCCTACTTATACGACACCGGGAGGTACTTTCGTCACACGCCTAGCTTCTGCCCCGAGCGTCAGGAATCTGGGCTGGGCGAGCGTCCCGTCACCCGACCTCTGTTCGGGCCTTAGGCTGCCGCGACGTCGCCGAGGCGGTAGCGGAGGTCGTTCAGCCGGTCGTGCCAGTCGTCCGACTGCGCGGCCACGCACTTCATCGAGCGGCACGCGAGGTCGACCAGCTCGCTCGGCGGGATGCCGTGCATCTCGGCCCACTCGCGATCCTCCGGCGTCAGGTCGTCGGGCGGCTCGCCCGCCGTCGACGCCACGAGCTCCGCGGCCCGTACCGCCCGCTCTGCCGTTTCCGCGTCGGGGTGGTCCTCGCACGCTGCGGCCAGCGTCTCTTCGAGCGACTTCCAGTCCATCACGGGTCGAATTCCACCTGCTCGAAGAAACGAAGCACCGTGTGCCCGGGCCTCACCCGGCTTTGCACCGTGCGCAGCTCGTCGTCGGTCGCCTCGCCGAGCGCACGCTTGACCGCGAGCCAGGGGAGGTTGAAGTCCTCCTGGATCATCATCGTCGAGATCCGCGGGTTGATCTCGATCACCCTCTCGCCCATGAACTGGATGCTGAAGAACCACTCCAGCCCGAAGTCGGCGACCACGCGTTCGGACGCCTCGACGAGCTCCGGCGCGTCGAGCGTCACGAAGTACATTCCGAGGCCGCAGCGCACCGACTCGCGCGTCCGCGTCGCCTGCAGGACGATGCGGCTGCCGTCGGCGATGCCGTCGACCGTCCGCTCCGGCTCGGTGAGGAACTCCATCACGAGCAGGTCGAGCCCGTCCTCCGGCAGCAGCTCGACCGCCTCCTCGAGCCGCATCGCGAGCGCACCGGGCCGCTCGTTGAGGAGCTGGTGCGTGCGGTCGACGCTCGGATCGAGCACCCGGAAGCCGCGGGAGCCCGAGGAGAAGACCGGCTTGAAGCAGACCGGGTTGTTCGGGTAGCCGAGCTCGCGGGCCGCGGCCTCGACGCCTGCCGCTCCGGTCACCCGGCGGAAGTCGGGCGCGCCGACGCCGATCCGCTGCATCGCCTCGAACGTCTCCGCCTTGTCGTTCGAGCGCCGCTCCGCCTCGGGGCCGCAGATCATGACGGGCACCGGGAACTCGCCGCGCCTCGGCGCGAGGTGGTGCAGGTCGTGCGACGACTCCGGCAGAACGACGTCGACGCCTTCCGACTCCACGAGCGCGAGCAGTGCGTCGGGGAAGGTCGGATCCGCGCCGGGCGGAACGAGGTGGAACGCATCGCACAGGTGCCGGCCGATCGCGCGCTCGCCCATGTCCACGCCGACGAGCCGCACCTTCCGCTCGCCGTTCTCGCGCAGGGCGCGCAGCAGCCGGGCCGCTCCCGGCGCGCCGCACGCGGTGACGAGGATCGTGGTCATGCCTGGGCGAGCACCCACTGGAAGCGATCCGTGCCTTCCGGCGTCTCCCACTCGACGACCTCGTCTCGCTCGATCGTGAAGCCCGCCGCGCGAACCAGGCGCGAGTTGATCTCGGGAGGGAAGCTCGCGAAGAACGTCTGTGCTCCAAGCCACTCGCCCGTCCAGCCCGGGTTGTCCGTCTGGCCCAGGCCAGTGAGGAGCCACCCGCCCGGCACGAGCCAGCCGTGAATGCGTCCGAGGAGCGGGGCGAGCAGCTCCCGGGGGATGTGGTTAAAGCTGTAAAAGGACGCGACGGCGTCGAAGGACTCGAGTGGCAATTCGAGCTCGGTGATGTCGGCACAAAGAAAGTCCGCAGCGGGAATCGCGGTGCGCGCGCGCTCGATCTGCCGTGGCGAGATGTCCACGCCCGTGACCCGAAACCGCTCCGTGAGCCGCTTCGTCTCAGGTGCTCCGCTTCCGCAGCAGAGCTCGAGAACGCGAGCGCCGTCGACGAGCCGTGCGACGAGCTCGTCCTCCCACTCGCGGCGCGGGTCGCCGACGGCACGCTCGCGCCAGGCGGCGAAGGTCTCGCCCATAGCGTCGTAGCCGTCCGCGACGATCTGCGTCCTGGGATCGGGCACGGCGCGATGGTACTTCTGGGCGGCCCACTACACTCGCGGTCGGGTGAAGTCACTCGTCACTGGAGGTCGCGGGGTGCGGCGCCTCGCCGTGCTCGTCGTCACCGGCCTCGCGGTCGCGTACATCCTCTGGCAGATCAATGTGCGCCAGACGCTGCACGTGCTCGCGCACGCGAGCTACGGCTGGTGGCTTCTCTCCTGCGCGATCTGGATCGCCGCGGTCTTCCCGCTCGCGTGGCGCTGGCGCATCCTGCTGGCGGCGCGCGGCGTGCACGAGCGGTTCGGCTGGTGCGTGCGGACGCTGTTCGTCTCCTTCGCCGCCGCACAGGTGCTTCCGACCTCGCTCGGCGGCGACGCCTCACGGATCTACGAGACCTCGCGCAAGCATCCCGGCCAGAGTGGGCCGGCCGCCGGAACCGTGCTGCTCGAGCGTGTACTCGGCGGCGCGGCGACCCTCGTCCTCGCGGCCGTCGGCTTCGCGCTCGCAGTCGGTCGCTACCCCGTCGGCGGCTACATCTGGCTCGAGCTCGCGTTCGTCGTGCTCACGATCGCCGGCGGGTTCGTGCTCTTCTCGACCCGCCTGCATCCGGTGCTGCGGTTCTTCCAGCCGCTGCTCCGCCGCGTGCGCCTCGAGGCGCCGCTGCGGGCCGCGTACATGGCGATCCACTCGTTCCGCGGGCAGGTCCCGCTGCTCGTGGGCATGTTCGCGCTGACGCTCGTCGTGCAGGCCGTGCGGGTGATCGCGATCTGGAGCACCGGCAAGGCTGTCGGCGTCGATCTCTCGCCGCGTCCGTACTACGTGATGGGGCCGCTGCTGTTCCTCGTCATGCTCGTCCCGTTCACGATCAACGGGCTCGCCGTGCGGGAGTCGTTCTTCGTCAGCTTTCTCGGAGGCCTGGGCGTCTCGGCTGATCAGGCCTTCTCGACCGGGTTCCTCTTCTTCGTCGTCACCATCGCGGCGGCGCTGCCGGGCGCCGCGATCATCGCCTGGGAGGGAGTGAACCGCGCCGAGCCGAAAGCGGCTCGATGAGGGAACGGCTCGACTTCACGCCGCTCGTCGCGCCGGCGTGCGCCGCGGCGTTGCTCGGGATCGCGCGCCTCCTGCCCGAAACCGGCTTCGGCCTCTGGCTGCGGCTTGCGGCCGCGACCTTCGTCCTCCTGCTGCCCGGCTGGCTCGTGGCGCGCTGCCTCGGGCAGCGGACACTGGCGGCGGCGCTCTCCTGGTCGGTGGCGCTCGTCGGCGGCGGGCTCGCGCTCGCGTTCACGCTCGGCGCCTCGCTCGAGCTCACGATCGCCTTCGCCCTTGTAGTCGGTGCGGTCGCGCTTGCGGTTCTCGTCGTCCGCCCGGTCCTCCCCGCGGAGGTCCTGGCGCCGCGGATGCGGCTGGGCCGCCTCGCCGTCGGCATCGCCGGGCTGATCCTCGGTGCGGCCCTCTGGGCGATTCACGATGTCCTCACCGGCGACGCCTTCATGCACCTCGGTCGGATCCGCAAGCTCGACGCGCTCGGCTCGCTCTCCCTGCACGACGTCGGCGAGTTCGCTCACGGCGGACTCCACCCGGGCTATGCGTTTCCGCTCTGGCACGGCTGCATGGCGGTCGTCGGCCGCCTCGCCGGCGTCGACCCCACCAGCGTCGCCCTCCAGGAGCCGAGCCTGCTCGTTCCGCTCGCCCTCGTGCTCGCGTACGAGATGGGATGGGCGGTCTTCCGCTCCACGGGGCTTGCCGTGGCCGTCGTGCTGGCGCAGGTCGCGCTCAGGGTGCTCGCCCAGGGACACGGCGGCATCTACCCGGACCTGTGGCAGCCGGGACAGGCGGCGACCCAGCTCTTCCTGCCTGCCGTGGTCGCTCTCTTCTTCCTGTTCGTCCGCAGGCCCTCGTGGCCGCTCGCGGCCACGCTCGCAGCAGGATCCGCGGATCTCGCGCTCACTCACCCGACGTATGCGCTCTTCATCGCCATCCCGCTGGTCGCCTTCGTCGCCGTGCGACTGCTGCTCACGCGCGGCGCCGACCTGCGGAGCGGGATCGCGGCTCTCGTCGCGGTCGGCCTGCCGATGGGACTCGCCTACCTCTGGCTGCGGCCGGTCGTCGAGCAGTCGGTCGCGCTCCACCTCGGCACGACCGGGCTCAAGGCGAGCCTGAAGCACTACAGGCCCGACCTCGTGATCCACTCGCTTACCCGGTACAACCTCGCGCCGAATCGCGTCGACCGGCTGGGCGCGGTTCCGATCGCGGCGCTCGTGGTGACGCCGCTCGCCTTCTTCGCCCGGAGGAAGCGCTGGAGCGCGCTCGTGCTCGGCGCGACGGTGGTCATCCTCGTGCTCGACCTCTCGCCCCTCGTCTTCCCGCACTTCTCGAACGTCGTCTCGCTCTCGCAGTCGCGGCGGGCAGCGGTCTTCATCCCGTACGCGCTCGCGCTGGCCGGCGGTGCGGCCGTGATCGCCGGACTCTCGCGGATCCTCGCGCTCGTCCTCGGGCTCGCCGGCGGGATCTGGCTCCAACTCACCTACCCGGGCGACTTTGGCCTGAAGGCCGCGCTCCACCAGCCCACGCTGCCGGTGTGGATCGGCCTCTACGGCGGGGTTGCGGCCATCGTGCTCGCCACCGTCGCGGCGTGGCTGCGCCGCGATCCGTTCCCGCGGGTAACCGGCCAGCGCGGCGCGACCGTGGCACTCGCGGTGTTCCTATTCGTGCTTCCGGTCGCGGTGCACGGCTTCAGGACGTGGACAGCCAGCAACACGGTGGACCACCATGCGCTGACACCGGGGCTGATCCAGTTCCTGCAGCGGACGGTGCCCGCGCGCTCGATCGTCTTCGGCGACCTCGAGACGAGCTATCGCGCGGTGGCCTTCGCGCCGGTGTACGCCGTTGCCGTGCCGCCCACGCACGCGGGGAACACCAAGCCGAACCGGCTCTTTGCCCGCAGGCATGCGGTGCGCAAGTTCTTCGCGAATCCGAGCCTCGCGGTGCCGCGCGCCTGGCACGCCGACTGGCTCATCCTGCGCCGCGACGAGCCGAAGCAGTGGCGCGCGATCGAGAGCCTGGGCCGGCGGCCGGTCTACGCCGACAACGGCTTCCTCGTGTTCAAGCTCGGACTACCGTTGCAGCCGTGAAGCTCCTCCTCGTCACCCGCCACTTCCCACCGGGCGGCGGCGGAGGAATCCAGCGACCGCTGAAGTTCGCGACGCACCTGCCTGCGCTGGGGATCGAGACCCACGTGCTCGCGCCGGACCTGCCCGGCGCCGAGCTCGACGACGCGGAGCTCGAGCTGCCGACCCAGGCCTGGATCCACCGTGTGCGCTACGTCGGGCCGCGCGCGGCCCGTCCGTCGGAGGAGCTGGTCGACAAGCAGGGCGTCGCGCGTCTCGGGACGCAGGCGGCGCTGCTGGGACGCCGGCTACTCGTCCCGGACGAGAACGTCCCGTGGAGCACGCTCGCGCTGCCGGTCGCGATCCGCCTGGTGCGGCGCGAGGGCATCGACGTCGTGCTCACGACGTCGCCGCCGCCGTCGCTCCACCTGCTGGGCGCCGCCGTGAAGCGCACCACCGGCGCCGCCTGGGTCGCCGACCTCCGCGACCCGCTCACCTCCCATCCCCATCGCCGCGGCTACGAGTCGCAGCTCGCTCGGCTGAAGGAGAAGTCCGTCGGCGGCGTGGGGCGGCTGGTCGCGTCGCAGGCGGACGCGATCGTCGCGGCGTCCGACGCGATCGCCGAGGAGATCCGCGCCCTCGAGCCGAAGGGCAAGGTCGTGACGATCGAGAACGGCTGCGACTTCGACGACTTCGCCGGTCTGGAGCACCACGCGAGCGATCGCCTGCGGATCACGCACACGGGCCACTTCCACGGCAAGCGCGACCCGAAGCCGTTCCTGCGCGCGCTCGCCGACT
This sequence comes from Gaiellaceae bacterium, assembly GCA_036271615.1. Lineage (GTDB taxonomy): Bacteria > Actinomycetota > Thermoleophilia > Gaiellales > Gaiellaceae > Palsa-739. The sequence continues at coordinate 6,167 of DATBAH010000100.1, forward strand.
CCGGACTCGAGGATGTCGCCGCGCGCTTCGCCGGCGAGTTCCGCACCGCGGATCGCGAGTACGCCGAATCGCTCGGCCTCGGCGACCGGATCGAGCTGCTCGGCGACGTCTCTCGCCGCCGCTCGCTCGAGCTGCAACGCGATTCTGAGGCGCTGCTGCTGCTGATCCCGGAGTCCGGCGGCCGCGGCAAGGGCGTTCTGACCGGGAAGATCTTCGAGTACCTCGCGGCGGAACGGCCCATCCTCGCCGTCGTCCCGAGGGACGGCGCCGCCGCCCAGCTCGTGCGTGACACCGGCGCGGGGATCGTCGTCCCTTCCGACGACGTGGACGCCATCCGCGTGGCGCTGCTCGACCTGCACGCGCGCTGGAAGGCGGGAATGCTCGACGGCAGGCCGCTCTCGGACGAGTGGCGGAAGCGGCTCTCCCGCGGCGACCGCGTCGAGGAGCTCGCAGACGTGCTCAGGAGCGTCGCATGACGGCTGTCACCCTCACGGCCGGCCGCGCCTTGGCCCAGTCGCGCACGCAGGAGCGGATCGTGACGGGGCTCTTCTTCGGCTCGCTCTTCGTCGCGACCTTCGAGAAGGTGCACTGGAGCTTCGCGGGCCAGATCGGGATCAACGACATCGCCACGATCCTGTTCCTGATCGCGTACGTCGCGACCGAGCGGCGCCCGCTGCCGAAGACGAGCGCGATCGTTCTGGGCTTCTTTGCCGCCTTCGCCCTCGTCTACCTCGCGGGCTACTGGAACATCGAGACGAAGCAGGGTCTCACGCAGTTCGCGAAGGGGATGACGAAGTTCGTCATCCACTGGGCTTTCATCGTGGCCGCGGTGGGCTACCTCGCACAGCGCGGGGAACGCTTCTTCTGGCGAGCGCTCGGCTGGTTCACCGTCGGCTTCGTGGCCAACGCCGTCTACGGGGTCCTCGAGCTCGCCTCCGCGCTTGCCGGCCACAACCTCGACAACCTCGTCCTCTCGCCGCTGACGGGCGGCGCGAGCAAGATCAACATCTTCGGCGCGATCGGCGGCCAGAACATCTACCGCGTCAACGCGCTCACCGGCGACCCGAATCACTTCGGCGTGATGCTCGTGATCCCGCTGCTGATGCTGACGCCGGTCTACCTGCGGCTGCCGCGGCGGCACCGTCTCAAGCTGCCGCTCGCGGTCGTGCTCGCGTTCCTCTTGCTCGTGGATTTCGCGACGCTCTCGCGCAGCGGCGGCGTGGGGCTCATCGTCGGCGCGCTGGTGCTCGTCCTCCCGTACCGGCGCTTCTTCCGCACGCGGCAGTTCCTCGTCCCTCTGGGCGCACTCGCGGTCATCGTGCTCGGCGTGCTGTACACGCACAAGCACTTCTTCTCGGTGCTGCTGCGCCAGCGGGTCTCGACCCAGGGCAGCTCGGCGAACGCGCACTTCGCCGTCTACGACTTCATTCCCCAGATCCTGCACATGCACCCGCTGCTCGGCCTCGGCAACAACAACTTCTCCGTCTACTACGAGTTCGTGACCGGGAAGTCGAACTTCGGCGCCCACTCCTACTGGGTCGCGGTCGTCGTCGAGTCGGGCCTGCTCGGCCTCGTCCTGTGGATCGTCTTCCTCCGCTACGTCTTCGTGCGACTCCTCGCCGCACGGCGGCTGGGGCGGCTGCTCGACCGGCTCGGCGACGCGGAAGGCCCGCACGTCCGTCCGCTCGCCTACGGGATGACGGCGGCCCTCGTCGGGACGATCGCCGGCAACTTCTTCTACCTCACGATGCAGTTCTATTACTTCTACGCGTTCCTCGCCTTCGCGCTTGCGCTCCCCGTCGTGTTCGCCGGGAGGGCGCGCGGGGAGCCGGGTTAGCGCCTTCTTCGCCCACCGCCGCTAGCATCGCGGCGCATGAAGGCCGTCATCCTCGCCGGCGGTACGGGCAGCCGGCTCGCTCCGCTCACGAGCATCACGAACAAGCACCTGCTGCCGTTGTACGACCGGCCGATGGTCACGTACGCAGTCGAGGCGCTCGTCGAGGCCGGGTTCACCGAGCAGATGCTCGTCACCGGCGGCACCCACGCGGGGGAGTTCTTCCGGCTCCTGGGCAACGGGCACGAGTACGGGATCGACCGCCTCTTCTACGCCTACCAGGACAAGGCCGGCGGGATCGCCGAAGCGCTCGGGCTGGCGGAGCGCTTCGTCGGCGGCGACCGGTGCTGCGTGCTGCTGGCGGACAACATCTTCGAGCATTCCCTGCGTCCGACCGTCGAGCGGTTCGTGGCCCAGGAACGCGGCGCCCGAGTCGTCCTCACGCACGTCGCCGACGACGAGCACCTCCACCACCTGGGCGTCGCGAAGCTCAACGGCAGCCGGATCCTCGGCATCGTGGAGAAGCCCGCCGAGCCGCCGAGCAGCTACGCCGTCACCGGCGCCTACTTCTACGACGAGCAGGTCTGGGAGATGCTGCCGACGCTCGAGGCGTCCGCACGCGGCGAGCTCGAGATCACGGACGTGAACAACTGGTACGTCGAGCGCGGCGAGATGGAGGCGGACGTGGTGGAGGGTTTCTGGGGCGACGCCGGCGAGTCGATCGAGGCCTACTACGAAGTGAACGACTTCGTGCGCGGGAGGTTCGGCCGGTGATCGACGGGCTCCGGCGCGTGCCGTTGCAGCGGTTCGACGACGAGCGGGGCTGGTTCTCCGAGCTCGCGCGCGCGAGCTCGCTGCCGAAGCCGATCCGGCAGGTGAACCTCTCGCGCTCGCGACAGGGCGTGATCCGCGGTCTCCACTACCACGAGCGCGGCCAGGACGACCTCTTCGTCTGCCTGGCGGGAATGGTGCGCGTGGTGGTTCTCGACCTGACGACGGGCGAGTCGTTCTCGGAAGACATCGGCGACGACAACCCGGTCGCGATCTATGTGCCCGGGATCCATGCCCATGGCTACGAGGCGCTCAGCGACGCACTCTTCGCGTACCTCGTCACCGAGGAGTACGACGCCGCCGATCCGGATGAGCACGGCCTCAGCTGGAACGATCCGCGCGTCCGGCATCTCTGGAGCACGGATACGCCGGTTCTCTCGGCTCGCGACGCCGACGTGTCCGAGGTGCAGCCGTGAGGCTTCTCGTCACGGGCGCGGCCGGCTTCATCGGCTCGAACTTCGTCCGCTACTGGGTCGAGCGGCATCCGGACGATCACGTCGTCGGGCTCGACCTGCTGACGTACGCGGGCGATCCGCGCAACCTCGACGGCCTGAGCGTTCGGCTGGTCGAGGGGGACATCGGCGACTCCGACCTCGTCGAGCGAGCCCTCGCGGAGGAGGAGATCGACACGGTCGTCAACTTCGCTGCGGAGTCGCACAACAGCCTTGCGGTGCTCGACCCCTCGCGCTTCTTCCGCACGAACGCGCTGGGCACGCAGACGCTGCTCGAGGCGGCCAGACGCCGGGGCCTTGCCCGCTTCCACCACGTCTCGACCTGCGAGGTCTACGGCGACCTCGCGCTCGACTCCGACGAGTCGTTCACCGAGGAGTCGCCGTACCGGCCGCGCACGCCGTACAACGCGTCGAAGGCGGCGGCCGACCACGCCGTGCGCGCGTACTTCCACACCTTCGAGCTGCCCGTCACGATCACGAACTGCGCGAACAACTACGGGCCGCGCCAGTTCCCGGAGAAGGTGATCCCGCTCTTCCTCACGAACGCGCTCGACGACCGCGAGCTGCCGCTCTACGCGTCGACGCAGAACCGGCGCGAGTGGCTGCATGTCGACGACCACTGCCGCGCGATCGACGTCGTGCTCGAGCGCGGTGAGGTCGGGGAGACGTACAACGTGGGCTCCGGCGTCGAGCGCTCGATCGAGGAGATCGCCGATCTCGTGCTCGGCCTGACGGGGAAGCCGGAGTCGCTGAAGACGATCGTCCCCGACCGGCCCGGTCACGACCGCCGCTACCTGCTCGACTCGTCCAAGCTGCGGCGCGAGCTCGGCTGGCAGCCGGAGATCTCCTTCGAGGACGGTCTGGGCTCCACCGTGGAGTGGTATCGCGCCAACCGTGACTGGTGGGAGCCGCTGAAGGAGCGGGCGCCGGTGCGCGAGAGCGCGTGGACCTGACGCGTGGGGTCATCCTCACCGGGGCCGACGGTCAGCTGGGCGCCGCGCTTCGCGAGACGTTCGCCGACGCGAACGTCGTCGCCCTGACGCGGACGGACTGGGACGTCACGCTCCCTCCGCCGGCTCTCCCGGCGGTCGACGTCGTGCTCCACGCAGCGGCCTGGACGGACGTCGACGGAGCCGAGCAGAACCCTCAGGAAGCCGCCGCCGTCAACGTCGGCGGGACGCAGCACGCCGCCGAGCTCGGCGCGCCGCTCGTGCTCTTCTCGACCGACTACGTCTTCGACGGCCGCAGGAGCGAGCCGTACCTCGAATCGGACGCGCCGAACCCGCTCTCGGTCTACGGCCGGACGAAGCTGCAGGCCGAGGGCGCGGCAGGGGACTCGGCCTGGATCGTGCGGTCGTCGTGGCTCTTCGGCTGGACGAGCACGAACTTCGTCCGCACGATGCTGCGGCTCGGGGCCGAACGGGACGAGGTGGCGGTGGTCGACGACCAGCGCGGCTGCCCGACCTACGTC
>DATBAH010000101.1:0-10052 GCA_036271615.1 Gaiellaceae bacterium
GACTCCCTGGCAGCGGCCGTCGTTCTCGACGAGGTGCCAGGCGAAGTACTCCTCGTACGTGAGGATGTCGCGCTTGCAGATCTGCTCCCAGAGCACCTGGATCAGTACGTGGCCGGTGATGTCGGCCGCGTACGCGGTGCGCGGCGCCCCGGCGGCGCCGAAGGGGCGCTGTGCGATGCGGCCGTCCTCCGTCCGCGAGAAGACGGCGCCCCAGTTCTCGAGCTGGTAGACGTCGCCGGGCGCCTCGTCGCAGAGGATCTGGATCGCGTCCTGGTCGCCGAGGTAGTCGGAGCCCTTGACGGTGTCGAAGGCATGGATCTCGGGGTTGTCCTCCGAGGCGTTCCCGAGCGCGGCGTTGATGCCGCCCTCGGCGGCGCCGGAGTGGGAGCGCGTCGGGTGGATCTTCGAGATCATCGCCACGTCCGCGCCCGCGTCGAAGGCCTCGATCGCGGCGCGCATACCTGCGCAACCCGCCCCGACGACGAGCACGTCGTGCTTCGCGATCACGAGAAATGACGCTAGCGCAAGGGAAAGGCACGACGCCCGGCGAACCGTCCGCTGTGGACGCGCGCTCCGCAGCCGATCGCTTCCTCGCCTCGCCGGCCCTGAGCGCGAGCACCCGTCGCGCGTACGGCAGCGACGTCGGGGAGTTCTGCGCGTGGCTCGAGGAGCGCGGCACGAGCCTCGACGCCGTGGACGTCCGCGTCCTCGCCGACTACGTCGCGTGGCTCGGCGGCGCGCGACACGGAAGGAAGCTCGCCCCGGGAACGATCAGCCGGAAGCTCGCCGCCGTGCGCGCGTTCCTGCGACACGCGCTCGGGCCCGACCGGGTCCCTGACGCGCCGCTGGCGCCGCGCCGTGGACGGCGCCTGCCCGACGCTCCAGCCGCCGCCGAGATCGAGCGGATGCTCGAGGCGCTCGAGGGCGACGAGCCGATCGCGGTGCGGAACCGCGCTCTCGTCGAGCTCGTCTACTCCGCGGGGCTGCGCAGCGCCGAGGCCGTCGGACTCGATCTCGGAGACGTCGATTTCGAGCAGGAGCACGTGCACGTCCGCCGCGGCAAAGGCGGCAAGGAACGCGTCGTGCCGCTCGGCGAGGAAGCCGCGCTCTGGCTTGCTCGCTACCTGCGGGAGGCGCGACCCTCGCTCGCGAAGGCCGCGAACGACGCGTTCTTTCTCTCGGCACGCGGCCGGCGCCTCGACACGAGCACGCTCCGCCGGATCGTCCCTCACCCGCACCGCCTCCGGCACGCCTTTGCCACCCATCTGCTCGACGGCGGCGCCGACCTGCGCACGATCCAGGAGCTGCTCGGCCACAGCTCGCTCTCGACGACCCAGATCTACAGCCACGTCGATCCACGGCACCTCCGCCGCGTCTACGACCGTTCCCATCCCCGCTCCTGAAGAATGGGGACATGCGGGTCTCGGCCAAGGTCGACTATGCGCTGCGCGCGATGGCGGAGCTCGCCGCCGCCCCGCCGGGACTGACCACCGCCGAGCAGCTCGCCTCGGCCCAGCAGATTCCGCCGAAGTTTCTCGAGAGCATCCTCTCGCAGCTACGGAGCGCCGGCCTGGTCGCGAGCCAGCGCGGCGCCGAGGGCGGCTACCAGCTTGCACGCCCGGCGGAGGAGATCTCGGTTGCCGACGTGATCCGCGAGCTCGAGGGGCCGATCGCGACCGTGCGCGGTGTGCGGCCGGACCAGCTCGAATACGAGGGTGCCGCCGAGGGCCTGCGCGACGTCTGGCTCGAGCTGCGCACGCAGATCCGCGGAGTGCTCGAGCAGACCACGCTTGCCGACCTCGTTCGCAAGCGCTGACGGTTGCAACTTGCGGTGCGTCTTTGCTTATGGCAATAATCAGCGCTGCAAATACCTACTAGATCTGTAGGTCATCCCAGAAAGGATTCGCCCAGATGCGGAGATTCCTCCTCGTTGCACTGATCCTGCCCGTGCTCTTCGGCTGCGCGAGCAGCGCCGCCGAGGCCGAACAGACCGGGACGACCCTCAACCTCGTCGCGTACTCCACCCCGAAGCCGGTGGTGGCGAAGCTCATCTCGCGCTTCGGCCACCAGGCCGCCGGCCAGGGCGTCTCGTTCAGCCAGTCGTACGGGCCATCCGGTTCGCAGGCTCGCGCGATCGCGGCCGGCCAGCCCGCAGACATCGCCTTTCTCTCGACCGGCCTCGACATCGACACCGTCGCCGACGCCGGCCTCGTCTCCAAGAGCTGGACGAGCGCACCCTACGGAGGGATCGCAGCCGATTCGGTCGTCGCCTTCGTCGTGCGCCCGGGCAACCCCAAGCACATCCACGGCTGGAAGGACCTGATCAAGCCCGGGGTGCAGGTCGTGACGCCGGATCCGTTTCCCTCCGGCTCCGCGAAGTGGAACGTCCTCGCCGCCTACGGCGCGATGCGCAAGGCGGGAATGAACGACAAGAAGGCCGTCCAATTCGTGACGAAGCTCTTCAAGAACGTCGTCTCGCAGGACTCGTCCGGCTCGAACGCGGCGAACACGTTCTTCTCGGGCCGAGGCGACGTCCTCATCACCTACGAGAGCGAGGCGTATGCCGCCTTCGCGGCCGGTAAGCAGGGCACGCTCGTCGTCCCGAAGCCGACGATGCTGATCCAGCTGCCGATGGTGGCGACGAAGGACGCGCCGGCGGCGGCCAAGGCGTTCATCAAGTACGCGCACGCGCCGAAGCAGCAGCGGATCTTCGCCGCCAACGGCTATCGCCCGGTCGTGAAGTCGGTCCTCAAGCGCTCCGACCTCGCTCATTGGCGCAAGAAGTACAACACCGGGCCGACCTTCAACATCCGGGACAAGCTCTTCGGCGGCTGGCTGAAGGCGAACAAGCTCTGGTTCGACCTGGACAACGGCCGGATGGTCGCCATCGAGCGAGCGGTCGGAGGTCCCACGCATTAGCAGCGTCGCGGCATCTGCGGACAGGATCGCGCGCAGGGCGAGCGCCGACGGACGGGCCAGTACGGCCCTGTCCGTCGGCGTCATCTCGACGTTCCTGACCATCGTCGTCGTCCTGCCGATCGCGGCGCTGGTCTGGGAGTCCAAACGGGACGGTGCACACGCGTTCTGGCAGACGGTCTCGAGCCCGGAGGCTCTGGGTGCGCTCGAGCTCACCTTCGGCACGGCGTTCGTCGTCGTCCTGATCAACGGCGTGCTGGGCACGATCACGGCCTGGGTGCTCGTCCGCGACGACTTCCGCGGCAAGTCGCTCGTCAACTCCGTCATCGACCTGCCGTTCGCGCTGCCGACGATCGTCGCCGGCCTGACGCTGCTCACGCTCTACGGCCCGGGCTCGCCCGTCGGGATCGACATCGCCTTCACGCGGACGGCGATCGTGCTCGCCCTCTGCTTCGTCACGCTCCCGTTCGTCATCCGGACGGTGCAGCCCGTGCTGATCGAGCTCGACGTGGAGATGGAGGAGGCTGCTCGCTCTCTCGGCGCCGGCCGGTTCACCGTCTTCCGGCGGATCGTCCTGCCGAACATCCTGCCCGGGATCCTCTCCGGGTCCGTCCTGGCCTTCGCCCGCGCGCTCGGCGAGATCGGCTCGATCGTCCTCATCGCGGGCAGCTCCCTCCACACCGAGGTCGCTTCGGTCTTCATCTTCAACGTGATCCAGGACGGCGAGTCCGCCGAAGCCTCGGCCGTTGCGATCGTGCTCCTCGGCGCAGCCTTCGTGGTCCTCCTCGCGGTCGGCGCCCTGCGCTTCTTCGTCACGAGGTACGAACGTGCTTAGCCGGCTCGGCCTGCGCGCGGTGGCCCTGGGCTACCTGCTCGTCATCCTGCTTGCGCCGCTCGCAATGATCTTCTACCGCACCTTCCAGCACGGGCTCGAACCGGTCTGGCAGGCGCTGTCCGCCCCGAACACGCTCCACGCCTTCCAGATCACGCTGATCGCGACGGCGATTGCCGTGCCGCTCAACACGGTCTTCGGCATCCTCTGCGCGCTCGCGATCGTGCGCCGCCGCTTTCGCGGCAAGGGGCTCTTGAACGCCTTCATCGACCTTCCGCTCGCTGTTTCGCCGGTCGTGGTCGGGCTGGCGCTCTATCTCCTCTACGGACGCACCGGTTGGTTCGGGCCGTGGTTCCAGGAGCACGGGATCCAGGTCTTGTTCGCCATGCCGGCGATCGTGCTCGCGACCATCTTCGTCTCCGTCCCGTTCGTCGCCCGGGAGGTGATCCCGACCCTGCGCGAGCTCGGCAACGAGCAGGAGCAGGCGGCCGCGACTCTCGGCGCGACCCGCTGGCAGCGGTTCTGGCGCATCACGCTGCCGTCGATCCGCTGGGCCGTGATCTACGGCGTCATCCTCACGACGGCGCGCTGCCTGGGCGAGTACGGAGCGGTGGCTGTCGTGTCGGGCCGGATCGAGGGCAAGACCGAGACGGCAACGACGCTGATCGACGACATGATCCAGAACTTCCAGACCGGCGGCGCGTACGCGGTGGCCGTCGTGCTTGCCGTCATCGCCGTGCTCGTGCTCGTCCTCATGACCCTGGCCAAACCGCGCGAGGAGACCGCCTGATGTCGATCGAGATTCGCAACGTCAGCAAGCGCTTCGGCTCGTTCACCGCCCTCGACGGCGTCTCGCTCGAGATCCCGGAGGGTTCCCTCACGGCGGTGCTCGGGCCCAGCGGCTCGGGCAAGTCGACCCTGCTGCGCATCGTCGCCGGCCTCGAACGGCCCGACTCCGGCGAGGTTCGGCTCTCCGGCGAGGACGCGACCCGGCTCGCGCCGCAGCGGCGCAACGTCGGCTTCGTCTTCCAGCACTACGCCGCGTTCAAGCACATGACGGTGCGCGACAACGTCGCCTTCGCGCTCAGCATCCGGAAGCGGCCGAAGGCGGAGATCCGGGATCGCGTCGACGAGCTGCTCGAGCTCGTCCAGCTCCAGGGCTTCGCCGACCGGTATCCGTCGCGCCTCTCTGGCGGTCAGCGGCAGCGGATGGCCCTCGCCCGGGCGCTCGCAGCAAAGCCGCGCGTCCTGCTGCTCGACGAGCCGTTCGGCGCGCTCGATGCCCGCGTGCGGGCCGAGCTGCGCGACTGGCTGCGCCGTCTCCACGAAGAAGTGCACGTCACGACGGTCTTCGTCACGCACGACCAGGAGGAGGCGATGGAGGTCGCCGACCGCGTCGCCGTGTTCGATCAGGGTCGTCTCGAGCAGGTGGGCGCGCCGGCCGAGCTCTACGACGCGCCGGCCTCCGAGTTCGTGCTGCGCTTCGTCGGCGACGCCGTTCGCCTCGGCTCGAGCCTCGTGCGCCCGCACGAGATCGTGTTGCGACGATGGCCGCGCGACGGAGCAGTCGAGGTCGAGGTCGAACGCATCGCCGTCCTCGGCGCCGACGCGCGTGTCGACCTGGTCGACGGCAGCGGAGAGCGACTCGCGGCGCGGTTGCGGCGGGAGGAGCTCGACGATCTGGACCTCGCTCGCGGCGAGATCGTCTGGGCGGGCGCCGAGCCGTTCCTAGAACGCGACCTGGAAGCCGGCCAGGCCCTCGGGTGATTCCGCGGCGACGTCGACGCGCTCGACGTCCGCCCCACGCGGGCCGCGGCGGCAGAAGTCGACGAGCGACGCGACGTCCTCCGGCTCGCCCTCGAACACGGCCTCGACCGTCCCGTCGGGACGATTCCGCACCCAGCCGGACAGGCCGCGGGACCGGGCCTCCCGCTCGACGGCAAAACGGAATCCGACACCCTGGACGAACCCGTAGACCAGTACGTGCCGGCGCTCCACCCACGTATTCGAGCAGGCGTCGCGTGACCAGAGCCGAAGTCAGGCGCGTGACGAGCTCGGATCCCGCCGTCGAGGGCTTCCTCGCACTAGCCGCTGCGCGTCTCGCGCCCCGCACGGTCGAGGCCTACCGCCGCGATCTGGCCCACCTCTCGGCCTGGCTCGGCCGCTCGCCCGCAGAGGCGAGCGCCGACGACCTCGCCGGATACGTCGCACAGCTGCGCGCCGACGGGCTCGCGGCGACGACGATCGCACGCCGGCTCGCCGCAGTCCGTTCCTTCTTCCGGCACCAGATGCTGCTCGGCGCCCGTGCCGACAACCCCGCGGCGAACGTCGAGCTGCCGAAACGCCGGCGGACGCTGCCGCGCACGCTGTCGCCGTCAGAGGTCGAGCGCCTCCTCGACGCGGCCGCCGGGACGACACCGCTCGACCAGCGCAACCGCGCCATCGGCGAGCTTCTGTACGGCGCCGGGCTGCGCGTCAGCGAGGCGGTAGCGCTCGACCGGCAGTCCGTGGATCTCGAGAACCGGCTCGTGCGCGCGTTCGGCAAAGGGAGCAAGGAGCGGGTCGTGCCGATCGGACGGGAGGCCGCCGACGCGGTACGCCGCTACCTCTCCCGCGGCCGCCCGTATCTCGACCGGCGACACCGGCAGGAGCTGTTCCTCAACGCACACGGCGGCCCGCTCACGCGCGCGGGCGTCTTCCTCATCTTGCGCCGCCTGGCCGCGAAGGCCGGGCTCGAGCCGGAGCGCATCCACCCGCACCTCCTGCGCCACTCGTTCGCGACGCACCTGCTCGAGGGCGGCGCCGACCTGCGCGCCGTGCAGGAGATGCTCGGGCACGCCGACCTCGCCACCACAGAGCTCTACACACACATCTCCGACCGCAGACGGCGCGAGTTGTATTTCCAGGCGCACCCGCACGCGCGCCGTTTGAAGCACGCACCGAAGGCGAAGAAGTAGGCATGCACATCGATCCGCACATCGCAATTGCCGCGGTCTCCACCCTCGCGGCCGCCTGGCTGATGATCACCGCCGGCCTCGAGAAGAGCGCTCTCGAACGCCGCCGGAGCAAGCGCATCTGCCCGTCCTGCGGACGGGAGATCCAGGCCCGCGTCTGCACCACCTGCGCGGGCTAGCGCTTTTCCTGGGCCTTCCGCTTCAGGCCCTGCGCAACGGTCCCGGCAGCCCGGCGCAGCTCGTCGTCCGCGCGGTCGTCGGCGGCCAGCCCTTCGAGCAGCACGACGGTGTCGCGCTGCGCCGAGCCGTTCTTCAGCACCAGCACCGCGAGCCTGCGCACTGCGGAGTTCTCGTCCTCGTCGGCGAGCATCTTGTGCAGGATCGGCCGCACCGAGTTCACCGTGCTCGGGTGGTCGCGGGAGAGAAGCTCGAGCGAGAGGAGCGCCGACCCGCGCGCCGCCGGGCTTCCGTCGTCGAGACCGCGCCGTAGCAACTCCTCCTTCGCGCGCCAGCGGAAGAGGCCGACCGCCCGGAACGCGAGCGCCCTCTCGCGGAAGTCGGCGCTGCGTGCCGCAGCCTCGAGCTCGTCGTCCCACTCCGTCCGCAGCGCGGCGAGGTCCTGCGCCGCCCCGCTCTCGGCGAGCTGGTCGGCCTGCGCAGCTGCCTCGGCGAGCGTCATGCCGGCACCGAGGCCGCGGCAAGGACGGCCGCAGCCGAACGCTCGACATCCTCACGGGTCGTCCGCCAGTTCGAGACGGAGACTCGCATTGCGTGTTCGCCCTGCCAGTCGGTGCCGCCGAGCCAGCAGGTGCCGTCCTCCTGCACCCTGCGGATCACTTCCCCGGTGCGCTCGCCGTCGTCGAAACGGACGAGCACCTGATTGAGCACCACGTCGTTGAGGATCGTCGCGCCTCCCTCCTCGAGCAGCTTCGCGAAGAGCCGTGCATGTTCGCAGCTTCGCTCGACGATCTCGGCGACTCCGCTCCGGCCGAGGGAGCGAAGCGCCGCATAGACCGCGAAGCCACGCGCCCGGCGCGAGAACTCGGGCGTCCAGTCCATCTCGTCGCGCTCGCGCCGGTCGCTGGCGTGGACGAGGTACGACGCCTTGACCCCGATCGCGGCTCGATGAGCATCCGGATGCGCGCAGAAGGCGAGTCCGGAGTCGTAGGGGACGTTCAGCCACTTGTGACAGTCGGTCGTCCACGAGTCGGCGCGCTCCGCACCGCGGACGAGGTGGCGCAACTCGGGGCTCGCGGCGGCCCAGAGCCCGAAGGCCCCGTCGAGATGGAACCACGCTCCCGACTCGGCGCTCGCGTCGGCGATCGCCTCGAGATCATCGAACGCACCCGTGTTCACATCGCCGGCCTGGCCGCAGACAATCGTTGGCTCGTCGCCGAGCCGCAGCTGCTCCACCCTCATCCGGCCCTGGCCGTCGACTGGAACCACGTCGAGCGACGAAGCGCCGATTCCGAGTAACCGCAACGCTCGGTCGACTGTCACGTGGCGCGTCTCGCCGACGACCACGCGGATCGGCGGCGCGCCTGCGAGACCCTGCTGCGGAAGGTCCCAGCCGGCACTCTCGAGGACGTGATGCCGCGCTGCCGCCAAAGCGGTGACATGGGCCATCTGAGTGCCGGTGACGAAGGCGACGGAGACGTGCAGCGGCAACCCGAGGAGCTCGGCCAACCACTCTCGGCACACCTCCTCGACGACCGAGGCCGCAGGCCCGGCGACGTACAGGCCGGCATTCTGATCCCAGGCCGAAGTGAGCATGTCGGCTGCGACGGCGGCGGGCACGCCTCCGCCGATGACGAAGCCGAAGAACCGCCCCGAAGGCGTCGCGCAAAGACCCGGCTCCACGCTCTCGACGAGCGACGCGATCACAGCACGTGGATCCGTCGGTCCTTCGGGCAAGCGCCCTCCCAGTGCGGAGGTGAGCTGCTCCACGTCCGCCTCGGCACGAATGGGCCGCGTCTCGAGGGTCTCGACGAAGTCGGCGGCGTAATCCGCCGCCTGCCGGAACAGTTCGCGCTCGTACACTGCCGCGACTCTAGCGTCGCCGCAGCTAGATTCACCCCTCGATGGCGCACAGGGTCGTCCTCATTCCCGGCGACGGCACGGGACCCGAGCTGACGGAGGCGACGCGTCGCGTTCTCGAGGCGACCGGCGCCGAGCTCGAGTGGGACGTGCGCGAGGCCGGCGCGGACGTGATGGACCGCCACGGCGGCAACCCGCTGCCGCCCGACGTCCTCGACGCGATCCGCGAGACCGGCGTGGCGCTCAAAGGCCCGATCACGACGCCTATCGGCGGCGGCTTCCGGTCGGTCAACGTCGCCCTCCGCAAAGAGCTCGACATGTACGCGCAGGTGCGGCCGTGCAAGAGCTACGCCGGCGTCCGCAGCCGCTTCGACGACGTCGATTTGATCATCGTGCGCGAGAACACCGAAGATCTCTACGCCGGCATCGAGTACGAACAGGGGACGCCGGAAGCAGCCGAGCTGATCGAGTGGATCGAAGCCCACGGCGGCAAGCTCCGCCACAACGACGCAGGCATCTCGATCAAGCCGATCTCGGTGACGGGCACGCGTCGCATCTTCGAGTTCGCGTTCGACTACGCGCGCCGCAACGGCCGCCGCAAGGTCACCGCCGTGCACAAGGCGAACATCATGAAGTTCACGGACGGCCTCTGGCTCCGCGTGGCCCGCGAGGTCGCGGCCGAGAACGCGGACATCGAGTTCGACGACCGGATCGTGGACAACATGTGCATGCAGCTCGTGCAGCGGCCGGAGGAGTACGACGTGCTCGTGCTGCCGAACCTCTACGGCGACGTCCTCTCCGACCTCGCCGCGGGGATGATCGGCGGGCTCGGCGTCGCTCCGGGCGGGAACTACGGGGAAACGGTCGCGGTCTTCGAGCCGACGCACGGCTCGGCGCCGAAGTACGCCGGCCAGAACAAGGTCAACCCGATCGCGCAGATGCTGTCGGGCGTCCTCATGCTCCGCCACCTCGACGAGGCCGGCGCCGCCGACCGTCTGGAAGGCGCCATCGCCGGCGTCATCGCCGAGGGGAAGAGCGTCACCTACGACATGAAGCCGAACCGCAACGACCCGACCGCCGTAGGAACGAGCGAGGTCGCGGACGCGGTGATCGAGAAATTGGAGGCTGAGGTAACCGCATGAGAAGGAAAGTCACGATCGTCGGCGCCGGCGCGACGGGCGCGACCGCGGCGCACAGCCTCGCGGAGCGCGACTACGCGGACGTCGTCCTCATCGACATCAAGGAGGGGCTGCCGGAGGGGAAGGCACTCGACCTGAACCAGATGGGCCCCATCCTCGGCTTCGAGCCGCGGA
>DATBAH010000102.1:0-9750 GCA_036271615.1 Gaiellaceae bacterium
GCCGGCGGCCAGTAGGTGAAGATCACCGGGCCGATGAGGCTGCTCCTCGGGACCGATCCCCAGCGGCGGGAGTCGCAGGAGTCGGGCCGGTTGTCGCCGAGCATGAAGTACTCGCCCTTCGGCACGTGCCAGGTGTGCCCGAAGTAGGTCGTGTCCGCCAGCCGCGCGGCGCGCGAGAGGTAGGGCTCCGGGAGCCTCGTCCAGGCCGTGGCGCCCGGCCGGCGGATCCAGATGAAGCCGGAGGGGTCCTCCCGCACCGTCTCGCCGGGCAGTCCGATCAGACGCTTGACGAACGTCGTTCCGCCGTCGCCCGTCTCGCAGATGCTCGCCTTGGCAGGTGCCTTGAAGACGACGATCTGTCCGCGCTGCGGGCTGCCGAAGTCGTAGGCGAGCCGGTTCACGAGCACGCGGTCGCTGATCGATGCCTCGCAGCCCCGGGTGGGGCGGGCGCAGTGAAGCGTGCGCTCCATCGAGGAGGAGGGGATCCGGTACGGCTTTGCCACCTCGGCCTCGAACGCGAGCACGAACGCGATCGCCACGGCGAGCGTGACCGTCCAGTCGACGATCCTGCGCCACGGATTTGGGAGTCGGCTCAGCGGGTGCAGGCGCACGGCAAGTGAGGATAGACCCCCCTTGGCTCAGTCGTGCTGTGCGAGCCAGTCGCCTACGACCTGCATGTAGCGCTCACGCTCCTCGACGTGCGGCATGTGCGAGGACTCCTCGAAGCAGACCCACTCCGAGCCCGCAATGCCGTCGAGCAGGACCTGCTGCAGCGCTGGCGTCGCCTCGTCGTGGCGCCCCGAGACGAGCAGCGTCGGCACGCGGATCTCGGGCAGGCGGTCCTTTACCTGCCAGTCCTTGCAGGAGCCGATGATGTGGAACTCGCTCGGACCGTTCATGGCGCGGTAGACGGTCGGGTCGTCTTCGAGAAACTCGAACGTCGCGGCGACCTCGGCCGGCCACGGGATACGGCAAAGGTGGCGTCCGTAGAAGACGAGGCAGGCTTCCACGTACTCGGGATCGTCATACGAGCCTGCGTCCTCGTGCTTCGCGAGCGTCGCCTGCACGTCGGCAGGAAGCTGGTCGCGGAGCTTGCCCGCTTCGGTGGCGAAGTCCGCCCAAGAGGCTGCGGTGTCCGCGAGGACGAGCGAACGCAGACCGGCAGGCTGCGTGAGCGCGTACTCCTCCGCGAGAAAGCCGCCCCACGACTGGCCCAGGACGTGGTGGCGGTCGGCGATCCCGAGCAGCTCGACGAGGTTGTGGAGCTCGCGGACGAAGAGCGCAGGCGTCCAGAACTCGGCGCCTCGATCCGGGTAATGCGTGCTGCGGCCGCCCCCGAGCTGGTCGTAGTGGACGACTGCGCGCGAGTCGGCGAGGTCCGCGAGCGAGAGGAGGTAGTCGTGCGTCGCGCCGGGGCCGCCGTGAAGGACGACGAGCGGCGCGCGGGCCTCCGGGTCACCGGGTCGCAGCTCGCCCGTCACGCGGTACCAGGTCCGAGCCTCCTTGCCGCCGGCCGGGAAGGCGAGGGTTCCCTCCTGCACGTCCACCTGCGCGCGAGTCTAGGCTCCCGGACGTGAAGATCGGCGTCGTAGGGCTCGGAACGATGGGCGCGGGCATCGCACAGCTCGCGGTCGAGGCGGGGCTCGAGACCGTCGGGCGTGAGGTGACCGACGAGCTGGGGGAGACCGCACGCGGCCGGATCGAGCACTTCCTCACCCGCAAGGTGGAGAAGGGCCAGATCGACTCCTTCGAGATCGAGCTGCTGACGATGACGACGGACGTCGCCGGCCTCGCGGACTGCGACCTCGTGATCGAGGCCGTGGTCGAGGAGCTCGACGCAAAGCGCGAGCTGTTCGCCGAGCTGGAGCGGGTCTGCCGTCCGGACGCCGTCCTCGCCACGAACACATCCGCGCTCTCCGTCACCGAGATCGCGGGCGCCACCTCGACGCCGGAGCGCGTCGTCGGGATGCACTTCTTCAACCCGGCCCCGCTGATGCCGCTCGTGGAGATCGTCCGCGCCGAGCTGACCTCCGAGGAGACCTTCGACACGGCATATGCGCTCGGCGAGCGGCTCGGCAAGCATCCGATCCGCTGCCACGACACGCCGGGTTTCGTCGTCAACCGCGTCCTGATCCCGCTGCTGAACGACTGCGTCCGCGTCCTCGACGAGGCACGCGTGACGCCCGCCGACCTCGACGCCGGCCTGAAGCACGGAGCCGGCTGGCCGATGGGGCCTTGCGAGCTCGTCGACCTCGTCGGCATCGACGTGCACGTGCACGCGAGCGAGGCGCTGTGGGAGAAGCTGCGGGAGCCGAGGATGGCGCCGCCGCCGCGCCTCGTCGCGATGGCGAACGCGGGGCTGCTCGGCCGCAAGAGCGGCCGCGGCTTCTACACGTACTAGCGAAGCCCGTCGGCGGTGATCAGCTCGAGCCTGAGCGCCTGGAGGACGGCGGCCGAGGCGTGCGTGAGGAGCTGAGTGGAGGCCTCTTCCGAGACGCCGCCGGCGCGTAGTGCTTCCGCCAGCGCCTCGACGCGCGCAGCGAGTCTGTCGGCCCGCCGCTGCAAACGATCGTCCGCCATCACAACAAGCTTCTCGAAAAGGCCGGACCCTCCTCTGCGGCGGAGTACCCTGGAGCGCCTATGAAGCGGATCCTGCTCGCCTGCGCCACTCTCGCGTTGCTCACGCTGCCCGCCGCGGCGTCCGCACGGGAACAGGCGCAGGCGAAGCCCGGCTACCTCGTCGTCCGCAGTGCGGCCGGAGACGGCGGCGTCAACGGCCATGCGATCGTCACGCTCGTCGTGCACGGCTTCGTGCTCGGCCGTGTCAGCCCGCAGGACGAGGCGAGGGTGGAGATCTACCAGCTCCTCACCCCGGGTGGCGGGGGTGCTCCGCAGACGACACCGGACGTGTCCACGACCAGGGTCAAGTGGAACGGGCGCAAGGGGCAGGCATACAACGGCAGCGGCTTCCGCTTCCGTGCGCTGGGCGGCTATTACCGCGTGGTCGTGCGCGGGTCCGGCGTGTATCTCTACGCCGGCGGCGTCGGCCACGTCCAGCTCCACGGCTCGTCGTTCGACCGGCAGGGCGACGGGACGTATTCCGTCGACGGAGGAGCCCCCCGTTCGCTGCCGACCAGGCCTATCACCCGCCAGATCGGTAGAGGCTGACGGCGATGGCCGGCGACCCACAGACGATTCTGGTGGTCGAGGACGAGCAGGCGATCGCCTCGTTCGTCGCCGCCTACCTCCGCAAGGACGGCTTCACGGTGCAGATGACGGCGAGCGGGCGCGAGGCGTTGACCCTCGTCCACTCCGCGGCGCCGTCGCTCGTCGTCCTCGACCTGATGCTCCCCGATCTCGACGGGATGGAGGTCTGCAGGCGGATCCGTGAGACGAGCTCGATGCCGGTGCTGATGCTGACTGCGCGCGACGACGACCTCGACAAGATCGCAGGCCTCGAGGTCGGGGCAGACGACTACCTCACGAAGCCGTTCAATCCGCGTGAGCTCGTGGCGAGGGTGCGAGCCATCCTTCGCCGCAGCGGCAAGAAGACGAAGCCCGACGCCGGGGTCATGCGCCACGGCGACCTCGTGCTCGACGCCGGCCGGCGGGAGTGCCATGTCGGCGACCAGGAGATCCGGCTGGCGCCGAAGGAGTTCGATCTCCTGTGGGAGCTCCTCGATCATCGGGGCCTGGTGCTCACGCGTGACCAGCTGCTCGAGCGCGTCTGGGGCTACACCTTCGCGGGAGACACCCGAACGGTCGACGTCCACGTCCGCCAGCTGAGGCGGAAGCTCGGCGACGCGGCGCCGATCGTCACCGTGTGGGGGATCGGCTACAAGGCCGCTCCGGCGCCTGCCGACAGCGAGTAGTCCCGTGTTCAGATCACTGCGCTTCCGGCTGCCCGCGCTGTTCCTGCTCGGCATCGTGCTCGCCGGCCTCGTCGCCACCGTGATCGCGGTTCGTTTCTTCCAGAGCAACACCCGGGCGCACGCAGCCTCGGAGCTGCGGGCAGAGTCGGCCGGGATCGTCCGGCTCTACGAGCAGAACGCCGGAGTCGGGCACGTCTCGCTCAGGAGTATCAACGTCGCACTCGGCGGCGACAGGGTGTTCTGGGTGCCGGCCGTGCAGGGCGGCTCGCTGTTGGCCGGCCCTCTGCCCGAGCTGCCGGCCCGTGTGCTCCCTGCGGAGCAACCTGCCGGGAGCAAGCCGCGGGCGTTCGACTTCAACTGGGAGGACAACGGCTATCTCGGCGTCGGGCAGGTCGTCGAGCTTCACGGCGTCCCCGCCGGCTCGCTCGTCGTCGCGGAGAAAGAATCGGCATTGCGCAGCCGCTGGCTCCAGCTCGCGTGGGAGCTCGCGCTCGCGTTCGGGATCGGGATCCCCGTCGCCGGCATCCTCGTCGTCTACTTCTCGCGCAGGATCGCGGAGCCGCTGGAGGCGCTCGCGGCGGCCGCGGACGAGGTTGCCGCAGGCCACTACGACGTGGCGGTGCCGGAGCACATCGGAGGCGGCACCGAGGTCGAGCGGCTCGCCGCTCGCTTCGACGAGATGACGTCGAGGCTCGCAGAGTCGGAGCAGCTCTCCCGCAACTTCCTCATGTCGGTCTCGCACGAGCTGCGCACACCGCTGACGGCGATTCGCGGACACGTCGCGGCGCTGCGAGAGGGCGTCCTCGACGACGAAGCCTCGCAGGAGCGGTCGCTCGAGGTCATCTCCGAGGAAGCGGTGCGGCTCGAGCGCCTCGTCGGCGATGTCCTCGACCTGGCGAAGCTCGACGCCCGCCGCTTCGCGCTGCTGCGTGAGGAGGTCGACATGCGCGCTCTCTGCGAGCGCGCCTACGCGACGTTCGCCGAGGAGGCGCGCTCCCGCGGCATCGAGTACGACCTCGAGCTCGACGGCGGTGCGGTGCTCGTCACCGACGGCGACCGTGTCCTGCAGATCGTCACGAACCTCCTCGCGAATGCCCTCCACTGGACGCCGGAAGGCGGGCGGGTCGACCTCGGGCTCGTCGCAGCGAACGGCGAGGTGACGGTTGCGGTCGAGGACACGGGGCCGGGGATCTCGCCGCAGGAGGCAGAGCGGATCTTCCGGCCGTTCTGGTCCGGCGACGGCGGCGGCACCGGGCTCGGCCTGGCGATCGCCCGTGAGCTGGCGCTGGCGCTCGGCGGCCGGCTCGAGTTCCACAGTGAGCCCGGCCACGGCAGCCGCTTCGTGCTCGTCCTACCGGTGAAGGGGCCTCAGCCCGCTGCTTGATGCTCGTCGAGGCGGTAGACGACAGCGCCGTTGCGCGTCAGTCCCTCCTCGAGCTTCGCCAGCCGCTCGTCGACGCTCCGCCAGCTCGAGGCGATGAGATCGACCAGCAGGGCGAGATCGTCGACGCGGGCATGGCGCTCGGCGAGGATGTCCCCCTCGATCCGCTCGAGGCGGCGGATGGCCTGGTTCGTGAGGCCGCGCACCTCGGCGAGGTGGCGGGCACTCGGCCGGAAGTGCTGGCGTAGCCCGTCCTGGATCGCCTCCGGCAGGCCCGCTTCGAAGCGGGCCGTCGTGGCTGCGAGCGTTTCGACGGCGTGCCGCGCCCGCTCCAGCGTCGCGTCGAACGTGGCGGGATCGGTGCGGCCGGAGGCCGCGTCCTCGATCCGCTGTTGCGCGCGGGCGATCGCGTCCAGGTCCACGAAGCCGAAGATAGAACTCGCGTCGGATGGACCTCTCGGAGCTCGACTACGAGTTGCCGCCTGAGCTGATCGCGCAGCATCCGGCCGCGCGCCGCGACGCGTCGCGGCTTCTCGTCTACGAGCGCGAGACGGGCGCGGTTCGCCACCGCACCTTCGACGAGCTGCCCGACGAGCTGCGAGGAGAGCTCGTAGTCGTCAACGACACGAAGGTAGTTCCGGCGCGGATCCCCATCGAGTCGCCGCGGGGCGAGGTGCTGCTGCTCGAGCGGCGCGAGGATGGGACCTGGGAAGCGCTCGCGCGCCCGACGCGACGACTGCATGCCGGTCGCCGGTATGGGCCTGTCGAGCTGCTCGAGCACCTCGGCGAGGGCCGCTGGCACGTCCGTCTCGAGGGCGAGCCGGCCGGCGAGACGCCGCTTCCGCCGTACATCACGGAGCCGCTCGGCGATCCGTCCCGCTACCAGACCGTCTATGCGCGCGAGCCGGGCTCGGCTGCCGCGCCGACGGCCGGGCTGCACTTCACTCCCGAGCTGCTGGCACGGCTCGATCCCGTCCGGGTCACGCTCCAGGTGGGGCTCGACACGTTCCGGCCGGTGACGGAGGAGCGGCTCGAGGAGCACCGGA
Source organism: Gaiellaceae bacterium (assembly GCA_036271615.1). Lineage (GTDB taxonomy): Bacteria > Actinomycetota > Thermoleophilia > Gaiellales > Gaiellaceae > Palsa-739. The sequence continues at coordinate 6,300 of DATBAH010000102.1, forward strand.
TCCACGGCGAGCGCTACCAGGTCGAGCCGGACGCGTGGGAGCGGATCCGGGCGGCCGAGCGCGTGCTGGCGGTCGGCACCACCACCGTGCGCGTGCTCGAGACGCTGACCCGCGGCGGCCCGCCGGCCGGCCGCACCGAGCTCTTCATCACGCCCGGCTTCGAGTTCCGGCGAGTGGACGCGCTGCTGACGAACTTCCATCTGCCGCGCTCGACTCTCCTCGCCCTCGTGATGGCGTTCGCAGGAGTGGAGGAGACGAGACGCCTCTACCGGCTCGCGGTCGAGGAGCGATACCGCTTCTACTCCTTCGGCGACGCGATGCTCATCCTCTAGCCACGCGAGCCCGCCGTTGTGGAACGATTCCCGGGTTGGGCGGCACGACCACCGGCATGCGAGCGGCCATCGACCAGGAGCTGATCGCCTCCGAGCTGACGCGCGCTCGGGCGCAGACGTCCGCGCTGGTCGATCGCCTGTCCGAGGAGCAGCTGCTGGTTCAGGTGTCGCCGCTGATGTCGCCGCTCGTCTGGGACTTCGCGCACATCGGCTACTTCGAGGAGCTGTGGCTGCTGCGTGAGCTCGGCGGCGAGCCGCCGGCACGCGCCGAGCACGACGACGTCTACGACGCGTTTGCGCACGAGCGGAGCGAGCGCGGCGAGCTCCCGATCCTGCCGCCTCAGGCCGCACACGAGTACGTCGCCGACGTGCGCGGCCGGGTGCTGGCGCTACTGCCGACGATCGACCTCGCCCGCGGAGATCCGCTGCTCGAGAACGGCTTCCTGTTCGGGATGATCGTCCAGCACGAGCTTCAGCACGTCGAGACGATGACCCAGACGCTCCAGCTCGGCGCCCTGCCCGGCCCGGAGCCGTCCGGGCCGCCGCGGGTGGCGACCAGCGGGGACGTGCTCGTCGAGGCCGGCGCCTTCCAGCTCGGTGCCGACGAGGACGCGGTCTGGGCCTACGACAACGAGCGACCGCGCCACGAGGTGCGCCTACCGGCGTTCAGGATCGACCGGGCTCTGGCGAGCAACGAGAACTGGCTCGACTTCATGGCGGGCGGTGGGTACCGCGATCGCGCGCTGTGGAGCGACGAGGGCTGGGAGTGGCGGACGGCCGAGGAGGCGGAGGCGCCCCTCTTTTGGCAACGAGACGGCGACCGCTGGCTCCTCCGGCGCTTCGATCGCGTGGAGCCCGTTTCCCCGGCCGAGCCGGTGCAGCACGTCAGCTGGTTCGAGGCAGACGCCTACGCCCGCTGGGCCGGCAAGCGGCTGCCGAGCGAAGCGGAGTGGGAGAAGGCCGCCCGCGTCGCGGGTGACGAGCTCGAGCACCTGCAGGGCGCGGTCTGGCAATGGACCTCGTCGCCTTTCGGCGGCTATCCGGGCTTCGGCGCCTTTCCGTACGCGGAGTACTCCGAGGTGTTCTTCGGCGAGGAGCACCGCGCCCTGCGCGGCGGCTCCTGGATCACCGACGAGGTCGTGGCGCGGACGAGCTTCCGCAACTGGGACTACCCGCGGCGGCGGCAGATCTTCTCGGGGGTTCGGTGTGCCGGCGATGCCTGACGGCGGGAACGCCGCCACGGAGCCGCGGATCCGGATCGAGCGGCTGCTGGACGACGGCGACCGCCGCTCCGCGCTCTACGACGAGACGTTCTGGAGCCTCCGCAGGCAACCCAAGGAGATCCCTCCGGTCTGGCTGTACGACGAGCGCGGCTCGTACCTGTTCGAGGAGATCACGCGCCTGCCGGAGTACTACCCGACCGCGCGCGAACAGGAGATCCTGACCGCGCACGCTTCCGACGTGGCCGCGTGGACCGAGGCGCGCACGCTCGTCGAGCTCGGCGCCGGGACCTCCGAGAAGACCCGCATCCTGCTCGACGCGCTCCAGACGAACGGCACGCTGGAGCGATTCGTCCCCCTGGACGCGAGCGAGGAGGTGCTGCGCGCGAGTGCGGGCGCGATCGCGGAGCTCTATCCGATCGCCGTGCACGCGATCGTGGGGGACTTCGAGCGCCACCTGGGCGCGCTCCCGCGGGGCGAGAACAGGCTCGTCGCGTTCCTCGGCAGCACGATCGGCAATCTCCACCCCGACCGCCGTGCGCGCCTGCTCGCCGATATCGCCGCGACGCTCGAAGCGAGCGATTCGTTCCTGCTCGGGATCGACCTCGTCAAGGACCCCGCGCGGATCGAGGCGGCCTACAACGACAGCCGCGGCGTGACCGAGTCCTTCGTGCGCAACGGCCTCGATGCCGTCAACCGCGAGCTGCGCGCCGACCTCGACCAGGAGCTGCTCGCGTTCGAGGCACGCTGGGACGCGCAGGAGGAGTGGATGGACATCGGCTTCCTCGCCCGCGAAGCGCAGCAGGTCACGTTCGCCGAGCTCGACACCGTCGTCCGGCTCGAGCAGGGCGAGAAGCTGAGGCTGGAAGTGAGCACCAAGTTCCGGCGCGCGGGAGTCGAGCGGGAGCTCGTCGCCGCCGGAATGGAGCCCGTGGCCTGGTGGGAGGACAAGGCGGCGGAGTTCGCGCTGCTCCTGGCCACTCGCAGCAGGTGAGGCCGCGCAGCGCGAACGAGTGGCGCGACTTCTGGCGAGACGGGGGTGAGCGCGAGCTTGCGGCGCGGCTCGACGAGCTCGAGCCGTACAGCGTCCGCATCGCGACGCTGCTGGGCAGCGGCGCACCGTTGCGCGCGCTCGTCGCGGAGCTCGGCCGGATCCGCGAGCACGAGCTGAAGGCGGCTCCCGATTCCGCACGCGATGCCGAGCTCGCCGGGCGAATCTACTCCTGGTTCGAGAGCTCGGCGCTCGCGCGCTGATCACTACGCTCGGCGCGTGACCGAGACCTTCACCGTCACCGCCCGCGACGGCGCCGCGCGCGCGGGGATCCTACGCACGGCGCACGGCGACGTGCGGACGCCGGCCTTCATGCCGGTGGGGACGAAGGCGACCGTGAAGGCGGTCGATCCCGGCGAGCTGCGGGCGCTCGGCGCCGAGATCGTGCTCGGCAACGCGTACCACCTCCATTTCCGCCCCGGGGAGGAGCTGATCGCCGAGCTCGGCGGCCTGCACGGCTTCATGGGCTGGGACGGGGCGATCCTGACCGACTCCGGCGGCTTCCAGGTCTTCTCGCTCCGCGACACGCTGCTCGCGACCGACGACGACGGTGTCACGTTCCGCTCGGTCTACGACGGGAGCCCGGAGCGCTTCACGCCCGAGCTGGCCGCCCGCGTGCAGGAGCTGCTCGGCTCCGACATCGCGATGTGCCTCGACATCTGCTCGCCCCCGGACGCGCAGCGGGCCGAGCTCGAGGAGGCCGTCCGCCGGACGACGGCGTGGGCCGAGCGCCAGCGCAACCTGCCGCGCGCGCCGGGTCAGCTCCGCTTCGCGATCACGCAGGGAGGTCTCGACGAGGAGCTGCGGCACCGGTCGTCGGAGGAGCTGGTCGCGCTCGACTTCGACGG
>DATBAH010000103.1:0-7052 GCA_036271615.1 Gaiellaceae bacterium
GTTCAAGAAGATCACCGAGGACGAGTACAACCGTGGTCGCCTCAACGCGGGCCAGGCCGGCCAGCTGAACTCGACCGACCAGAACACGATCGCGACGTACGCGGGCCACAATGCGATCGTCCTGGACGGCCAGCTCGTCGAGACGCCGTTCATCGACTACACCGATTCCACCCTCTCCCAGGGAATCGTCGGCAACGCGCAGATCTCGGAGCCGAGCGGGACGGCGGCGCAGCACACCGCACTGGTGCTGCAGAGCGGCTCGCTCCCGTACCAGTTCAAGCAGATCGAGAGCACCTCCGTCACGGCGACGCTCGGCAAGAGCTCGCTGCACCAGGCGATCCTCGCCGCGGCGGTTGGGCTGCTCATCGTCGCGCTCTTCCTGTTGATCCTCTACCGCTTCCTCGGCCTCGTCGCGGTAGCGGGCCTCGCGATCTACGGGCTCCTCTACTACGCGGCGATCCTCCTCTTCAACGTCACGCTGACGCTGCCGGGCTTCGCCGGCCTGGTCCTCACGATCGGCGTCGCGGCCGACGCGAACGTCGTCGTGTTCGAACGCATCAAGGAAGAGGTGCGCGCCGGGCGATCGGTAAAGGCAGCGATCGCGGCCGGCTACGGGAAGGGGTTCCACACGATTCTCGACGCGAACGTCGTGACCGTGATCACGGCCATGGTCATCTTCCTCATCGCGGTGGCGGACGTGAAGGGCTTCGCGCTCATGCTCCTGATCGGCACCGTGATCTCGCTGATCACCGCGGTCTTCGCGACGCGCGCGATGCTCGGCCTGCTCAGCGGCTTCAAGTGGTTCGACAACCCGCGCTTCATGGGTGCAGAGGGCCAGCAGACGGCGAAGTGGCTCCAGATCGACTTCATCGGGAAGCGTCGCCTCTGGTTCGCGATCTCCGGCGCCGTGATCCTCGCCGGCGTGATCGCGCTCGGCGTGCGCGGGCTCAACCTCGGGATCGACTTCAAGGGCGGGTCGCAGCTCACGTTCAACACCTCCCAGCCGCTATCGACCGGGACGGTGCAGTCGTTCATGGCTCAGAACGGCCAGCCTGACGCCGTCGTCCAGGGGGTCGGCAAGTCCGTCGACAGCAAGTTCGTGGACTGGCAGGTCCGTGCGAACACGCTCAAGAGCGGTGAGCAGAGGACCCTGACCCAGTCGCTGAAGAGCAATCTCGGAGCCTTCAAGACCGGGGTGAAGAACGTCTCCGGCACGTTTGGGCACCAGATCGCGATCGACGCGATCTACGGGATCATCGTCTCGCTGCTGCTGATCTCGATCTACATCGCGGTGAGGTTCGACTTCAAGTTCGCAGGGCCTGTGATCCTCGCGATGCTGCACGACATAGCCGTCACCGTCGGGGTCTACGCCCTCCTTGGCAAAGAGGTCTCCGTCGCCACCGTGGCGGCCGTCCTCACGGTGCTCGGCTACTCGATCTACGACACGATCATCATTTTCGACCGCATACGCGAGAACATCCCGCTGATGCGGCGCTCGCCGTTTGCGACGATCGCCAACGTCTCGCTGTGGGAGACGATCAGGCGCTCGCTGGCCACGACGTTCATCACGCTGCTGCCGATCATCTGCCTCTTCATCCTCGGCGGCGCGATTCTCAAGGACTTCGCATTCGCGCTCATCGTCGGCGTCACGTCGGGCGCCTACTCCTCGATCTTCTTCGCCGCCCCGATTCTCGTGCTCTGGAAGGAGCGTGAGCCGGACTATGCGCGGCGGAAGGCGATGGCCGAGGCCGGCACGCTGGCCCCGGACCCCGACGGCCGCGCCGGTGGCCCGCTCGTCACGGGCACGGCGGCTCTCGCAGCTTCCGAGGCGGCGCTGACCGCCGAGCCCACGCCCGAGCTCGTCGACGTCGCGACCGCAACGCCGTCGGAGCCTGCCGCGCAGGCGCGCCGCGAGAAGCGGCGGCAGCGGCGACGCTCGAGGCCGCATGGCCGCGCGCGGTAGCAGCCGGCTGCTCCTCGACACCGTCGAGGAGCTCCTCCTCGAGCTGCCGAGCCGCGTGCGCGGCAGTAGGGAGCGGTTCTCGGAAAGCGCCCTTGCGGCGCTGCGGGCGATCTCCGACGAGCTCAACCTCGTGACGCGGGACGAGCTCGACGAGCTCGAGCTCCGCGTTGCGCAGCTCGAGCACCGCCTGCGCCTCTTGGAGCAACCGGACGCTCCGCGTCCGTTTGCTGAGTGACGGAACTCGGCGGGCCGGAAAGCGCGGTTTCCGGCCCGCTTCGTGCTGCTTTTTACTAGTCGATCCCTTGGCGGAAGGCCACACTTTGGTGCGCTCGCGCGCGGCGGAGGCCGGCGCGAGCGCGGTTCGGCCTGCGGCTAAGTCGCCGCGTTGCGGCTGTTCTTAGCCTCCGGCCTGGGGTGCAGGTGTGGTTTGAGCGTTTCGAGCCCCGCGACGGCACGGGCCTTTGGACTTGCGCGGGCCCAATGTGCATTCAGCACGGAGGGCCGGGGAGACCGCGCTCTCCCCGGCCCGCAGTTCCCTAGTCCCCGGGCGAAGAGCGCAGCTCTTCGCCCGGCTACCGGCGGAAGCGGTTGACGGTGGCGGCGAGGAACGTCTCGGCGTCGTAGACGATGAAGGCGCACACGGCTGCGAGCGGCAGCTCGGCGAGCACGGCCTCGGCGACCGCCTCCCACATCTCGCTGCCGCTCTGGGAAGTGACGATGTCGAACCAGGCGTCGCAGACGAGCATCGTCCCCGTGACCGCCGCGAGTGGAACGAGCCACTGCGAGCCCCGGAAGGCGGCCCACGCGCTCGCGGCGAACGACGCGGCGAGCGCGATGTCGAAGCCGACCCACGCGAGGTCGTAGTGGAAGGTCACGTGGCGCGACGGGAGCGAGAACGTGAGGTAGAGCGTCCAGGGCACGAGGAAGACGGCGACGACCCCGAGTAGCAGCGTCACCCAGCGCGGCAGCGGGATCCGGACGACGTCCTCTCCCAGGTCCCTCATGGGCACGTTGTACCCTGGCGGCGTGATCCTGCGTCCGCCGAGCGCGGAGAAGCTCCTCGCGTGGGCTGTGGCGGTCGTCGGCGTGATCGGCATCGTTTCGGCGTTGACGCCGGAGATGGCGAACCGCGTCGAGGTCGTCCAGGGCGTCCTGCCGCCGGGATGGCCGGAGGCCGCACGCGTGCTCACCGTCTCCTTCGGGATCGGCCTCATCTGGCTGTCGCGCTCGCTCGCGCGGCGTCGCCGGCGCGCGTGGCAGCTCGCGATCGCGGTCGTCGTCGCGTCGGCTGTCACGCACCTTGCCAAGGGTCTCGACTTCGAGGAGGCGACGATCTCGCTGCTTCTGCTGGTGGCACTCGTGCGGGGACGGAGCCGCTTCGACGTCCCCGGCGATCCCGCGAGCGTCCGGCCGCTGCTGGGCCTCGGTGCGGCTCTCGCCGCGATCGCAGCAGTCGGCGGCGGGGCGGAGCTGCGTGGCATCCAGCTGTCGCCCCGCACCGGCGACGCCATGCTCGGTCTCGGCGTCGTCTTCGGCCTCGTCGCGCTTTATTTCTGGCTGCGACCGTTCGGCCACGCCGTCGCGCAGACGGTGGGTGAGCGGCGGGTCGCGCGGACGCTCGTCGAGACGTACGGCAGCGACAGCCTCTCCTTCTTCGCCCTGCGCCGCGACAAGAGCTACCTCTTCTCGCCGTCCCGTCGGGCCTTCCTCGCCTACCGCGTCGTGGCGGGGACGGTCCTCGTCAGCGGCGATCCCGTCGGCGACGAAGCCGAGATCGACGCGCTCCTGGCGGAACTGCTGCGCATCGCGCACGCGCACGGCTGGCGGCTGGCGGTCGTCGGCGCGTCCGAGGCGCATCTCGACCGGTACCGCGGACTGGGGCTCAAGCCCGTCTCGATCGGGGAGGAGGCGGTGCTGCGGCCGCAGGCGTTCTCGCTCGAGGGGCGTGCCATCCGCAAGGTTCGCCAGTCGGTCTCGCGGCTCCGCAAGGCCGGGTACTCCTTCCGCGTCGTCGCGGCCGGCGAGCTCGGGCCGGCGCTCGAGAACGAGCTCGACGGCGTCTCCGCAGCGTGGCGCCGAGGCCAGCCCGAGCGCGGCTTCTCGATGGCGATCGACGACCTCCACGTTCCCGGCACGGTGCTCGCTCTCGCCGAGGACGCAGACGGCCGGATCGGCGGCTTTCTCCATCTCGCGCCGTCTCGGCAGGCTGGAGGCAGCGGTTGGTCGCTCAGTGCGATGCGCCGTCGTCCGGACTCGCCGAACGGCCTCACGGAGTTCCTCGTCGTCGAGACACTCGCCTGGGCTCGCGACGTGGAGGCGAGCGAGCTGTCTCTCAACTTCTGCGCGCTGACCGACTTCCTCGCGCCCGACCGGGTGAGGACGCCGGTGCGCCGCGTCGTCCGCTGCGGGCTCCTGCTCGCCGACAACGTCTTCCAGCTCGAGCGGCTCTACTCGTTCAACCGCAAGTTCTTCCCGGAGTGGCGCCGCCGGTACATCTGCGTCGAGCGCTTCACGGATCTGCCCGCGGTCGGGCTCGCGTACCTCCACGCCGAGTCGCTGCTCGTTCCGCCCGGACCCTGGACGCGCAGGCGCGAATCCCGCCGGCGCGTGGTCACCGGCAGACGCGCCGCGTAGCCTTTCGTCGGTGAGCGTCGCTCGCCATAGGCTCGCTCCCGTGGGAGAAACCATGTTTCCCGCACGTTGCCCCATTCTTTCGTTTTGTGTGGGGGACCCTCCCGGTTCCCCCACACCCCCTCCACACACTCACCGGGCGGCGGGCGCCCGGTGAGCACCAACACGACGCGCAGCATCGGGCGCCTGTCGGAGATCGCGCAGGTCATGGTCCGCCACGGCTTCGGGTACTTCTTCGAGGCGCACAAGCTCAGCGACCTCCTGCCGGGCCGCTCGGCAGATGACCGGCTCGCTGCCGTGTCGGGCGAGCAGGGCGCATCCTCCATGCGCGGTCAGCATCTGCGAGAGGTGCTCGACGAGCTCGGGCCGACGTTCGTGAAGTTCGGCCAGCTCCTCTCGACTCGTCCCGATGTCGTGCCGCCCGACATCATCGTCGAGCTGCGCGGCCTCCAGGACGACGTGCGGCCGTTCCCGTTCGAGCAGGCCGAGCGCGTGATCGAGGAGGAGCTCGGGAACACGCTCGAGCGATTGTTCCTCGACTTCGAACCGCAGCCGGTGGCGGCTGCGTCGATCGGCCAGGTGCATCGCGCGACGCTGCCGAACGGGCGCCGCGTGGCGGTCAAGGTGCAGCGCCCGGGCGCGCCGCGCCAGATCGAGGCGGACCTCGGCCTCCTCTATCAGGCCGCGCGGCTCGCGAAGGAGCGGATCCGCGCCTTCGACTTCGTCGACACGCGCCAGCTGGTGGACGAATTCGCGCGCTCGATCCGGAAGGAGCTGGACTACCGCCAGGAGGCCCGCAACGCGCAGAACTTCCACCGCCACTTCGCGGGGGATCCGCACGTCCGCGTCCCCAAGGTCTACTGGCAGTACACGCGCCCGCGCGTGCTGACGCTCGAGTGGATCGACGGGATCCAGCTCGCCGACCTCGACCTCGTGACGTCGACGGTCGAGGAGCGCCGCGAGCTCGCGTACCGGATCACCGACGCGTGGATGGCGATGATCTTCCGGCACGGCTTCTTCCACGGCGACCCGCATCCCGCGAACATCCTCATCCCGACCGAGGCGGGGACGATCGGGCTCGTCGACTTCGGCGCCGTCGGGACGCTCACCGATGACGACATGTCGAAGCTGACCGGCCTCTTCATCGACGCCGCGAACGAGAACATCGAACAGCTGCCGAAGCGCCTCGCCGATCTCGGCGTGCGCTACCCGAAGGAGCGGGAGGGGGAGTTCCTCGCGGAGATCCGCGAGCTCTACTACCGCTACTACGGCGCGAGCCTCGACGAGATCGACCCGGTGCAGGTGATCCGCGAGGGCTTCCAGCTCATCTACTCGATGAACCTCCACCTGCCTGCGCGTTTCCTCCTGCTCGACCGCACGATTGCGACTCTCGGGTCGGTCGGTGCCGAGCTCTATCCCGAGTTCAACGTCTTCGAGGTGGCGCGTCCGTACGCGCGCGACCTGATGCTCGAGCGGTACAGGCCGGACCGCGTCGCGCGGCGGGCTCGGAAGGAGGCGATCAGCTACGCGCGGGTGCTCGCGGAGGCGCCGCACCAGTTCCACGACTTCATGGAGGAGATCCGCGACGGCCAGATCGAGGTCGGCTTCGTGCACAAGGGGCTCGACGATCTGCTCGCGAAGTTCGACACGCTGACCAACCGGCTCGTCGTCGCGCTCATCGTGGTGGGCGGCCTGATCGGCTCCAGCATGATCGGGGTCTTCGCCACGAACGGACCGCACTTGCTCGGCGTCAACGTGATCTCGATCGTCGGTTTCGCGCTGTCCGCAATCCTCGGGACCTGGCTGGTGTGGGGCGTCGTCCGCAGCGGACGGCTGTAGAGCGATCGTCACGCTTTAGCGCGAAAGGACATCTGGCGGCGCCGGTGCGCCGCACCTACCCTCGCTGGCATGACCGCGCTCCTCCTCGCCGAGCCGGAACCGGCCGTCCGCGGGTTCCTCGAGCGCCAGCTGCGCAACGACGGCTTCGACGTCGTCTCGTGCGAGCGCGCCGAGCAGCTGCCACGGGCGGCGGATCCCGACGTGCTCCTGCTCGGGGACGCGGACGCGCTCGACCGCGGCGTCGTGCCCGACTGTCCGGTGATCGTGCTGGGCGGCGCGGATCCGGCTGCCCGCGTCCGTGCGCTCGCGCGCGCCGACGACTGCCTGCCGCGACCCTTCGTCTACGAGGAGCTGCTGGCGCGGATCCACGCGCTCCTGCGGCGCTGCCCGCCGCGGATCGAGCTCACGGAGGTCGGCCCGCTCGCCATCGACCGCGCGGCGCGCCGGGTCACCGTGCTCGGCGAGGAGGTCGAGCTCTCGGCGAAGGAGTACGCGCTCCTCGTCAAGCTCGCCTCCGATCCGGATCGGGTCTTCACCCGCGAGCAGCTGCTCCGCGACGTGTGGGGCTTCCGCACGTACGTCCCGACCCGCACGTTGGAGTCGCACGCCTCGCGCGTCC
>DATBAH010000104.1:0-2695 GCA_036271615.1 Gaiellaceae bacterium
AAAGGATCGGCTAGCGCGTCGGTAGGGCGGCTGCACCCCGGCCGGCGGGCGAATCGAAAGGGCAGCCTACGCTTGTAGACGCTCAGCCGGTGCGGCTGCGGACGCGGGTTCGATTCCCGCCGCCTCCATTCTCCCTGCTAATCGCGATTCGGCGAGAGGAACGATTGCGATTCAGCGGGGGCGGGCGGAATGGTTGTCCGCATCGCCCGACTCGTAGATCTCGGCGAGCTTGCGCTCGAGGCTCGCCTCGTTCGGCTGGACGTAGATGTTCGCGGTCGTGCCGATGTCCTCGTGCCCGAGCAGCTGCTGCGTGGCTCGGATGTCGCCCGTCGCGAGGTAGAACTCCGTGCCGGCCGTGTAGCGGGCGCTGTGCATCTTCATCCCCTTGGTCTGCCCGGGCTCGACGACGCCGGCGCGCTGCAGGCAGCGGTACCACCACCGATGGAGGGCGGTCGAGCTCAGGGGCTTGAGCCGGTTCGCGTGCACGACCGCGATCTCCGCCTTGTCCTCGCCCGAGACCTGCCCTTTCTGCCAGCGCGGAGCCTTCACCTCGGGGAAGAGCAGGTACTCGGTCGGGTCGCGCCCGAGAATGAGCAGCTCGAGGTCTTGTCGCAGCTCTTCCGTCGGGAGGGGGAGGTTCCGGATCTTCCCGCCCTTGGAGTGGACGCGCACGCGGCGCCGACCGAGATCGAAGTCCTTGAGGCGCAGCTGCGCGAGCGATCCCTTGCGGATTCCGATCAGGAACAGGAGCTTGAGCGCGACGCGATCGCGGAGCTCGGGCTGGGCCGTGATGATCCGGTCGACGACGTCGCGGTCGAAGAGCGGACGCTCGATGTCGCGCAGCCGCGGGCTGCGAATCGGGACGACGGGATTGCCCTGGAGCTTGAACTCGCCCTGCGCCCAACGGAAGAAGGACATGAGCACGGCGCGCACCTTCTTGCGTGTCCGCGGGGCGGCATCGCCCCAGCGTTCGTCGATGAACTCGCGAAGGCAGGTCGTGCCTGCGGGCGGCTCGAAGTCGGCAAGCTCGAGGTCGGCGTGGTCGAGCGCCAGCTTGGCCAGGATCGCCTCGTAGTCGCGCAGCGTCTCTTGCGTCGCGCCGTACTCGTTGCGGAACCAGCGCATGAAGTGGGCGACCTCGAGGCCGATCGGAGTTGCCCGGTACGACTTGTCCTTCATGCGCTCAGCCTCGCGCATGATCCGTGCGGCCTCGGCGAGAGTCAAGCGAGGCGGCCCTGGCAGCGCTGATAGCGCTCGCGGCTTCGGAGGGCGCGGCGGTGCCTCGACCGGCTCTGCCGCCGGCAGCTCGAGGCTGAGCTGGGCGAGGCCTGGGTGAGGCACGGACGAAGATGGTAACAAAAATGTTCCTAAAGAGGAAATCAACCCGAGAGGTAGAATCAACCCGTCGTGACGAGCGGACTGCTGATCAGGGAGGCGCGGCTCCTCGCGGGCCTGTCCCAAGGAGAGCTCGGCGCTCGCGTCGGCAAGGATCGTGCGCAGATCGCGCGCTGGGAGCGCGGCGCCGTCGAACCGAGCTTCGAGACGCTGCGTCAACTCGTGCGTGCCTGCGGGTTCGAGCTCGACGTCTCCATTGGTCCCGTTGAGGCCGACGCGGCGGGGGAGAAGGTTCTGCAAAGGAAGCTCCGCCTGTCGCCGCAGGAGCGCCTCCAGGAGCTCCTGAAGGCCTCGAAGACGTGAGCCCGCTACGGTCCTCGAAGTTCGACCCGCGAGCGGTTCTGAGCGTGCTCGACCGCCACCGTGTGTCGTTCGTCGTGATCGGCGGCCTCGCCCGCGTCATCGAGGGAGCCGACGAGATCACCATGGGCGTCGACATCACGCCGTCGACGCGACCGGAGAATCTCAGGCGTCTCGAGGAGGCTCTCGGCGAGCTCGGGGCGGGGGAGACGGAGGTCGACGCCGAGCAGCCGACGACCCTGGCGACTCCGTACGGCGAGCTGCGCGTCGTTCCAATGCCCGCCGGCACGCGCGGCTACGACGATCTCCGCCGCGCGGCGGTCCGAGAGCCTCTGGGCCAGGGGCTGCGGCCGGCCGTCGCTTCTAAGGGCGATCTCGCGCGGATGCTCTCCGCCCTCGGCCGCGACGAAGACGCAGAGAGGCTCCACCAGCTTCGCCGCCTGATCGAACTCGAGCACGAACTAGGTCTCGGGGTCGATCTCTAGGCTCGCCGCGCTCGCCTCCTTCGACAACATGACCGGTGAGACACAGATGCACTTCTGCGAGAAGTGCATTCTGGGGCGCCAAGCGGGCTTTTGACGGCCGGCGAGCGGAACGATTCGAAGCACGGAGCGCAACCGTTCCGCTCGCCTCCAGGCCGTCGCGCGGAGATGGTGAGGATCATCAAGTAGCCATCTGCGTCTCGCCGATCCTCGTAGCTAGGGCCGGAGGGCGAGGTCAGGGCAGTCTGCGTCGAGTGAACGTCCTCCGGTGTATCTAAGTGATCGTGAACCTGCGGTTCACCGCGTCCGAACGTCCTTTCGCACTTGACGCCGTGCTGAGTCTGTAATAGTACCCACCGAAAGCAGCGAAGGAGGCGGGCTGATGCGTCGAGTGGGTTGGGGACTTCGGTGACGTTGCCGAACTCGGCTTTGGTCTCACCGTCAGACGCTGGCTCGGTTTGGATGGCGAGCTTGCAGGGCTCGAGTGGGGAGAGCAGCGTCTCGGTGGCGGTGACCTT
>DATBAH010000105.1:0-6447 GCA_036271615.1 Gaiellaceae bacterium
TCCACCATGGAGCTGTCCTGGTGCCTGGCACCGAGACGTCGCCGCTCCGGACATGTCGATGAGCGCCGCCGGACAACACGGCTACGATCGAGCGATGGCCGCGACGACGCCCGAGACCTACCTCGCCGACCTGAATCCGGCGCAGCGCGAGGCCGTCCTCCACACCGAAGGCCCCGTGCTCGTCGTCGCCGGCGCCGGCTCCGGCAAGACCCGCGTCCTCACCCGCCGCATCGCACACTTGCTCGGCGCAGTCGGAGTCAAGCCGCCCGAGATCCTCGCCATCACCTTCACGAACAAGGCGGCGGGGGAGATGCGGGAGCGCGTGGGTGACCTCGTCGGGCCGCCTGCGCGCGCCGCCTGGGTGATGACGTTTCACTCGGCCTGCGGCCGGATCCTGCGGCGCGAGGCGCAGCGGCTCGGCTACCGCTCGAACTTCACGATCTACGACCAGGCCGACCAGATCCGGCTCGTGAAGCGCTGCCTCGAGGAGCTCGAGCGCGACCCGAAGCGCTTCACGCCGCGCGGCATCCACTCCCAGATCTCGAACGCGAAGAACACGCTCGTCGGCCCGGACGACTACACGGAGCGCGTCGCGAGCTTCTACGACCAGACCGTCGCCGAGGTCTACGACCTCTACCAGAAGCGGCTCTTCGCTTCGAACGCCGTCGACTTCGACGACATGCTCTTCCTCACCGTCGACGTGCTCGAGCGCTTCCCCGAAGCTCGCGAGAAGTGGCAGCAGGCCTTCCGCTACATCCTCGTCGACGAATACCAGGACACGAACCACGCCCAGTACCGCCTGCTCCAGCTTCTCGCCGAGCAGCACCACAACCTGTTCGCGGTCGGGGATCCGGACCAGTCGATCTACGGGTTCCGCGGCGCCGACATCCGGAACGTCCTCGAGTTCGAGCACGACTTCCCGGGCTCGTACACGATCGCGCTGGAGCAGAACTACCGCTCGACGCAGCACATCCTCGACGCGGCGAACGGGGTCATCCGCCACAACCGCGAGCGCAAGGAGAAGAACCTCTGGTCGGAGCTCGGCGACGGCGACCCGGTGCGCGTCGTCGAGGTCGAGGACGAGCACGCGGAGGCCCGCTACGTCGCCGCCGAGATCGCGCTGCTCGTCGAGGAGGGCTTCTCGGGCAGTGAGGTCGCGGTCTTCTACCGGACGAACGCGCAGAGCCGCGTGCTCGAGGACGTGCTCGTGCGGCAGGGGGTCGCGTACCAGGTGATCGGGGGCCCGCGCTTCTACGAGCGCGCCGAGATCAAGGACCTCGTCGCCTACCTCCAGGTGCTCGACAACCCGTACGACGCGGTCTCGCTGCTGCGCATCGCGAACAGGCCGCGCCGCGGCATCGGCGACACGAGCCTGGCGCGCCTCCAGACCTGGGCCGACCAGCGTGAGATCTCGCTCTGGGAGGCGACGGCCGAGGCCGAGCTGGCCGGCGTCGGCGCGGCGCCGCAGAAGGCGCTGAAGGCGTTCCGCGGCACGATCGAGTCGCTCATGTCCGCCGCGCAGGAGTTCGAGGTGCCGGAGCTGATCGAGGAAGTGCTCCAGCGCAGCGGCTACCTGGAGTCCCTCGAAGCCGAGCGGACGATCGAGGCGGAGGGACGCGCCGAGAACCTCCAGGAGCTCGTCTCGGTCGCGCGCGAGTGGCGCGAGCAGACCGAGACGCAAGACAAGACGCTGTCGGCGTTCCTGCAGGAGATCTCGCTCTACTCCGACCAGGACGCGATCCGCGGCGACACCTCGCTCGTCACGCTCATGACCCTGCACAACGCGAAGGGCCTCGAGTTCCGCGCCGTCTACCTGATCGGGATGGAGGAGGGGATCTTCCCGCACTCGCGCTCGATCGAGGAGCAGGGAATCGAGGAGGAGCGGCGCCTCTGCTACGTCGGCATGACGCGTGCGCAGGAGCGGCTGACGCTGCTGCACGCGTCCTCGCGGATGCTCCGCGGCATGCGCGACCACAACCTCCCGTCGCGCTTCCTCGACGAGCTGCCCGACGGGCACGTCGAGCGCGAGCGGCTGCGGCCGGCCTCGTGGTCGGGCTACAACGCCCCGCGCCAGAGCCAGGTCGCGCCGCGGGACGACGTTCCCGACATCTCCACCGGCGACTCCGTGCGCCACTCGACCCTCGGCGAGGGCGTCGTGGTGCGAATCGAGCCGGGCGGCCTCGTCACGGTGCGCTTCGCCGACGACGGCAGCGAGCGGAAGCTCATGCTCGACTACGCGCCGCTCGAGAAAATGTAGCGTCGGGCGCGTGTTCGAAGTCCGTCCCAGCGCCGACCAGGACGAGTACAGCCGCGCGGTCGGCGCGATCGGCCAGTATTTCAACCCGCCGCCGAGCGAGGAGTTCCTCGAGCGGCTCGTGCGGACGATGCCGCGAGAGCGGATGCACGCCGCCTTCGAGGACGGCCAGATCGTCGGCGGCGCCGGTGCGTTCCCGTTCGAGCTGTCCGTGCCGGGCGGCTCGCTGCCGTGCGCGGGCGTCACCGCGGTCGGCGTCCACCCGACGCATCGGCGCCGCGGCGTCCTCCGCACGATGATGGACGCGCAGCTGCGCGACGTTCACGAGCGCGGCGAGCCGCTCGCGGCGCTGTGGGCCTCCGAGGAGACGATCTACGGACGGTTCGGCTACGGGCTCGCCTCGTGGGCGGGCGAGCTCACCGTGCCGCACGAGTGGGACGCGTTCGCGGAGCCGCTCGAGCTCCCCGGCAAGACGCGGTTCGTCACTCCGGAAGAGGCCCGCGAGCTGTTCCCGCCCATCTACGAGGCGGTGCGGCGCGAGCGGCCGGGGATGACGTCGAGGAGCGACGCGTGGTGGGAGGACCGCCAGCTGCGGCTCCCCGAGGACGAATCCGCCGCGCCGAAGCGTTTCGTCGTCCTCGAAGCCGGCGGCGAGCCGCTCGGGTACGCGATCTACCGGACGCACTTCGACTTCGAGGGCGGTCTCCCGGGCTCGCGGCTCGTCGTGCGCGAGGCGCTCGGCTCGACGCCGCAGGCGACGGCCGCGATCTGGCGCTTCCTCCTCGACGTCGACTGGATGGCGGTCGCCGAGGTGCCGTACGCGCCGCCCGATCATCCGCTGTTCCTGCTCCTGGCCCTGCCGCGGCGCGCGCGCTACCGGATGCACGACGCCCTGTGGGTGCGGCTCGTCGACGTGCCCGCGGCGCTGTCGGGTCGCGCCTACGGCGAGGGCAGGGCGCTCGTCCTGGAGGTGCGCGACGCGGTGTGCGACTGGAACGACGGACGCTGGAAACTCGAGGCCGGCGTGTGCGAGCGCACCGACGAGGAACCGGATCTCGCACTCGACGTTTCCGCGCTCGGCTCCGCCTACCTCGGAGCCGTCTCGTTCACGCAGCTCCGGGAGGCGCTCCGCGTCGAGGAACTGCACGCGGGAGCCGTTGAACGGGCGGACGCGCTCTTCGCATCGCGCCCGCTCCCGTGGTGCCTCGAAATCTTCTGAAAACTACTGCGGATTGCGAAAAGTTCACCTGAACGGGGGAATCGCTCGGTCCTACCGCTTCCGAGGGAGGTTGGAGCGCCTCTATGCCCCTACGTTTCGCCCTCCCCATGCGACTTCTGCGGCTTCCCCCCTCCCCGAAGAGTCGGCGACTCCTTGCGGTGCTGACCGGCACCGTCCGCCTCGTCGCTCTCGCCGCGTCCGCCATGGGGAACTCTTTCCGGAACGCGGCGGCCCGGGGCTCGGCCGCTCGGGGCTCGGCCGCAACTGCCGACGTCGCCCCCGACTGGCCATGACCACGATCGCTGTCGAGAACGCACGCCGGCCTCCCCTGCGTCTGCGCGGGAGGCATTTTGGCGCCTTGAGCCTCACGGCCTGGGCCTACTGGGCGGCCGTCGTCACGCCTGCGGCGCTCGGGATCCCGCTCGCTGCCGCCCATGTGCACGCGATCGACTGGCGGCGCTTTGCGACCCTTGCCGTGCTGGCGTCGGCCTCGCAGCTCCTCTCGTTCCACCTCAATCGCCAGCGCGTCTTCCATCCGGCGATCCTCTTCGTCGTCGCGGGGGCACTGCTTCTGCCGCCCGAGTTGATGATCCTGCTCGTCGTCGTCCACTGTCTGCCGGACTGGTTCAAGCAGCGGTACCCCTGGTACATCCAGACGTTCAACATCGCGAACTACGTAACGTCGGGAATCGCCGCGTGGGCCGTGGGACAGGCGATCGGCTTCCCGGCGTCTGCGCCGCGTGAGGCCGCTGCCGGCGCGTGCGCAGCCGTCGTCTTCGTCGTCACGAACCGGCTTCTGCTCCTGCCGATGCTGTATCTCGGCCGCGGCCTGACGCCGCGCAAGACCGGCCTCCTCGACGGGGAGGACATCACGATCGAGCTCGTCCTCGCGCTGATGGCCGTCCCGGTCGCTGCTCTCTGGACTCACAGCCTGGTACTCGTCGCGCTCGCCCTCGCGCCGCTCTTCCTCATCCACTTCACGCAGCGCGCGGTGCTGCGGCTCGAGGAGGCGGGTGAGGTGATCGGCCGCCAGAACAAGTCGCTCGAGGAAGCCCATCGCGCGGTGATCGAGCGCTCGACCGCCGCCCTCGAGGCGCTCTCGGCGACGGTCGACGCGCGGGACACGTACACGGCCGGCCATTCGCGCCGCGTCGCCGCCTCGGCCACGGTGATCGCGCGCGAGCTCGGGCTGTCGGGCGCCGAGCTCATGGTCGTCGACCAGGCTGCGCTCCTCCACGACATCGGCAAGATCGGCGTTCCCGACGCGGTCCTCCTGAAGGAAGGCCCGCTCACGGCGGCCGAGTGGGTCGTGATGCGGAGCCATCCCGAGGAAGGCGCTCGGATCATCGAGCGGCTCGGCTACCTCGACGAGGTCGTGCCGGGCATCCGCCACCACCACGAGCGGATGGACGGCCGAGGCTATCCAGGCGGGCTGATCGAGAAGGAGATCCCGCTCGCCGCGAGGATCATCCATGTCGCGGACTCGCTCGACGCGATGACGACGAAGCGTCTCTACCGCGACGCGCGCAGCTTCGAGGAGGCGCTCGAGGAGATCCGGCGTGGTCGCGACACGGACTTCTGCGGGCTCTGCGTCGACGCGCTCGAGCGCGCGGTCGCGGGGCGGCGGCTCGGCCGGCTGACGTTGGTGCCGGAGGTGGCGGCATGAGCGCGGTTTCCTACGGCGAGCGCTTTCGGCGAGTGCCGGCTGTCGGGCTGCCGGCGCCCGCACGCAACTTCCTCTACGTCACCTGTGCCGCGGCGATCGGGGCGGCGGCGGTCACGACGACGGCGTCGGCGGGACACGTCCGCTGGAAGGTCTTCGCGGTGCTGCTCGTGGCCGGTGCAGCTGCCCAGCTCTTCGCCACGCACACACCCGGCAACCAGGTCTTCCATACGGGAATCGCCTTCGCGGTCGCGGCTGCGCTGCTGCTGCCGCCGCAGCTCGTGGTGGTCGTCTGCGTGGCGCAGCATGTCCCGGAATGGCTGCGCCAGCGCTATCCGTGGTTCATCCAGAGCTTCAACATGGCGAACGTGGTGCTGAGCGCGCTCGCGGCGTGGTCGCTGCGGGCGGTGCTCGCCAAGAACGGCGTGCACGTGACCGCTGCGGCAACGACGTCGGCCGTGGTCGTCGCGTCGGCCGCGGCAGTGACCTTCGTCTTCGTCAACCACGCGCTGCTTGCGCGGATGCTCCGCCTCGCCCGCGGTCACGACCTGTCGGCGAGCGGGCTCTTCACCTTCGACGGATTGATCGAGGACGGGGTCGTCGCCCTGGTCGGCGTCGGCGTCGCGTTCGTGCTCCTGAACTCGTGGGCGCTCGCGGTCGTGGTGGCGGTGCCGCTGGTCCTGATCCAGCGGGCGCTGGCGCTGCCGACGCTCCGCGAGCAGGCGTTGAGCGACCACAAGACGGGGCTCCTCAACTCCCGTGGGATCGACCAGCCGGCGCGCGGCGAGTTCGCTCGTGCGCGGCGGCTCGGCCGGGCGCTGTCCGTGCTGCTGTGCGACGTCGACGACATGCGCGGGATCAACAACAACTACGGCCACCTCGAGGGTGACGCCGCGCTCGCAGCCGTCGCGGCAGCCTTCCGCGCCGAGCTGCGCGCGTACGACCTCTGCGCACGCTTCGGCGGCGACGAGTTCCTCGTCGTGCTCCCCGAGACGGACGAGGCGGAGGCGGTCGCCGTCGCCGGCCGGATCCAGGCGTGGCTCGCCGATCATCCGCTCTCGACGCGCGACGGCAAGGTCGCGGTCGGCGTGTCGATCGGCGTCGGCACGCTGCATGAGGGCGAGCCGGAGATCGGGACGCTGATGTCGCGAGCCGACGCGGCGATGTACGCGGAGAAGCACGCCGGCCGGCGCTCGTTCCTGACGGTCGGCTGAGCGGGCTACAATCCCCGCGACCCGGGCGGTTAGCTCAGTTGGGAGAGCACCAGCTCGACAAGCTGGGGGTCACTGGTTCGAGCCCAGTACCGCCCAT
>DATBAH010000106.1:0-10132 GCA_036271615.1 Gaiellaceae bacterium
GCCGCCCGCTCGAGCGGAAGCACCTCGAACCCGTCCATCGTCGCCTCGAGCGCCTTCAGCGGATCGACCTCGGTGATGATCACGTGCGCGCCCATGCCCCTGGCCCGCGACGCGACACCGCGCCCGACCCAGCCGTAGCCGCACACCACGAACCGCTTGCCGGCGATGAGGACGTTCGTCGCGCGGATGATCCCGTCGATCGTCGACTGGCCCGTGCCGTAGCGGTTGTCGAACATGTGCTTCGTCTGCGCCTCGTTGACGGCGATGATCGGGAAGCCGAGCTTCCCCTCCGCCTCGAGGGCCTTGAGCCGGATCACGCCGGTCGTCGTCTCCTCGGTTCCGGCGATGATCTCGCCGAGCAGCTCCCGCCGCGCCGAGTGGAGGACGCCGATCACGTCGGCGCCGTCGTCCATCGTGAAGTGCGGCTTGTGGTCGACGGCCGCCTCGATGTGGGCGTAGTACGTGTCGTTGTCCTCGCCCTTGATCGCGAAGACGGACACGTCGTATTCGGCCACGAGCGCCGCCGCGACGTCGTCCTGCGTCGAGAGCGGATTCGAGGCGCAGAGGACCACGTCCGCACCGCCCGCCTGAAGCGTCCGCATCAGGTTCGCCGTCTCGGTCGTCACGTGGAGGCAGGCGGAGATGCGATGGCCGGCGAGCGGCTGCTCGCTCTCGAATCGCTCGCGGATCGCCGCGAGCACCGGCATCTGCCGGTCGGCCCACTCGATCCGCCGCTTGCCCTCGTCCGCGAGGGCGAGGTCTTTCACGTCGTAGCGCTGCGTGGCTGCCATGAAGTCCTTTCTCGGTTACGCGGCCCTCAGCAGCCGCTCGTGCTTGCGTTGCTCCCACTCGACCCAACCGACGTATTCCTCGACGTCGGCGAGCCAGCCGTCGATCGCGGTCCGTAGCTCGGGCTCGCGGCGCAGCCGCGCCGCGAAGGCGATGTCGCCGATCCCGAGGCCGAACCGGCTGCGTAGCTCGGCGAGCGCGCGGAGCTGGTTCAGCTCGCGCAGGCCGTAGAGCCGGTAACCGGCGGGCGTCCGCGACGGGACGACGAGCCCGGCCTGCTCGAGATAGCGAAGCATCCGGGCGGACCAGCCGGTACGTGCGGCGGCGTGGGAGACGTGAAGCGCTTCCATGACCTCGACCTTAACAAAGTCGTGTCAAGCCTCGCCGTGCAGCCGCGCGACGAGTCGGTCGAGCGCCGCCTCCTCGGCACGCGCCCCAAGGAGCCTCTCGCGGATGCCGTCGCGCCGCTCGATCTCCTCGAGCACCTCGACGAGCGTCTGCCCCGCCGGCTGCGAGATGCGGCGCCGCCGCTCTCGCTCCTCGTCGTTCGGCGCCTGCGCGAGCCACTCGTCGTTGTGCGGCGCCCAACTCTCGTCGCTCAGCGCGTGATCGGCAGCGATGGCGTCGTGCTCGACGCCCGCGAGCCAGAGCGCCATCCCGCAGGCGATGCCGGTGCGGTCGCGCCCGCCGGCGCAGTGGATCGCGGCCGGAGGCTCTGCGTTGCCGAGGGCAGTGAGCGCCCGCGCGAGCGAGCCGCGGTAGCGGTCCGCCAGCCCAAGATATGCCTCGTGCATCGACGGCCAGTCCCAGGCGGCCGGCACCTCGCGCGGATCCATTGCCTGACGCAACACGGGAACCGGCAGCGCCTCGTACTCGTCCCCTCGATCCTCTCGGTCAGGCCGCAGGTCGACGATCAGCGTGACGCCGTAGTCGACGAGCGCCTGACGCCCGGCCTCGCTCAGCCCCGGAAGCCAGTCCGCACGAACGACGGCGCGATACGCCGTCTCGCCGCCGCCCGCGAGCGGCAGCCCGCCGAGATCGCGGACGTTGACGCAGCCGTCCCACCGGAGGATGCGGTCAGGCGCCGCTGGTGCCTTCGCGTCCATACCGGTCCTCGAGCCGGACGACGTCGTCGAGCTGCGGAGTCGACACCTCGAGGATCGTCGTGTCCTCGAGCGCCGTGATCCGGTGCACCGTCCCGGGCCGGAAGTGGAAGCACGCCCCCGCCGTCACGATCTCCTCGTCGAGAGCCTCCTGGCCGGCGTCGCCGAGCTCGAGCCGAGCGCGGCCGCTCTCGATGAACCAGCTCTCGTCCTTGGTCCGGTGGAACTGGAGCGAAAGCGACTCTCCGGCCTTCACGAACAGGATCTTCCCGGCGTATGCGTCCGCGTCCGCCCAGATCAGCTCCCAGCCCCATGGCTTCTCGACCCGGCGCGGCTCGAACGAGAAGCGGTCGAGCGAGCCGTAGTTCGGCGAGTCGAGCCTCATATCCGCTCCCGGCGCCGCCAAAGCCGGCACCTCCGCTCTTTGCTGAGCTCCGTCGAGCCTACGCTCATGCGACCTGCCTCTGCGGCCGCCATTCGGGGTGCGCCTCGACGAACTCCGCGGCCCGGCGGAGGTCCTTCGGCGTGTTCACCGTGAGCCAGACTCCCTCGTGACGGTGCGCGTGCAGCCTCCGCTCGCTCGCGAGCTGCGGGAAGGTCGTCTGCTCGTGGTCCCCCTTCTCGGGGAGGAGCGCGAGCGCCTCCTCGCCCAACACGTAGACGCCGGAGTTGACCCAGTGCTCGAGCACCGGCGCCTCCCGGAAGCCGGTGATCGTCCCGTCGTCCTCGACCTCGACGACGCCGAACGGAGAGCGCACCTGCGCGACGACGATCGTCCCGGCGGCACCGCTCGATTCGTGCTCGGCGAGGAGCGAGCGGAAGTCGACGTCGAACAGCTCGTCGCCGTTGAGGGCGAGCACGGGCCCCTCTTCCTGCCGACGTGTTGCCGCGAGCCGTAGACCGCCGCCGCGGCCGAGCGGCTCGTCCTCCCCCACCGCCTCGACATCGGCGCCGAGCCCGGAGAGCGCAGCGAGGAAGGCCTCCTCGTCGCCGGCGCGGCACGCGACGATGACACGCGTCACGCCGCCGTCGACGAGCCGGGCGACCCCATAGGCCGCCAGAGGAAGACCGGCCACCGGCACGAGCGGCTTCGGCAGTCCCTGCGCCGCATCGCCCAGCCGCTCCGCCTTGCCGCCGGCGAGCAGGAGCGCTTCCACTACTCGCTCGTCTCCAGCTCGGGCTCGGCCGCCTCGGGCAGGACGTCCGTCGCCGAGATCCGGCGGCCCGTCCCCTCGTAGGCGAAGCCGAGAGCACGCACGGTGTCGGGGTCGAGGAGGTTTCGCCCGTCGACGATCAGCGGATGCCGCATCGCCCGGCGAGTCTCCTCGCTGGGGAACTCGAGCAGCTGCGGCCACTCGGTGACGATCACCGCCGCGTCGGCGCCCGTCACGGCCTCGAGCGGCGTGGCGGAGAACGTGACGCCCTGCAGGTCGGGACGCGCGACCGGATCCCAGCCGCGAACCTCCGCTCCCTCGGCGAGCAGCCGCGACGCGAGCACGAGGGACGGCGCCTCTCGCATGTCGTCGGTGTTCGGCTTGAAGGCAAGACCGAGCAGCGCGACGGACTTCCCCCGCAGCCGCCCGAGATGACGCTGGAGCTTCTGGAGGACGCGGCGCTTCTGCAGCTCGTTCACCTCGATCACGGCGTTCATGAGGTGGAAGTGGTAGCCCGAGTTCGCGGCGAGCTGCTTCAGCGCGAGCGAGTCCTTCGGGAAGCACGAACCGCCCCAGCCGATGCCCGCGCGGAGGAAGTGCGGGCCGAGCCGGTGATCGAGCCCGATGCCCTCGGCCACGTGCTCGACGTCCGCGCCGACGAGCTCGCAGACGTTGGCGATCTCGTTGATGAAGCTGATGCGGGTGACGAGGAACGCGTTCGCCGCGAGCTTGATCATCTCGGCGGAGTTGACGTCCGCACGGACGACCGGTGCGTCGATGCCGGAGTGCAGCGCCTCGACGGCGTCGCCGTCGTCTTCGTCGAAGGCGCCGATCACGATGCGGTCTGGCTTCATGAAGTCCCGTACCGCCGCTCCCTCCGCGGTGAACTCGGGATTCGAGACGTAGCCGACCGCTTCGAGGCCGCGTGCGTCGAGCGCGGCGCGCACTTTCTCCCCCGTCCCCACCGGCACCGTCGACTTCATGACGACCGTCACGCGCGCGTCGTCCGGAAGCTCGTCGACGACCGTCCACACGGCGGACAGGTCGGCATCGCCGGCGTAGGTCGGCGGTGTTCCGACGGCGACGTAGAGAAAGTCGGCTCCGTCGACCGCCTCGCGCACGTCGAGCGTGAACGAGAGCCGGTCGCGACACCGCTCGAGCACCTCGTCGAGGCCCGGCTCGTAGATCGGCACCTCTCCGGCCTGCAACCGCTTGATCCGGTCGGGCAGGACGTCGCGCACGACGACCTCGTGACCGAGATCCGCTAAGCACGCGCCGGTTACGAGGCCGACATAGCCGGCCCCGAAGATCGCGATCCGTGACACGGCGTTAGCGTAATCCGCCGCTCAGCCGCGCAGGGGACGGAGGCTCTTCGCGATGGCGATCATCGTCGAGTTCGAGAGTTGGTTGAGGATCGTGTTCACGACCCAGTACGTCGCGTGCGGCGTGCGAAAGGCGACCATCTGAAGGGCGCCGCCGGTCGAGTAGAGCAGGAGCTTCCCGCCGCGGTACGGGATCGAGCCGGTCGGGTTGTCGAGGATCGGCGCCGAGTTCCACGTGCTCTCCTCGATCTGCCAGTACTCGTCACCTCCCGCGACGTTGAAGGTGAGGGCGACCTCGTGCTGGCGCTTCAGCGGCTTGAAGGCGCGGACGCCGTGGTCGGACGAGAGCTGTGAGTCCCGCGCGATCAGGTGCGGCACCATCAGCGGGAAGTGCACCTGGTCGTAGACCTGGCGTAGCGGCGCGGCCGTCATGGCTGCGCCGGCGCTCACCTGCGGCGGCAGCTTCGGGATCACCTTCGGTGGCTTGGCGATTGCGAGCGTGCCGGGGAAGCTCGTCCCGACGGCGACCACGGTGAGCGGATTGCCGGCGCGCTTCGCGTACTCGGCGATCACCGTGGTCATCTGCTTGACCTGCGTCTGCGAGCCGAAGAGCGGCCGAAGCTGCTGCGCTGCCTGCTGGGCATTGGGCTGCACCGGGTCGTAGTACACGACCGTGTCGCGCCGCACCTTCGGCGCGTTGGCCTGGTCGCCCGAAGGCAGCGACTTCGTGGTGTAGCCGTGCGTCGTCAGCCGGTAGGACGTGTTCGAGGCCTCGCCCGGAACCTTCCCGCCGTTGAGGACGAGCACCGTGACCTTCGACTTCGCCAGCTTGTGCTGCTTCGTCTTCTTCTTGGGGGTCTTCTTCTGCCCGCCGAACTGGGCGTTGACCGCTGCTGCGTCGCGGACGTCCGGGTGGAGGAAGCTCTGCACCGCGGCCGAGATGTTGCTCGGGGAGGTCTGCAGCACGTCGGCACCGCCGATAACGACGTTCTGGAAGTCGTTGAGCGGGATCTGGTTGCGGAAGAGGAAGCCGGGCTCGAGGTGGTAGACGAGGCCGAGGTACGACTCGAGCTCGCCCGGGGTCACGGAACCGCTGCCTCCCTTTGCGACCTCCACGTTGTGCTTCAGGTCTCCGATCAGCTTCGGGGCGTCGAAGATCGAGAGACTGCTCTTGAGCCGGCTCTTCAAGGAGTCGAGGAAGAGCTGCTGCCTGCCGGTGCGGTAGATGTCGCTGTCGGTGTGGCGGTAGCGGACGTACGACAGCGCCTGGGCACCGTCGAGCTTCTGGTAGCCCGGGAGCAGGTTGATCGCCGACGTGCCCGTGTGCGGGGCGATGAAGTACCGGCGGTCGACGTTCATGTACACGCCGTGCAGGTGGTCGACGATCTGCGTGAAGGCGTGGAAGTCGAGCGTGATCAGGTAGTTGATGTCGAGGCCGGTCAGATGGCGCATCGTGTCGAGCGTCGCGTCCGGGCCGTTGTTGCCGCAGGTCGACCAGGCGGAGTTGATCCGGCCCTGGTTGTTGACGACGTCGCCGTGGCAGTAGATGTTCACCCAGAGATCGCGCGGGAACGAGAGCAGCGAAAGCGTGTTGTTCGTCGGGTCGGCTCGCATGAGCATCAGCGTGTCGGAGTTGGAGCCGGCATAGGGATTCGCGCCGCCGGGGGCGCCGCGGACGTCGTAACCCGCGACGAGAGCGATCGCCGGCTTGGACGGAGGCGGGACCGTCTTCAGATCTCCGTTTTTCTCTGCGTGCTTGAGCGACGAGCTACGGGCGGAGACGGAGGCGAGAGTCTCGTGACCGTAGAGGTAGAGGCCGCCGGCAGCACCGGAGGCGATCACGACGACGGCGAGCACGAGCCAGCCGAAGCCGCGCAGGATCAGGCCGATCACCGTCCGACGCGGCGGTACGGGCTGCCGGTACCTCGCGATCGGCCCAAAGAGTGGCGGCGAGGCCGAATGGCCGTTGCCATTCCGCCCGGCGGCTTGTCCGATTCCGCGTTTTAGAGTCGTCCGCATGCAAGATCGGCGCCACCGCGGCGCCGGTCACCGAGGATAGCTCAGGTTCCGGAAGAGGCGGACACAACTCTCATTTCGTCCTCATCTTCCGCCGGCTCGTAGCCGAGATTCGGTCGTAGCCATCGTTCGACCTCGGCCGGCGAGACCCTCTTCCGGGCCGCGTAGTCCACGACCTGGTCGCGGCCGATCCGGCCCACCGAGAAGTACCGCGCCTCGGGATGCGCGAGGGAGATGCCGCTCACGCTCGCGGCCGGCGTCATCGCGTATGTCTCGGTGAGCGCTAGGCCCGCCTCCTCCGCGCCGAGCAGCGCGAACAGCTTCGACTTCTCGCTGTGGTCCGGGCAGGCGGGATACCCGAACGCGGGCCGGATGCCGCCGAAGCCCTCGGCGATCAGTTGTTCAGGCGGGAGCTTCGGACCCGTCTCGTACCAGGCGCGGCGCGCGACCTCGTGCAGGTACTCCGCGAAGGCCTCGGCGAGGCGGTCGGCGAGCGCCTTGACCATGATCGCGTGGTAGTCGTCGTGCTCGGCGGCGAAGCCGGCGGCGAGCTCCTCGGCGCCGAGGCCGGCGGTGACCGCGAACGCGCCAAGGTGGTCTCTGTCGAGAGCGAAGTAATCCGCGAGGCAGCGGTTCGGGCGCGAGTCGCCGTAATCGGTTTGCTGACGGAGAAAGCAGAAGCGCGTTCCCTCGTCCAGGACCACGTCGTCGCCTTCGGACGACGCGGGCCAGAAGCCGAAGACCCCGCGCGCCGAGAGCAGCCGCTCGTCGACGATCCGGTCGAGCAGGCGCTGAGCGTCGTCGAAGAGCTCACGCGCAGCCGGCTGCTCGAGGATCGCCGGGAACTTCCCCTTCAGCTCCCAGGCGTGGAAGAAGAACTGCCAGTCGACGTACTCGCGCAGGGTGGCGAGGTCGGGCTCGACGAGCCGGCGGCCCGTGAACTCCGGCACGGGCGGGTCGTCGAGCGCGACGTGAAGCCGGTTCTCACGCGCGCGAGCGAGCGGCAGAAGCGGCTTGCGCTCCTTCTCGGCGTGGAGATCGCGCAGGCGGTCCTGGTCGGCACGGTTCTCGACGTCGAGCCGCACGCGCCGGTCAGGGTCGAGCAGATCGGAGACGACCCGCACCACCCGCGAGGCGTCGAGGACGTGCACCACCGGCTGCGAGTACGCGGGCGCGATCCGGACAGCCGTGTGCTGACGCGACGTCGTCGCGCCGCCGATCAGCAGCGGCAGGCCCATCCCCCGCCGCTCCATCTCGCGTGCGACGTCGACCATCTGGTCGAGCGACGGCGTGATGAGGCCGGAGAGCCCGACGACGTCCGCCTCCTCCTCGACCGCGACGTCGAGGATCCGCTCGGCGGGCACCATGACGCCGAGGTCGACCACGTCGTAGTCGTTGCAGCCCAGGACGACCCCGACGATGTTCTTGCCGATGTCGTGCACGTCGCCCTTGACCGTCGCGAGAACGGCCTTGCCACGGGCTCGCGGCACGCCGCCGGCCGCCTGTTCGGCCTCCATGTACGGCTCGAGATAGGCGACGGCGCGCTTCATCGCGCGTGCGCTCTTCACGACCTGCGGCAGGAACATCTTCCCGTCTCCGAAGAGGTCGCCCACCACCTGCATGCCGGACATCAGCGGCCCCTCGATCACGTCGAGCGGCCGGTCGGCTCGCTGCCGCGCCTCCTCGGTGTCCTCCTCGATGAAGTCGACGATGC
Source organism: Gaiellaceae bacterium (assembly GCA_036271615.1). Taxonomy (GTDB): domain Bacteria; phylum Actinomycetota; class Thermoleophilia; order Gaiellales; family Gaiellaceae; genus Palsa-739. The sequence goes on from DATBAH010000106.1 coordinate 8,099, forward strand.
CGTGCACGAGCGCGTGCTCGAGGCGCTTCTCGACGGGCGCCTCGCGCCACGAGAGGTCGACCTCTCGCCGCGTCGCCTCGCCGCGCACGCGCCCCGCGTACTCGACGAGCCGCTCGGTCGCATCGGGACGGCGGTCGAAGATCACGTCCTCGACGAGCTCGAGCAGCTCGGGCGGGATGTCCTCGTACACGACGAGCTGGCCGGCGTTGACGATGCCCATGTCGAGCCCGGCACGGATCGCGTGGTAGAGGAATGCCGAGTGCATCGCCTCGCGCACCGCGTCGTTGCCGCGGAAGGCGAAGCTGAGATTCGAGATCCCGCCGCTCGTCCTCGCGCCTGGGCAGCGCTCCTTGATCAACGGCAGCGCCGCGAGGAAGCCCTTGGCGAAGCCGCGATGCTCCTCGATGCCGGTCGCCACCGCGAGGACGTTCGGATCGAAGATGACGTCCTCGGGCGGAAAGCCGACCTGCTCGACGAGGAGCCGGAAGGCGCGTTCGCAGATCGCGACCTTGCGCTCGGCCGTCTCGGCCTGGCCCTCCTCGTCGAAGGCCATGACGACGACGCCGGCGCCGTAGCGGCGCACCGCGCGCGCCTGCTCGAGGAACGCCTCCTCGCCTTCCTTCAACGACAGCGAGTTGACGACGCCCTTCCCCTGGACGCACTTCAGCCCGGCCTCGAGCACCGACCAGCGCGAGCTGTCGACGACGATCGGGATCCGGGCCACCTCGGGCTCGGTGGCGACGAGGTTGAGGAAGGTCGTCATGGCCCGCTCGCCGTCGAGCAGGTCGGCATCCATGTTCACGTCGAGGAGATTCGCCCCGCCCCGGACCTGCTCGAGCGCGACGTCGAGCGCGGCCTGGAAGTCGCCCGACTCGACGAGCCGGCGGAAGCGGGCCGAGCCCGTGATGTTCGTCCGCTCGCCGATCACGGTGAAGTTCGAATCCGGCCTCAGCTCGAGCGGCTCGAGGCCGCTGAAACGGGCTGCCGGCCGCCGCTCGGGGACGCTGCGCGGAGCGACCCCGTCGACCGCGGCCACGATCTGCCGGACGTGCTCCGGCGTCGTGCCGCAGCAGCCGCCGACGATGTTCACGAGGCCGTCGCGCGCGAACTCGCCGAGGAAGCGGCTCGTGTCCTCGGGCTGCTCGTCGTGCTCGCCGAGCGCGTTCGGCAGGCCCGCGTTCGGGTGACAGGCGACCCAGGTCGGGGCGATCTCGGCGAGGTCCTCGACAAAGGGCCGCATCTCGGCGCCACCGAGGGAGCAGTTGACGCCCACGACGAGCGGCTGGGCGTGCTCGACCGAGATCCAGAACGCCTCGACGGTCTGGCCCGACAGGTTCCGCCCGCTCTTGTCGACCGCGGTGAAAGAGAGCCAGAGCGGCAGGTCGGGGGCCGCGTCCTGGGCGGCGACGATCGCGGCTTTCGCGTTCAGGGTGTCGAAGACGGTCTCGATCAGGAGCAGGTCGACGCCGCCCTCGCGGAGCGCGCGGATCTGCTCGACGTACACCTCGGCGACCTCGTCGAAGCTCGCCGAGCGGTAGGCGGGGTCGTCTACACGCGGCGAGAGCGAGAGCGCGACGTTGAGCGGCCCGACCGAGCCGGCCACCAGCCCGCCGAACTCGTCCGCCACCCCCCGCGCGAGCCTCGCTCCCTCGAGCGACATCTCGGCAGCCACGTCCTGAAGCGCGTAGTCCGCCTGGCCGATCCGGGTCGCCGTGAAGGTGTTGGTCGTCGCGATGTCGGCGCCGGCCTCGAAGTACGAGCGGTGGATCTCGCGCACGACCTCCGGCTGCGTCAGATTGAGGAGATCCGGGTCGCCGGCGACGTCGAGCGGGTGATCGCGGAACCGCTCGCCGCGGTAGGCCTCCTCGCCGCGCACGCGCTTCTGGATGAGCACACCCCACGAGCCGTCGAGGACGGCGATGCGCTGCCTGAGGATGGATTCGAGCCGTTCCCGCGTGTCCTGCACCTTCACTCCTTACACCGGCCCGGGAGACGTGCTCTCGAGCGCTTTAGGCGTTTTTTAGCCCGGTCGCC
>DATBAH010000107.1:0-1803 GCA_036271615.1 Gaiellaceae bacterium
CTTGCGCACAGTTGAGGCACTTGGCGAGGATGCGCGCCATCGAGGTCTTGCCGGTGCCGCGCGGGCCCGCGAAGAGATAGGCCTGGCGCACCGCGTCCGTGGCGATCGCGTTGCTCAGCGTCCGAACGACCGCCTCCTGTCCGACGAGCTCGGCGAAACTCTGGGGGCGGTACTTCCGATAGAGCGCAGCCACGAGTCGATTCAAGCAGAACAGGCGCGAATGATCTCGCCTGCGTCGCCGCGCCCGACCTGCGCGGGCGCGGCCCACAAGCGAGCGCCGTCAGCAGGCGAGCGGCGACGCCGCTCGCACCGAGCGAGCGGAAAGCGGAGCCGAAGGCGGAGCGGGCGAAGCGGGCAAACGGGCCAGGCACACCGAACACCTGGGAGTAACCACTTAGCGCTGCTTCCTCCCGGATCTGACGCGGTTCGCAGGCTCCCACTGCACGGGGCCTGGCCCGGCGGCCAGTGTAGCCTCGGCCCTCATGCCCGACGATGCCCGCCGCGCTCTCCTGACGAGGTTCTTCGACCACGCGCCGATGTTCCCGCCGGCGAGCCTGCCGCCCGCCGAGGCGCTCGCCGAGGACCGGCGGGCGCGGGAGAGCGAGCACGCCTGGATGCTCGGGCGTCTCGTCTGGCCGGCCGCGCAGCTCTCCGAGCTGCCGCAGGAGGAGGCGCGTGCTCTCGCGGTGGTCGACGCGGGAAGCGAGCGGCAAGACGATGCGGTCTATCTCGAGGGCGTGCCGCTCGACGAGGTGGCGGCGAGTGGCCTCCGCGCGAAGATCCGCTGCGGCGGCGAGCGCGTGCCGCCGGTCGAGGAGCTCGCGGACTTCATCCGCGGATGCCGCTCCAGGGGGCTCGTCTTCAAGGCGACCGCCGGCCTCCACCACCCGTACGCAGCGCCTGACGGCGAGCACGGCTTCCTCAATCTCCTCGCGGCCGCGGTCTTCGGCGACGAGGAGGAGGCGCTGCGCGAGCGGCCGCCCGCCTTCGCGCTCGACGCCGCCTCCTTCCGCTGGCGCGACCAGGAAGCGCTCCCAGCCAGGCTCGCCGACGTCCGCGCCTCGCTCTTCCACTCGATCGGCACCTGCTCGTTCTTCGAGCCGGCGGAGGAGCTCGAAGAGTTGGGGATCCTGTGAGCTTCGGGGCCGGACCGAACGGCCTGCTCTGGCGGGACGGTGACGAGGCGGTCGACCTCTCGGGCCTCGGCGGCTTCTTCGCGAGCCCGGCGTTGAACGAGCTGCTCGCGGCGGGCCGTACGGCGTGGCGTGAGGCGATCGGCGTGGCGCGCGCACACGACGGGCCGCGCATCCCCGCGGCAGAAGCCGGCCTTCACCTCCCGTTCGACGTCGCGGACTACGTCGACTTCTACTCCTCCCTCGAGCACGCCACGAACCTCGGCCGCATGTTCCGGCCCGACCAGGAGCCTCTCCTGCCGAACTGGCGCTGGCTCCCCGTCGCGTACCACGGCCGAGCGGGGAGCGTCGTCGTCAGCGGGACGGAGGTCGTGAGGCCGCGGGGCCAGCGGAAGGCGCCGGACGAGGACGCGCCGACCTTCGGCCCGAGCCGCCGGCTCGACTTCGAGCTCGAGCTCGGGTTCGTCGTCGGCGTGCCGACGTGGCTCGGCGAGTCCGTCCCGGTCGAGGCGTTCGCCGACCATGTCTTCGGCGTCGTCCTCCTCAACGATTGGAGCGCGCGCGACATCCAGGCATGGGAGTACCAGCCTCTGGGGCCGAATCTCGGCAAGTCGTTCCAGACGTCGATCTCGGCGTGGGTGACGCCGCTCGCGCTGCTCGAGGACGCGCG
>DATBAH010000108.1:0-36982 GCA_036271615.1 Gaiellaceae bacterium
GACCTCGTTCGCTGTACCGCCGTCACGGATCCCCCCGAGCATCGTGGCTGTGGGAGGCGAAGTGTGCCCGAATGTACGCCCTTGCGCTAGGAGGGTTTGGCGGCCCAGCCTGCGTTTCGCCAAACCTGCTAGGAGCCTTTAGTGCTCGCGGTTCCATTCCTCCGCGAGCTCGCGGAGGCCGGGCCCGCGCACGCGGAGGGCGTCGCGGGCGTGCAATCGCATGCGGCCGGCGAAATCCCGGTCGCGCGCCCGGAGCAGCGCGCGGGCCGCATACTGGGCCCCCGTGGCAAGCGCGGCCACACGGGCTCCCGCCGCCGAGTGGTGCTTCTGCCAGTAGCGGTGACGGCCGCGCCACATCTCGTTGATCCGCCGCTCGGGGATGCCGGCGCTGAACTGCGACTCGTGGTGCACGACGGTCACCTCCGGGAAGTACTGCGTCCGCCAACCCGCCTGCCTCAGGCGGCGGGAGAGGTCCGTCTCCTCCGAGTAGATGAAGAACTCCTCGTCGAAGAGGCCGACCTCGTCGAGCGCCTCCCGGCGCAGCAGCAGCGCGGCGGCCATGGCCCAATCGACGTCGCGGGTCTCGCTCCCTCCCGACTGGGCGATGCCGGCGCGACCGAGCGTCAGAAGCCCCAGCGCAGCCGTCCCGGGCGAGGGAAAGCGCCACGCCGAGGTCTGCGGCCGTCCGTCGGGATAGACGAGCCGCGGCCCGAGAGCGGCGACCCGCGGGTTCGCGTCGAGGTGGGCGACCAAGCGCGCGAAGCCCCAGTCCTCGCTCGTCGTGTCCTCGTTGAGCACGAACACATAGCGCCCGCTCGTGGCGCGGATCACGGAGTTGTGGTTCGCGCCGAAGCCGGCCCGGTGCCGCTGCTCGATCACCCGGACCGCGGGGAAGCGCTCGCGAACCGCCGCCGCCGACCCGTCCTCGGACGCGTTGTCGAGGACGACGATCTCCAACCCGGGCTGGGCCGGCAGCGACTCGAGGCAGGAGAGGAGCAGCTCCCGCGAGTTCGTGTTGACGAGGGAGACGGAAACGTCGATGGGCACTAAGCGGTCTGCGTCAGACCGGCCGTCCAGGAGGGCGGCATGTTCCGCAAGACCTCGACGCTCTCGAACCGGATCGGCTCACGGACTCCGGCCTCGCGCGCCCACTCCGCCATCCGGCGCAAGCCCTCGTCGAGCGTCACCGTCGGCGCCTCGCCGAACACGCGATGCAGCCGCGCGTGATCGGAGAAGGCGTGGACGACCTCCTTCCGCGCGGGCAGGAACTCGATCTCCGGCTCGGCCACGTCGAAGGCACGCGCGACCGCGTGAGCGAGGTCGACGACGCTGTACGGCGTCTCGGCGCCCACGTTGAAGACCTCGTTTGCCGCTTCCGGGACGTCGATACAGCGTGCGATCAGTGGGGCGACGTCGTCGATGTGCGTGAACGCCCGAGTCTGCTGGCCGTCGCCGAAGACCGTCATGGGCTTCCCGGCCATCACCTGGTTCATGAAGATCCCGATCACGTTCCGGTACGGGTCGGCGAGGTTCTGCAGCTCGCCGTAGACGTTGTGAGGACGGAAGATCGTGTAGTCGAGCCCGAACATCCGCTGCGCGGCGGCAAGGTCGAGCTCGACCGCGTACTTCGCGATTCCGTATGGGTCCTCCGGCTCCGGGAGGACGTCTTCCGACATCGGCGCCTGGGCCGGCCCGTAGACGGCGATCGAGCTGGCGAAGACGAAGCGCTCGACGTTCTCCGCGCGCAGCGCGGCGTTGATCACGTTGACCGAGCCGAGAACGTTGTTCGTGTAGTTGAAGCGGCGGATGAAGTGCGAAAGCCCCTCGGCTGCGTAGGCGGCGAGATGAAAGACGTCCGCGAACGCGTGCGTGCGAAACAGCTCGTCGACGAGCTCCGGATCCGTGACCGAGCCCGCGACGAACGTCGCTCCCGCGGGCACGTTCGCTTCGTAGCCGCCGCTGAGGTCGTCGAGGACGACGACGTCGTGCCCGGCATCGAGAAGGTGGCGCGCGACATGGCCGCCGATGAAGCCGGCGCCGCCGGTGACCAGGACCTTCATCGGAGCCTGAGGCTAGCCGTTCCCACCGGACATCGCCGCGCGGCGCTACATACGCTTGCCTCCATGCGGCGTTCACGCCGGGCCGTTCTCCGCAGCGCGCTCGGGATCGCGCTGGCCGCCGCGGTCTTCGTCGTGGTCGTCCCGCGCATCGCGAGCTACCGGAGCGTCGGAAAGCAACTCGAGACGGTCTCTGCACCGTGGGCGATCGGGCTCGCCGCAGCGGTAGTGCTCGACGTGCTCACCACCGCCCTGCCGTGGCGGGCGCTGCTGCCGCAGCTGTCGTGGGTCGGCGCACTCGGCTTCACGCAGGCGTCGACCGCTCTCACGTTCGTCCTCCCCGGAGGCGCGCCGCTCGGCATGGCGATCTCCTTCGGGCTGCTGCGGCGGCTGCGAGTGACCGCCGGCGCGGCGGGCTTCGCCGTCGCGCTGACCGGGATCTGGAGCCAGGTGATGATCCTGCTCTACCCGCTCGTCGGCGCGGCTCTCGTCTTCGCGAGCGGGAATCTCTCCGGCTCCACGGCCGCGATCGCGGGCGCGAGCGCCGCGGCGGGAGCGATCATCGCCGTCCTCGCGTTCGCGGTCCTCCGTAGTCCGAGAGCCGCACTGTGGGTCGGCGACTCCGCCGGTCGCCTCGGGGCGCGGGTGGCCCGGTCTCTCCGGCGCCGCCCACCGGAGTGGAGCGGCGAGGCCCTCGTTCGTGTGCGGGCGGAACGGGTCACCGACCTCCGCCGGCGCTGGCCCGCCCTCACGGCGGCCACGCTCGGCAACCAGCTGACCGCCTATCTCATCTTCGAGCTGTCTCTCCGGGCGGTCGGAGTCTCGATCGCAAGCCTCCCGCTGAGCGAGTCCTTCCTCGCGTGGGCGATCGGGCGGGTGATCAGCTCGCTACCGCTCACTCCCGGCGGGATCGGCGTCGTCGAGCTGGGGATGATCGGGACGCTCGTCGGCTTTGGCGCACCGCACGCACACGTCGTGGCTGCGGTGCTCCTCTACCGCGCGCTCGTCATCGTCCCGACGCTCGTCGTCGGCGGCATCGCACTGGTCAGGTTCCGGGTGTGGGCGCCGTCCGCCGCCCAGACCGGCTAGCGCTCGTTATCGCGTCAGCGTCACCTTCCGGAGGCCGACCGGGCTGTCGAGGTCGAGACCCCGGAGGCTCGTCAGGCGCATGGCCGCAAGCTGTCCGGGCACGACGGCCGTCAACGGGCTGAGCCACTCGGGAACGCCCGGTGCGAGCACGAGCTTCGTCTGCGCCCGGCGGAGCACCGCGCGCACGTCCGAGACGGCGACGAGCCGCGCTCCGCGTGCGCGCAGCGGCGGCACGATCTCCTCGACGCTCGGCCGCGCAGGGCCGCTGGGCGCTACGACCACGACCGGCCAACCCGGCTGGATCGCCGCGATCGGGCCGTGCATCAGGTCGGCCGGCGAGTACGCCTCGGTCATGAGCCCGGAGAGCTCGCGGATCTTGAGCGCGATCTCGAAGCCCGTGCCGTAGTTGACGCCGCGGGCGACCACGGTCAGCCCGACGGCGTCACGGTATTCCTCGAGCGACGGCGTGTCGTCGAGCGACAGCTCGATCTGCGCCGCCAGGGCTGCCGGCATCCGCGCGAGCTCGTCCCGCGCAGCCGCGTCGTTTCCCAGCTGCGCGAAGAGGAGTGCAACCGCTCCGAGGGAGTTGACGTAGGTCTTGGTCGCCGCGACGGCCTGCTCGCGCCCGGCCTCGAGCGGCAGCACGGCGTCGGCCGTGAGCGCGAGGGGCGACCCGACGTCGTTCGTCAGCGCCAGCGTCGGCCGTCCTTGCTCGCGAGCCTCTGCAAGCACCGCGACGACGTCCGGCGACGCACCCGACTGCGAGATGCCGATCACGAGACCGCCGTCGAGCCGGGGCGGCTGGCCGTAGATCGTGTAGAGCGACGGCGTGGCGAACATCACCGGCACGCGGTGCGCCCGGCCGAGGAGGTACTGCGCGTAGCGCGCCACGTTCGAGGAGCTGCCGCGTGAGGCGATCAGGAGGTAGCGGATATCGCGCCGGCGGAAGACCCCGGCGGCCACGCGCGCGGCCTCGGCCTGGCGCTCGAGCAGGCGCGCCAGCGCCTCCGGCTGCTCGCGCAGCTCAGTCTCGAGCCACGACATCGCTCCGACCCGAACAGTGGACGGCCTGGATCTCGAGCCGGTCGTCGAGGACGACGACGTCGGCAGGCGCGCCGGGCTCGAGAAAGCCGACGTCGCCGCGGGCGAGGAAGCGCGCCGGGACCTCGGTCGCCGCACCCACCGCCTGCTCGAAGGGAACGCCGAGCGCGTGGAGGTTGCGAACGGCGTCGATCATCGTGAGCACGGTGCCGGCGAGCGTCCCGTCCTCCCGCATCGGTGCGGCGCCGTCCTCGACCTCCACCTCGACGTCGCCGAGCTGGAACGTGCCGTTGCCGTTCCCGCCGGCCCCGGCCGCAGCCATCGCGTCGGTGACGAGCGCGACGCGGCCGGCCGCACACGCCCAGACGAGCCGCACGGTCTCCTGGGCGAGGTGGTGGCCGTCCACGACCATGCAGATCACGACGCCGGCACGCGTGAGGGCTGCACCGGCGATTCCGGGATCGCGGGAGCGGAACGGGCGCATCGCGTTGAAGACGTGGGTGACGCCGCCGACCCCGAGATCGAACGCGTGGTTTGCCTCCACGGCGGTTGCGTTCGTGTGTCCCGCCGCGACGGCGACGCCGCGCTCGCGCAGCCGCTCCACGAGTGCATCCGCACCGGAGAGCTCGGGCGCGAGCGTCATCTGCGTCACGGTGCCCGCGTCGAGCAGGCGGTCGAGCAGCGCGACATCGGGCGTGCGAAGGTGACCGAGCGGATGCGTGCCGGGGCGGTCCGGCGAGAGGAACGGCCCCTCGAGGTGCGCACCGAGAATGCGAGGGCCGGATGCGGCCGCAGACATCTCCCGCAGCGCCTCGACCGTCGCTTCCTCCGCCGACGTGATGAACGTCGGCTGGTACGCAGTCACGCCGGTCAGCAGCAGCACCTCACCCGCGCGGTAGTAGTCCTCGTTCGAGGCGGAGAGGAAGTCGACGCCGCCGAAGCCGTTCACCTGGAGGTCGACAAAGCCCGGGATCGCGACCCGGCCGCGCGGGCCGCGGGCGAGGCCGACCCCGACGATGCGGCCGTCCTGGACCTCGACGTCCCCCGGCACGAGCTCTCCGCGAACGAGCGCCGCTTCAACCCCGAGCCTCATGGCCTCGCCGCCTTTCGCACGGAACCCTCGGAGGCCTCGAGCCGTGAGCGCGCGGCAGCGGCGTCGACGCCGGCCAGAAGCGAGACGAGCGCGACGCGCGCGTCGCCGGCGGCGGCCTCGAGCGCCTCGTCCACCCGCTCCTCGGAGGCGCCGGTCGCGAGCACGACGTTGCGGCGGGCGCGCTCGCGGAGCTTCTCGTTGCCGGGCGCGACGCCGACCATCAGCCCGCCGAACGTGCGGCCGAGCCGGATCATCGTCACGGTCGAGATCGTGTTGAGGACGAGCTTCTGCGCGGTACCGGCCTTGAGCCGCGTCGAGCCCGCGATCACCTCCGGGCCGACCACGACCGCCACCTCGTGCTCGGCCAGCGCGGCGGCCCGGCTGTCGCGAACGCTCGCAACTGCGACGCCGAGCGCACCGACCTCGCGGGCGGCCTCGAGCGAGGCGAGCACGAACGGGGTGGAGCCGCTCGCGCTGACGGCAACGACGCAGTCCTCGGGCCGGAGGGGGACCCCGCGGAGTGCGTTCGTCGCCGCAGCACGATCGTCCTCGTCGGCGTCCTGGTCGGCGACGACGGCGAGGACCTCCCCCGGAGGAGAGCCGAAGGTGGAGCCGCACTCGGCCGCGTCGAGCGCGGCGAGGGCCCCCGACGTGCCGGCGCCGGCATAGACGAGCCGGCCGCCGCGGCGCATGCGCTCGACGATCGCGTCGATCGCGGCCGAGAGCGAGTCGCCCGCCTCGGCGACCGCCGCCGGAACGGTCGCATCCTCCTCGTTCAGGAGGCGCACGAGGTCGCGTGTGGCACGGAGGTCGAGGTCGGCGAGGTCCGGGCGCGCCGCCTCGGTCGTCCCGACCTGCGGCCGACCGGTGAGGGCAGAGCTCACCGCCTCCCAGACGAGCGGCGCGTCGGGCGTGGCGAGCGACGTCATGTGCCCGCAGGCCTCGTAGCCCCACGTCCACAGGTCGTCGACGCCCTCCTCGCGCGCCCCGGCCACAGCCGCCTCGAGCTCGGGAATGTCCACCCGATCGAGGCCGAAGCTCGGCACCCAGAGCTGCGCACCCACGCCGTGACGGTCGGCCGTCTCGCGCAGGAGACGCGCGAAGCGGCGCACGAACGGCCCCGCCGGCTCGGCCCAGTGCTTCCAGTACGGATCGGTCGCCAGCGTGGAGAGACCCGGAAGCGAAGCCACCGCGTCCCAGTCGGCGAGTCCCTGCGTTCCCTCCGTCGCAGGAAGGAGACAGACCGTGCTCGCGCCGCCGCGGGCCGCGACATGATCGACGACTTCGCGCAGGTAGTCGACGACCGAGTCCTCCCGGAACCGCCGTAGCTCCGGCGTCAGCTCGGCGGGAACGGGTCCGCCGAAGCGCTCCGCGCAGCGGTCGCAGCGGCACGTCCAGCGCGATGCGTCGTCGACGCCGACGTGCGCCGGCACCACCCATGCGGGCTCGTCCCAGAAGACCGAGTCGACGCCGCACTCGAGCACCCAGTCCGCCCACTCCTTGCAGAAGTCGCGGTAGGCCGAGCTGTTGAGGCAGGCCGCGGCGACACGGCGTCCGTCGTCGAGCACCTGGCACTCCTCGGGATGGAACGCGACCCAGCGGCTCTCGGCCTCGCCGCCGAACGTGCGACCAAGCCCCCACGGGCTCGCCGGCACGGTCAGGCCGACGTCGTGCGAGATCGCGACGATCTCGGCCATCGTGTGGCGGTAGTAGGCGAGGTCGTTCTCCGAGAACGTGTGGAGGACGCCCGTATACCCGCGCGCCGCGAGGTCGGCCATGTCCCGGCGCACGTGCCGCGGGATCCTGACGCCGAAATAGGAGCAGCCGGCGCGCGTCACGTCATTGGTCATGACCAGTTCACGCTTTCACCGCTCCCGCGGTCAGCCCAAACGCGATCCGCCGCTGCACGAGCAGGAAGAAGATGACGACCGGGATCGCGATCAGCGTCGACGCCGCCATCACGGCTCCCCAGTCGACCCCGCGCGAGCCCCCGAGGAAGTTCGTGAGCCAGACGGTGATCGTCTGCTTCGAGTTGCTGTGCAGGATGATGCTCGCGAAGATGTACTCGTTCCACGCCGTGATGAACGCGAAGACGGACGTCGCGACGAGCCCGGGAGCGACGAGCGGCAGCAGGATGCGCAGGAAGGCGCCGATGCGGGTGGAGCCGTCGACCATCGCCGCCTCCTCGAGCTCCTTGGGAATCCCGATCAGGAAGCCGCGCAGGGTCCAGACCGCGAACGGCAGGGCGAACGTGAGGTAGACGAGCGTCACGCCGGTCAGCGTGTTCACCAGGCCGTACCGACCGAGCAGCACGTAGAGCGGGATGATCAGTCCGATCGGCGGCAGCATCTGGATCCCGATCACGAGCACGATGAAGACGGCGCGGCCGGCGAAGCGGTACTTCGCAAGCGCGACGGCTGCGAGGAATGCGAGCACGGTCGAGACTCCGACCGTGGCCAGCACCACGAAGACGGTGTTCTTCGCGTCGGTCCAGAAGTACGGGCTGTGGAGGGCCGTCCCGAAGTGCGCGAACGTGGGATGCGAGGGGATCCAGGTCGGGTTGGCGCTGTTGATCTGGTCGTCGGACTTGAACGCCGTCGAGATCATCCAGAAGACGGGGAAGACCAGGAAGACGAAGACGAGCAGGCCGAGGGCGTCCCAGCCGAGCCTGCGAGAGCGCCGCGCGTTCACGTCGCCTCACCGACCTTGAGCATCCGGCGCACGTAGACGACGCTCAGCGCTGCGACGATCAGGAGCATCAGGATCGAGATCGCCGCACCGACCCCGAAGTCCGTCCCCGCATACCCCTTCTCGTAGACGTAGATGCCCATGAGGTAGTTCGCCGGGACGATGTGACCCGCCCCGATCAGCAGGAACGGCTGCGTGAAGACGCCGAAGTCCCAGAGGATCGACAGGCTCGTGAGGATGAGCAGGATCGGCGTGATCACGGGCATCGTGACGTCCTTGAAGACGCGCCAGGAGCGGGCGCCGTCGATCTCCGCAGCCTCGACGAGCTCGTGCGGCACCTGCGAGAGCGCCGCGTAGAGCGTGATCGCGACGAACGGCAACGCCTCCCAGACGATCAGCGTCGTCACCATCGTCAGCTGCCAGAAGGGCGTCGAGTACCAGTCATGCTGGAAGTAGTTGCCGAGATGGAGCTGGGTGAGGACGTAGTTGAGGACGCCGTTCTCGCTGTTCGTCATCCAGCTCCAGACCTGGACCGCCACGACCGGCGGCATCGCCCAGACGAGGACGAGCCCGGCGGTCAAGAGCAGCCTGACCCAGGTCGAGAGCCGCACGAGGAGCAGCGCCAGCAGCGTGCCGAGCACCATCGTCAGGCCCACGTTCGCGGCGGTGAAGACCACGGTGCGGACGAGCGTGTGCCAGAAGATCGGGTCGTGGAGGACGGTCCGGTAGTTCTCCAGCCCGATGTACGTGCCGTGGTGCGCGATCAGCGCGAACAGGTCGTACTTCTGGAGCGAGAGCCGGACGAGGTAGTAGATCGGGTAGCCGAGAATCCCCGCCAGGACTGCGATCACGGGGACGATGAGGAGGTACGGCACTGTCCGGCCCGCAACGCGGCGGCTGGTAAGGCGCCGCCGCCGCGATGCCCCTGGGGCGATCGCGGCGGCGGTGTCGAGCGTGGTGGGGCTCCCGCTCAGGAGCTACCTACCTACGACTCGTTGAGGGTCTGGGCGATGTTCTGGCTGGCTGCTCGCGCTGCCTGCAGCACGGTCAGACGGCCGGTGAGCATCTGGGCGAGCATCGTCTTGAGGATGTTGCCGTTCTCGACGTCGACCCAGTGCGCTGCCTGCGGAACGAACCAGCTCCGGGCGGCAGCCCTCTCGTTCACGCTCTTGCCGAGCAGGTTGGTCGCGTTGGGGATGTTCCCCTTCTTCTCGAGCGCCTGCTCACTCGCGGTGTTCGTGAAGTCGGCCATCCAGGCGGTCGCCTGCGACTTCGAATTGCTCTGCGCCGGTACCGCGAGGTCCGAGCCGCCGAGGAATCCCGGCATCGCCTTGCCGTTGGTGTGACTCGGCATCACGAACTGCTTCACGACGTTCTTGTACTTCGTGCCCGTGCAGCACGTGTACCACGCCGGCCCGTAGTTCGCGGCCGTCCGCCCCTGCGAGAAGACGGTGTACGGATACGGGTTGCCTGCGCCAAGGCCGCTGGCGTCGAGCGTCGCAGTCCTCTTGGCCTGGGTCGCGTTGAAGAAGGCCTTGAACCGCTTGAGCCCGGCGATCGACTTCTTCGAGTCGAGCGTGCCGACCCACTTGCCATGCGACTTCTGCGCGATCGAGCCGCCGTAGTCGAAGACGAAGCTCAGCGCCGAGTACCAGTCCTCGCCACCGACGTAGAGAGGCGAGAAGCCCTTGACGTGCTTCTGCATCTTGCCGACCTTCCCGAGTTCGCCCTGGAACTGCGACAGGCTCTTCGGATCCTTCTTGTAGCCCGCCTTCTTGAACAGGTCGCTCCGGAAGGTGATGACGCGCGAGCCGGCGTAGTAGGGCACGCCGTACAGCTTGCCGTCGAACGTGGAGGAGGCCTTGAGGCCGGCCAGCCACTTGCCGGAGTTGGCGAACTGGCTCTTGTCCGAGCCGATGTTCGCGAACGCACCGGCGGCCATGTACTTCGTCATCTCGGTGTTGCCCATCTCGATGACGTCCGGCGTGTCGTTGCCGGCGATCGTGGCATCGAACTTCTGCAGGTGCGTCGTCCACTGCTGGTACTGGACGTCCACGTTCCAACCCGGATGCGAGCTTTCGAACGCGTTGTTCGCGGCTGCCACGATCTCCGGCCAGCCGTTCTGCGCATCCACCTGGAGCCACACGGTGAGTGTGTGACCTGCTGCCTTACTGCTCTGTGCAGTCGTCGCGGCGACGACCGAGAGCGTGATCGCGGCGGCGACCACCGCGAGAACCCGGTATCTCATGCCAATTCTCCCTCGATACGTCGACGCGCGAGCGGGGCGTCCGAAACGTCTGTGGCCGGGAGGACGGTGACGTCCAGCGGTGCGTCGAGTGGTCTATACCAATCGGCCACGCGCGGAATCTCCCACACCAGACCACTCTTGTCAAGGTCCGGTGACGGAGGAGTTACGACGGCGTCAGCTCGGACACGATCTGGTAGCGGTCGCCGCGGTAGATCGAGTGGACGAACTCGAGCGTCCGGCTGTCTGCGTCGCGGCTCGTGCGCTCGAAGAGGAAGGCGGGCGAGTGGAGCGGGACGTCGAGCACGGACGACTCCTCCTCGTTCGTCACCGTCGGCTCGATCGTCTGCACGGCGGTGGCGATCTCGATCGTGTATCGGGTGCGCAGGAGCTCGTAGAACGAGCCCTCGAGATCCCGAGGCTGCACGCCCGGGACGACGTTCGCCGGGATGTGCAGCGTCTCGATCGCCATCGAGACGCCGTCGGCGAGCCGAAGCCGCTTGACCACGACGACCTCGTCTCCAGGAGAGACGTTGAGGAAGCGGCCGAGCCGGGGGCCGGCGAGCTGTCGCGTGAGCGAGAGCGTCGTGCTGCTCGGCGCCATGCCCCGTCGCCGCATGTCCTCGCTGAACGAGGTCATCGTGAGCTGCTGCGAGATCTTCGGCTGCTGGACGTACGTGCCGCTGCCGCGGCGGCGCACGAGATACCCCTCGCGCGCGAGGTCGTCGAGCGCGGCCCGAACGGTCAGGCGCGAGACGCCGAGATCGACGCTGAGCTGCCGCTCGGAGGGGATTGCAGTGCCGACCCCGAGACGCTCGATGAGCTCGAGCACCTGCTGCCGGGCGGCGCTCTGCTTCGTCATCTTCGCCGGGGTTCCGATCGCTTCCACGTGCAGGCGACTATAGAGGCAGCTGCGGAAGTGGTCAATGCCATTGCCTTCCGTCAGGGAATGCGGTATAGACTCCCTGATCGTTTCGTGGCCGAGATCACCCTCGACAACGTCAGCAAGGTCTTCTCCGGCGGAGTGGTCGCCGTCGACGGCGTGTCGCTCACGATCGGCAGCGGGGAGTTCCTCGTCCTCGTCGGGCCGTCGGGCTGCGGCAAGTCGACTCTGCTGCGGATGATCGCCGGCCTCGAGGAGGTGACCGCGGGGACGATCTCGATCGGCGAAGTGGACGTGACCGACCTGGCTCCGCGCGCGCGGGACATCGCCATGGTCTTCCAGAGCTACGCGCTCTACCCACACATGACCGTACGCCAGAACCTCGGCTACGGGCTGAAGGTGCGCAAGACGCCGAAGGGCGCGATCGCCGAGCGGGTCACCCGCGCGGCGCAGCTCCTCGGCCTCGACGAGCTGCTCGACCGCAAGCCGGCCGCCCTCTCGGGCGGGCAGCGACAGCGAGTCGCGATGGGACGCGCGATCGTGCGGGAGCCCAAGGCGTTCCTCATGGACGAGCCGCTTTCGAACCTCGACGCCAAGCTCCGCGTGAGCATGCGCGCGCAGCTCGCTGCGCTGCACAGCCGGCTGGCCACTACCACGATCTACGTCACTCACGACCAGATCGAAGCGATGACGCTCGGCCAGCGCGTCGCGGTCATGCGCGACGGGCGGATCCAGCAGGTGGACACACCGCAGGAGCTGTACGCGCGCCCGGCCAACCTCTACGTGGCGGCGTTCATCGGGTCTCCGGCGATGAACCTCGTCGAGGCGGAGATCGAAGGCGGCCGGATTCGCTTCGGGGGCTACGCGGTTCCACTCCCGGCGAACCACACGCCTCCCTCCGGCGGAGTGATCGCCGGCATCCGCCCGGAGGCGTTCGAGGACGATGCCTTTGCCGAGGCGTCGCTACCCCGGATCGGCGTGAAGGTGGAGGTCGTCGAGGAGCTCGGCGCCGACACGAACGTGCTGTTCTCGGTCGCCGCGCCGCGTGTGGAGGTCAGCGAGGTGCGCGAGGCGGCCGGCGAGGAGGACACTCAACTCGCGGCGGTCGAAGGGTCGCTGTTCACCGCTCGCGTCGACCCCGGGACCTCGGCGAAGCCCGGAAAGCCGCTGCAGCTCGCGGTCGATCCCACGCGGTTCCACTACTTCGACTCCGAGACCGGGCTCCGGCTCGAGCCCGACCGCGCCGCCCTCGCGGCACTCGCCACCTAGTCAGTTCAAGGCAGGAACGCCGTCCACCGGGTCCCGGCGGCGGCGCGGAAGCCTGAGCCTGCGGCAATCCGGCGAGCGGACGGCACCGCCGGCTTCCCTCAGCGTCGCGAACGCCTCCGGCAGGAGCTCGACCCGCCGACCGCAGTCACGTCCGCACTCGCAGAGGAACTCGCCGGGCAGGTCAGGCTCGGCGGAGGCGAGCAACTCGTACATCCGGTCGTTGACCTCGCGGAAGAGGCGGGAGCGCCGGCCCGGGCTCATGCCGGGAGCATGCTCCTCGGAAGCGGCCCGGAGAAGCGGAAGGCTGGACGGCTTACCGACGTTTTACGCCACTGGGCGTCGCTGGTTGCGACGCCGTGGACGCGACCGTTAGGGTCGCTTCAAAGGAGGTAGTAATGGCACTGACGATCGGCGACACCGCCCCGGACTTCGAGGCGCAGACGACAGAGGGGACGATCCACTTCCACGACTGGCTTGGCGACTCGTGGGGAGTGCTCTTCTCCCACCCCAAGGACTTCACCCCGGTGTGCACGACCGAGCTCGGCTACATGGCCAGCATCAAGCCGGAGTTCGACAAGCGCAACGTCAAGATCATCGGGCTCTCCGTGGACGCGGCCGAGGACCACGAGAAGTGGGCACGGGACATCGAGGAGACGCAGGGCACGGCGCCCAACTATCCCCTCATCGGCGACCCGTACCTCACGATCGCCAAGCTGTACGAGATGCTCCCGGCCGGCCTCGAGGGCGAGGCGCAGGGGCGCACCCCGGCAGACAACCAGACCGTCCGCAACGTCTTCGTGGTCGGCCCGGACAAGAAGATCAAGCTGATCCTCGTCTATCCGATGACGACCGGCCGCAACTTCGACGAGGTGCTGCGGGTGATCGACTCGCTCCAGCTCACGGCGGGCTACAAGGTGTCGACTCCGGCGCAGTGGCAGCCGGGAGAAGACGTGATCATCGCCGGCTCGGTCTCGAACGACGAGGCGAAGGAGCTCTTCGGCGAGTGGGAAGAGCCGAAGCCGTACATCCGCATCGTCCCCGACCCGTCGAAGGTTCCCGCCGGGACGTAGCACGTCGAGCGGAGCTCGAGCCGGCGTCCCGTTTGGCGCCGGCTCGATCGCGGTAGATAGCGGGCGACCGGCACGAGGAGGTCGCCGTGCTCCATCCGCACCTACCGCACCCGCACGTCCACCCGGGCTTCGACGAGCACCCGTGGCGGATGGTGCCCGTCGCGCTCGGGACGATCGTCGTCCTGGCCGCGGTGCTCATCGCCGTGTGCTTCGAGCTCGCGAAGGCGTTCACCGGACACGCGTACTGACGTCCGCCTGATCCGATACCCATTCGAGGCTTGACTTGGTCGGCTCTCGGACTGAGAGTCGTGTGAATACAGCTTGCCGTCTAACCTCGAGGAGGACAACACATGAAGCGTCGGTTGAGGGCACCCAGCCCGGCGCTCGTCATCTCGCTGATCGCGCTGTTCATCGCGCTCGGCGGATCGAGCTACGCCGCAATCAACGCACTGCCGAAGAACAGCGTCGGCGCAAAACAGTTGAAGAAGAACGCCGTGACGGGCGTGAAGATCAAGAAGGGCGCGGTCACGGCGTCGAAGATCAACCCGAGTGGCCTCACCGTGCCGAGCGCGACCCATGCAACGAGCGCGGACAGCGCGACGAACGCCACCAACGCCACCAACGCCACCAACGCCACGACGGCTGCAAACGCGAACGCCCTGGGGGGCGTCGCAGCCTCGGGCTACGTCAAGAACAGCGGCACCATCTACGTCCAGCAAGGTCATGCGAACTGGCAGCCGTTCATCAGCACCGACCCGGTGACAGTCACCCGCTACACCAATGCCCAAGCCATGTCCAGTACCACTGTCGGAAGCCATCAGTTCAGGATCGATCTGACGATTCCGACCTCGCTCTACGGCCACGATCTTGCGTTTACCGGCGCCCGGATCTGTTTCGGGGCCAGTACCACGAGCTCGATCACCGAGGTCTTTGTCGAGAAGGAGACGGAGACAACCGGCGCTCCGGGGCCGGCCCCCAGCCTCCTCGTGGACGATACGACTCATCGCACGGGCGGCGCGTGCCTTACGTACTCGGGCACCTCGGCTGCCACGCTGTCGTCCAGCACCCAAATCTCGATCTACCTGGTCGCCAACTGGACCGGCAGCGCCACGCTCTACCTGGGGAGCGTGACGGCAATCCTTCAGCCCACTTCCACCGTCGCGTCGTTGCGCAAGTCGGCGGGTAGTAGAAAACTGACGCCAGGCGTCGGAGGCACAGCCCCTCGCTGAGACCATCGAGGCAGACTCGTGAGGGCGCCAAACGGCGCCCTCACGACGTCCGATACCCCGTCCGGGGGAGGCGCCGGGCCTCAATGTGGCCGATTTCCTGTCTGTGTCTGCGGCGCCGCTTGCCTTCCGCGAATCCGACGGCCTGCCCGCGGACGAAGCCGTCCGTCGCTACCGCACACTGATCGAGCAGCTCCCGCTCGTCGTCTACCTCGACGAGCTCAACTCGATCAGCTCGAACATCTTCACGAGCCGGCAGATCGAGCCGATGCTCGGCTACAGCGTCGAGGAGTGGGCGACCAACCCCGAGCTGTTCACGCGCCTGCTCCACCCGGACGACCGCGAGCGCGTCCTCGCCGCTCACATGCACACGCACGAGACGCACGAGCCGCTCAGCATCGAGTACCGGCTGATCGCCCGCGACGGACGCATCATCCACCTCCGCGACGAGGGCGTGATCGTGCTCGACGACCACGGCCGGCCCCGCTACCTCCAGGGCTACCTCCTCGACATCACCCGCGAGCGCGAGGCCGAGCAGCAACTGCGGCAGCTCGCCCACTACGACCCCCTCACCGGCCTGGCGAACCGCGCCTCGTTCCACGAGCGGCTGCGGCACGCGATCCAGCTCCGGCACAAGGAGGGACATGCGACGGGACTCCTCTACATCGATCTCGACGACTTCAAGGGGATCAACGACCGCTGGGGTCACGACCTCGGCGACGAGGTGCTGCACGAGATCGGCAGGCGGATCCAGCGCTCGGTGCGTCCCGGCGACACCGCCGCTCGCCTCGGCGGCGACGAGTTCGCGGTCGTCCTGACCGAGCCCGTGACGCCCGAGGACGCCGTCGGAGTCGCAGAGCGCCTACTCGCCGAGGTCGCGAGGCCGCTCGAGAGCGGCTCGGGGCCGCTGTACACGACTGCCAGCGTCGGCATCGCCTTCGGCAGTGACGACCAGACGCTGCTCAGAGAGGCCGACATCGCCATGTACCGGGCGAAGGGGCATGCGGACATCGGCTATGCGTTCTTCGACTCCCAGCTCGACCGCGCGGCCGTGGAGCGGTCGCAGCGGATCGGCGAGCTGCGCGAGGGGATCGCCCGCGAGGAGTTCCGGCTCGACTACCAGGCCGTCGTCGATCTCAACCAGAGCGAGATCATCGGCTACGAGGCGCTCGTCCGCTGGGAGCACCCGACAGCCGGCGAGCTTCCTCCGGCCGAGTTCATCCCGCTCGCCGAGGAGACGGGTCTGATCGTGGGCCTGGGCGAGTGGGTGCTCACGGAGGCGTGCACCGAGGCCACGCGCCTGTACCAGCTGCACGGGCGACCGCTGCACATGTCCGTGAACGTCTCGGCGCGCCAGCTGCACCACCCCGACTTCTTCAACCACGTCAGCCGCGCGCTCGACGCCTCGGCCCTTCTGCCGAGCCTGCTCACGCTCGAGCTCACCGAGAGCGCGCTGCTCGCGTCCGACGAGCGCGTCGCCCGGACGCTGCAGAGGATCAAGGATCTCGGCGTCGTCCTCGCCCTCGACGACTTCGGGACGGGCTACGCGTCGCTCTCGTATCTGCGGCAGTTCCCGATCGACGTCGTCAAGATCGACCGGAGCTTCACGGCGCACGTCGGCAGCAAGGACGGCGACCTCGTCCTCCTCAAGGGCATCATCGACCTCGGCCACGCCCTCGAGCTCAATCTCGTCGCCGAGGGCATCGAGACATCCGAGCAGCACACGATCGTGCGCCAGCTCGGCTGCCAGCAGGCCCAGGGTTTCTACTTCGGTCGCCCGTCCCACCCGGCTCAGCGCGAGCTCGACGCCTCGATCGGCGACTAGAAGGAGATCGACCAGGTCGCGTTCGCGACGACCGAGAACGTGTACGTCCCCGGTGGGATGAACGTCGAGCCGCTCGTGGCTCCGTCCCCGTTGTCGAATTCGACGAAGCGGCTGTCCTCCGGGTCGGAGCTCACGACGAAGGAGTTGTTGTCGCCGCTATCCGGCTGGGCGGTCCAGTGGACTTCGTCGCCGGCCTTGAGCGTGAGGGGCGCGAGAGTGGTGTCGCCGTTGCCGGTGAAGGTCTTTCCGATGGCTGCCGTAGCAACGGTGACGGTCTTGGTCTTCGCGTGCCTGGCGCAGATCTTCGTATGGCCGACGCGCGTGCAGTGGCCCGGCCTGAGCATGATCGTGTGGAGCGCGTAGGCGCTCGCCCCGCCGGCGCAGACGAGAGCAACGAAGATCGCCGCAAGCAACCCCTTCCTCATGGTCGGAACGATTGCAGCAAGCTGCGGTCTTTTCAACCCGAACCCTCCTAGCGGGGCTTCCCCTCGGAGTAGCGCTCGAGGCCGTCGTCGGGGATCGGCTCCCACTCAGAGGCGTAGTCGACGAAGGAGTGCCACTGCGGCCGGATCCCGTGACCGGGGTCGAAGAGGCCGAGGCGGACGCTGCCCACTTCCCCCGTGTCCGGGTACTTGCTCCAGAGCGCGCTGCCGCAGGCCGAGCAGAAGCACTTCGGCCAGCCGTCGCCGGGCGCGTACTCCTGCACGAGCTCCTCGCCGGCAAGGAGCCGGAACGAGGCGGGCGCCAGCCGCGCCTGGACGGATGCCGCGGTGCCGGTGCGCCGCTGGCAGCGAGTGCAGTGGCAGTAGCCGGCGCTGAGCGGCTCTTCGAGCACCTCGAAGCGAACGCCACCGCACATGCAGTGGCCGCTGTAGGGAGGCCCGCTCACCACCCGAGCGGCGAGGGCGGGATGCGCGTCTCCCCGGTGACCTCCGGGATCGCCAG
This sequence comes from Gaiellaceae bacterium, assembly GCA_036271615.1. Classification (GTDB taxonomy): domain Bacteria; phylum Actinomycetota; class Thermoleophilia; order Gaiellales; family Gaiellaceae; genus Palsa-739. The sequence continues at coordinate 17,432 of DATBAH010000108.1, forward strand.
CCCGACCTGGTCCACGTAACACCAGCTCCAGTCCTCGCCCGGCTCGAGCGACCGGATGATCGGATGCGACGTCGCGTGATTGTGTGCAGTCGCGTGCCGGTTCGGGGAGTCGTCGCAGCAGCCGACGTGGCCGCAGGTGAGGCAGATGCGCAGGTGCAGCCACTTCCCGCCGCTGGCGAGGCATTCCTCGCAGCCGGCCACCTCGGCCGGGAGCTGACGCACCTCGACCTGGTCCAGATGGGTGCAGACGGGCGTGCTCAGCGGACTCCCGCCGGTTGCGCCGAGAGGTGCTCGTGCACGAACTGCACCGCCATCGAGCCCTCGCCGACGGCCGCTGCGCACCGCTTCGTGGAACCCGAGCGGACGTCTCCGGCGGCGAAGATCCCGGGAATGCTCGTCTCCAGCAGAGACGACGCTCCGGCAGCCTCGCCCGTGAGCAGGAAGCCGTCGGCGTGCCGCGCCACGCACTCGCCGAGCCACTCCGTGCACGGCTTCGCGCCGAGGAACAGGAAGAGGAACTTGAAGGGCACGCGCGCGCCGTCCTTGAGGGTGACCGCCTCGAGATGTCCGTCGCGCCCGTGCAGCTCCGCGACCTCGCTGCGGTCGCGGACGTGGACGCCGTAGCGCTCGAGCTCCCGGATCAGGTAGTCGGACATCGTCTCGCGCAGGTCGGCACGGCGGTGCAGGAGGGTGACGACCGCTCCGCCCCGGGCGAGCCAGACCGCGGCCTGTCCGGCCGAGTTGCCGCCGCCGACCACGCCGACCCGCGAGGCACCGCAGAGCTGCGCCTCGGGCGGCCCGGCCGCGTAGAAGACGCTCGAGCCCTCGTAGTCCACGAGGTCGGCAAGCGGAAGCCGCCTGTACTCGGCACCGGTCGCGAGTATGACCGCGCGGGCTGCGATCTCGTGTCCTTCCTCGAGATGCACGAGGTGGCGATCGTCGCCCGGCTCGAGCCCGAGGGCGCGGTACGGGGTGGCAGGCCGCGCGCCGAACTTCCGGGCCTGCGACACGGCGCGGCTCGTGAGCTCGGCGCCGCTGATCCCGGCCGGGAAGCCGAGATAGTTCTCGATTCGGCTGGACGATCCCGCCTGGCCGCCGAGCGCCGTGCTCTCGACGACGAGGGTGTCGAGACCCTCGGACGCGCCGTACACGGCCGCGGCGAGCCCGGCAGGCCCGGCACCCACGACGAGCAGGTCGGGCTCTTCCCGGCGCTCGAGCTCGCGGCCGATGCCGAGCGCGCGCAGGAGGTCGCCGCTCGACGCGTGCTCCAGCTCGCCGCCGCCAGGGAGCCGCACCACCGGAGGTTCTTCGCCGTCGGCCGGAGCCTCGTCGCGCCAGCTGAACGGCAGGCGGTTCGCGCGCGCGACCGCGATCAGGCGCAGCGTGGCCTCGGAGGAGCGCGGCCCCACGATCTCGATTCCGATGCCCTCCACACGCTGCAGCGACTCGCGGCGCGAGATGAAGGTCGCGAGCACGAGGTCGCTCAGCGGGCCGTCCTCGAACAGCAACCGGCGGAGCGCGTCGCGATCAACGGCGATGTACCGCAGCGGCTTCCTCACAACCGCGGTCACGAACACGGTCTGGCCGGAGAGGAGGTTCAGCTCGCCGAGGAACCCCGACGGGCCGTGGCTGATGATCTCGTTGCCGGCGGCGTCGAGAATCGCCACCTCCCCCTCCTGGATCGCGATGAAGGGATACGTCGCGTCACCTACGCGGTAGAGAACGTCGCCGACCTGCGCCGTGCGCTCTTCGCCAACCGCGGCGAGCGTCGCCAGCTGCGAGGCGGAAAGGGAGGGAGCAGCAGGGAGCGGAACGGCCATCCGCCGAGGGTAACCGCGCGTCCTGCCCCTGCGTCGGCAGGCGGGCATCAGACCAAGGGCTCTGTCGTTGATCCCTCGTATGACACACCTCGTCGGAATCAACCACGTCGCCTTGCAGGTGGACGACATCGAGGAAGCCGTCGCGTTCTACACCGACCTCTTCCAGCCCACGGCGGTGAACCGCATCCCGGGCGCCGCGTTCATCCAGATGGGCGACCAGTTCCTCGCCCTGTTCCAACGCGGGCCGCGGACGGAGGAGCCGCATTTCGGACTCGTCGTCGACGACAAGCAGGAGGCTCGACGCTCGCTGGACGAGGCGGGGGTCGAGGTGCTCCCGGGCCCGTTCCTCGACTTTCGCGACCCGAGCGGAAACCGAATCCAGCTCGTCCAGTACGACCAGGTCCAGTTCACGAAGGCCGATCGCGTGCTCGCAGGGATGGGTCTCGAGCTCGGCAAATCCGAGCCGGCGCTCGCCGAGCTGCGCGCAAAGGGTCTCGGCGATTAGCCGCCTCGACGCACAAGTGGATCCGTCTGTGGAAAACTTTGCGCCCGCATCGGTTCGACCCGACTTGCATGGTCACAGCGAGAGGGAGGGCGAGTTGACACCAGAGCGCGACGAACGCACCGGCCGGCCGCTGGTCGACGGCCGCGACAGCATCCAGGAGCTCAGCGACCAGGAGCTGGAGGTGGAGGTCACGATCGCGGCGGCAGAGCCGCGTCACCGTGGCCTGCGGCTCGACGCGCTCCTCCTCGAGAAGGCGCGGCGCCGGGGACAGCAGCCACAACCCGCCTGACCTAGACGTCATGGCCAACCGCGTGGTTCTCACCGTCGACGTCGGCGGCTCGCACGTCAAAGCGCTGACCTCGAGAGCGAAGGTGCGGCGGCGCTTCGACTCGGGCCCTTCGCTGACGGCGGCAGAGATGGTCGCCGGGACTCTGGAGGCGGTGAAGGGCTGGAGCTGGGAGGCGGTCAGCGTGGGGATCCCGGCGCCGGTCCGGGGCGGCAAGGTGATCGCCGAGCCGATCAACCTCGGCGGCGGCTGGGTCGGCTTCGACTACGAGGCGGCTTTCGGCAAGCCGACGCAGGTCGTGAACGACGCCGTCATGCAGGCGGTCGGCAGCTACCGGGGCGGACGCATGCTGTTCCTCGGCCTGGGTACCGGTCTGGGGTCGGCGATGATCACGGACGGCGTCATCGAGCCGCTCGAGCTCGGCCACCTTCCCTTTCGCAAGAAGACGTTCGAGGACTACGTCGGCGAGCGCGGGCTGAAGAGGCTCGGCAAGAAGAAGTGGAAGAAGGCCGTGTTCGAGACCGTGACGCGGCTCTCGGCGGCGATGGAGCCGGACGAGATCGTGCTCGGAGGAGGCGGCGTCGACGAGCTCGACGAGCTACCCGACGGCTGCCGCCGCGGCGAGAACGAGAACGCCTTTCTCGGCGGTTTCCGCCTCTGGGATCCCGACTGGGTCTCGCACCTGAATTGACGGTGGAGGGCCGCCCGCAGGCGACCCTCCACGTCGGCCGGAGGTCTGGCGCGAGAGTCGTCTAGGGGCCGGTTGGCTCCCCGGTGCTGGGGTCGAGGATGAACGGTGCCGTGTTCGGCGGTGCGTTGAAGTCGAACATGCCGCCGAGATCGAACTTGACGCCCTCGTGGTGGTCGAGCGGATCGAGAGCGCGGTCGAAGGATCCCTTGATCCCGGGCAGGTGCCAGTTGTACTCGACGAAGTTGATGATCGAGGCCTGGTTGCTCAGGTTGGAGTCGACGTCGTTCGTCCTCGCCCACGGCGAGACGACGAGCATCGGCAGGCGCGGGCCGAAGCCGCAGCGTCCCTGCTCACCGTCGAGCGCGCCACCCGGGCCGTGATCGTGACCGTCTCCGCACTTTCCCGACGTGCCGGCGGTGCCGACGTCGAACGTCGTGTCCGTGAGGTTGTCGGCGACCGAGTGCGACGGGTTGGTGACGCCGGGGAAGACGTGGTCGTACCAGCCGTCGGAGTCGTCGTAGTTGATGATCACGGCTGTGCTCGACCAGTCGGGCGACTGCTCGAGCTCGTTGATGGTGTGGACGAGGAACGCCTGCTCGTCCTTCGGGTCCGAGTACTGCGCGTGTCCGTCCTGGTAGCCCGGAGCCTTGATCAGGCTGACAGCGGGCAGGTCGGATGCCGGCAGGTTCCCGGCCGTGATGGCGGAGACCAGCGAGTCGAAGTCGCTCGTGTCGTAGTTGTGGTTGGCCGTGTCGAACTGCGGCACCCCGTGGACGAAGCTCTGCGTGTCCGTGCCGATCGCCGAGAGGCTCGTCGGCGCCAGATGGTGCGGGTTCGCCGTCGAGGCGTAGTACTCGAACGGCTCGTGGTGCGCGATGTAGTCGTCCTTCGTGCCGAAGGGATCGCTCGTCGGGATGTTCGACAGGTTCGCGCCGAAGCCGACTCCCACGGCGTGCACCGCATTGCAGAGCCCCTGGTTCGAGGCGCCCGCCGGCGTGACCTTGCCCGGGAAGCTCCCCTTGAACTCCTCCGGGATGAAGTCCGACGTCGACTGGCTCGGATTGCCGACGCCGACCTTCGCGGCCGCGAACGTCGTGGTGGGAGCGAAGCCGCCCTGGAACCAGCCCCACGAGAGGTGGCGCTCGTTCAGCAGGTCGCCGATGTTCTTGCCCTTGAGGGCTACGGCGTCGCGCGTCGAGCAGTCGTCCCAGTACGGCTGGGCGTCGCTGGTGAGCGAGAAGCCGCCTTTACCGTCCGGCGTGATGTCGCCGTTCGGCGACGTCGAGGTCGAGATCGACACCGGGCTCGCCGGCGCTCCCGACTCGAGAGAAGTGTCGACGCCGCCCGTGTCGCCCGAGACGAGGTTGATCGCGCCGGGGGCTGACGGGCCGTACGTCGTGCCGAACGAGTTGTCGCTCATCGCATAGTGCTGTGCGTAGTTCCACAGCCCGGTGACGGTGTTCCCGTCGTAGTAGTCCATGACGACGTTCTTCACCGAGCTGCACGGCGTCGCCGTTCCGGGGACGTTGCCGAACGTGCCGCCGAGAGTCTCGACGAACTTGTCCATCTTCCCGTCGTCGAAGGCTTGCTGCTCGTCGCTGTAGTTGTGATCCATGTCGCACGTCAGCTGTCCGCCCGGGCTGCCGGCAAGGCCGCTCGCCGAGCTGTCGAGCCGTTTCGGGTTCGCCGCGTTCGGATTCGCCGCCAGCAGCGAGAAGTTGAGCCCGTCGACGGCCGGAGTTCCCTTCGCGGGCGTGAACGTGTTCCCGTCCGTGTTCGTGGCGAACGGATATGTGCCGAAGTAGTGGTCGAAGGAGACGTTCTCCTGGAAGATCACGACCACGTGCTTGATGGGTGTCGCTGTCGCCCCGCCGGCCGGCGGGTTCGCGTGCGAGGACGCAGCAGTCGTGCCCGCGGCGACGACCGCCGCGGCGACAAGGCACGGCAGGATCCAGCGGATCCGTCTTCTCATTTCTCTCCCCCTCGTTTGGGTCGTGGGACTGGGCGATCCTCCTGGGGGCGGCCGCGGCCGTGGGCGACGCTGCGGCAACCAGGCGGATACGGAGTGGTGACCGAAATCGCGGTTCGAGTAGGCTCGTACGGTGGCCACGACCCGCCCCCGTAAGCGCGCCGCCGCCGCCGCCGAGCGGCTGATCAACCGCGAGCTCTCGTTCCTCGACTACGACGCCCGACTCCTCGAGCTGGCGCGCGACGAGACGCAGCCGCTGCTCGAGCGCGTCTTCTTCCTCAAGGTCTCGGCCGAGATGCTGGACGAGTTCTTCATGGTTCGCGTCGCCGGGCTCACGGGGCAGGCGGCGGCCGGCATGAGCAGGAGGCTTCCCGACGGGAAGACGCCGCGACAGACGCTCGACGCGGCCCACGACCGGGTGCTCGAGCTCTACAGCGCGCAGATGACGCTGTGGGCAGACGAGCTGTGCCCCGCTCTCAGCGAGGAGGGGGTCGTCGTCTCGAGCGTCGAGGACCTCATCCCCGAGGAACGCCAGGAGCTCGACGACCGCTTCGAGCGCGAGATCTTTCCCGTGCTGACGCCGCTTGCGGTAGGGCCGGGACAGCCGTTCCCGTACATCTCCGCGCTCTCGATCAGCCTCGGCCTGTTCGTCGCCGACCCCGAGACCGGCGAGGAGCGGTTCGCCAGGGTCAAGGTGCCGGAAGGCCTGCCACGCTTCTTCCCGGTCGGGCGCCGCGGCCGCTTCGTGCCGCTCGAGCGCGTCCTCTCGCACTTTCTGCCCGAGCTCTTCCCCGGCATGGACATCCTCGAGCGGTCGCTGTTCCGCGTCACGCGCGACGGCGATCTCGAGGTGGCCGACGAGGCCGACGACCTCCTCGAAGCGGTCGAACTGCAGCTGCGTCGCGCGCGCTTCGGCGAGGTGACGCGGCTCGAGGTGTCGGAGTCGATGTCGCAGGCGATGCGCGAACAGCTCCAGCAGGGGCTGCGCGTGCCCGACGACCTCGTCTATCCGCTGGACGGGATGCTCGACCTCGCAGATCTCGGCGAGCTGAGCGGGCTCGATCGACCCGACCTCAAGAACGAGCCGTGGGTGCCGGTGGCGAGACCACCCTGGAACGCGATCGAGTCGGCCCCCGAGCAGTTCGCCGCGATCCGCGCAGGCGACCTCCTCGTCCACCACCCGTACGACTCGTTCGTGAGCAGCTTCGAGACGTATGTCGACCTGGCGGCGGCCGATCCCGAGGTGATCGCGATCAAGTCGACCGTGTACCGGACGAGCGACGACACGCCGCTCGTGCCGGCGCTGATCGATGCGGCGGAACGCGGCAAGCAGACCGTCTGTCTCGTCGAGATCAAGGCCCGCGGCGACGAGCGTCGCAACATCGAGTGGTCGCGCGCGCTGGAGCAGGCGGGCGTCCACGTCGTCTACGGCTTCCCCGGTCTCAAGATCCACGCGAAGACGACGCTCGTCGTCCGACGCGAAGCCGGCGGACTGCGGCGCTACGTCCACCTCGGCACCGGCAACTACAACGCGGTCACGGCCCGTGCGTACGAGGACTTCGGCCTCTTCACCGCCGACGAGGACACCGCCGCCGACGTCGCCGATCTCTTCAACTACCTGACGGGATTCGGACGTCCGGCGCACTTCCGCAAGCTCCTCGTCGCGCCGTTCACCCTGCGCGAGCGGCTGATCGAGGAGATCCGGATGGTCGCGGGCGCAGCGGAGGCCGGCAAGAAGGCCCGGATCCGGATCAAGGTCAACGGACTGACGCACCCGCAGGTGATCGACGAGCTCTATGCCGCCTCGGAGGCGGGCGCCAAGATCGAGCTGCTCGTCAGGGGTGTCTGTTCTCTGCGGCCGGGAGTGACGGGGCTCAGCGAGCAGATCCGCGTGCGGAGCGTCATCGGGCGGTATCTCGAGCACAGCCGGCTCTTCCTCTTCGACGCGGCCGATCGCAGCGTCAGCTTCATGGGAAGCGCCGATCTGATGCCGCGCAACCTCGACCATCGCGTCGAGCTGGTGACGCCGGTGGAGGACCTCGCGCTCCAGGCCGAGCTCTCCTCTACCTTCGAGGCGCTGTGGCGCGACAACGCGAGCTCGTTCGAGCTCGAGGCGGGCGGTCAGTGGCAGCGCGTGCAGGCGAAGAAGGACGAGCGCCCGCGTTCCGGGCAGCAGACCATGATGCGCAGGGCGCGGCGGCGGGTCTCGCTCGCCCGCAGTCGCTGAAGCTTTACGAAGTCGTCTCCGGCTGGTCACCGGACCGTCACCTGAGTTTGAGATGTCCGCCGATCGCGGACCTACGATGCATGGTGATGAGAATCGGCGTGATCGACGTGGGCTCGAACACCACTCGGCTGCTCGTTGCGAGCGCCGGTTCCGACGGCCTCGTACCGCTCGAAAAGCAGAAAGTGCGCCTCTCCCTCGGCGAGGAGATCGAGCGCTTCGGCGCCGTTTCCCCGGTCCACCGGGCGGCCGCCGTGAAGGCGGTGCGCGAGATGGCGAGCACGGCGAGGCGCAGCCAGGTCGATTCGCTCGACGTCTTCCTCACGGCTCCCGGCCGCCAGGCGAACAACGCCGCCGAGCTCGTTGCTGCGCTTTCGCGGGCCGCCGGCGTACAGGCCCGCGTGCTCACGAAGGAGGACGAGGGCACGCTCGCCTATCGCGGCGCGGTGCTCACGGCCGGAATCGAGCTGCCGTCGCAAGTCGCCGTGTGCGACATCGGCGGCGCCTCGACCGAGATCGCGGTCGGCCGTCCGGCCGGCGAGCCCGACTGGATCGAGTCGGTCGACCTAGGCTCCGTCCGCCTCACAACCCGCGCCGGCGACATGCCTGCGGAGGCCGAGGGCGCCTTCGCCCACCTCGCCCCGCCTCGGGTCGAAGCCGCGCTTGCCGTCGGCGGCAGCGCCCGTGCGGCGCGCCGGCTCGTCGGAGAGACGCTCGGCGTCGAAGAGCTGGTCGAGGCGCTCCGGATCGTCGAGACGACCCCACCGCGCGAGGTCGCCCGGTGTTTCGGCGTCGACCGCGCGCGCGCGGACATCCTCCCGGCCGGGGTCATCCTGCTCGCCGAGGTGCAGCGGAAGCTCGGAGTGCCGCTCCACGTCTGCGACGGGGGCATTCGCGAGGGCGCCGTCCTCGCCTCGCTCGACGCGCTCGCTGCGTAACCGGTTATCTCGGCGACCGGATCTCGCGCACGACGTCACCGCCGTCGAGGACGACCGCGGCGCCTTTCTTCAGGCCACGGCCGAGCACGGCCTCCACGATGTCGCCGTGCGTGCAGCAGACGACCCCTGGCTCGCGCACGAGCTCGAGCGCGGCCGGGCCGGCTCCCTCGGCGAGGCGGTCGTCGGGCTCGACCGGCACGTCGAGCGCGGCCGCCAGCGGCTGAACCGTCTCCAGGCAGCGGACGTAAGGGCTCGACACCACGCGGGTCACGCCGAGCGGGCGCAGGAGATCGACGAGCGCAGCCGCTTGCAGCCGGCCGCGGGCGTCGAGGGGCCGCAGCCGATCGGCCACCGCCCAGCGATCACGGTCGCCGGCGGACGCGTGACGGAGAAGGACGCTCGTCACAGCTGTTCCAGCAGGGGCAGGTCGCGAGACCAGCTGAGCAGGCTCGCGGCATCGTCCGGTGTCTCCCAGCGGATCTCGTCCACCTCTGCGTGCGGCGCAAACTCCCCCTCCAGCGCGCGCATGCGCCAGTAGCGCACGGTCTTCGGCCGGCCCCTGGAGTCGACGTAGCTCGTCTCGCCGAGCTCCTCGAGCAGCTCGCAGCGAAGCCCCGTCTCCTCCTCGACCTCGCGGAGGGCGCACGCCTCGTCGGACTCGCCCTCGTCGCACTTGCCCTTGGGAAAGCTCCAGTCGTCGTACTTCGGCCGGTGCACGAGCACCACCTTCCCGTCGCGCTCGACGAGCCCACCTGCGGCCCGGACGAAGGTCAGATCTCCCGACGGAGCTTCTTCCACGCCTTTGGCCACGCCGCCCGCGCTTCGAGGCGGCGCTCCTCCTCGCGTTCGACGAGACGGCCGGCCGCGAGCGCCTGCTCGGGCGCCGCCGCTGCCGCGAGCTCTCGCAGCCGCTTCGTCGCGACCACTGCGTCCTGGTGCTCGCCGAGGACGTCCTGCAGCTTCTTCGCCCGCTTCACGGGCGCCTTCCAGCCTGCGAGCTCGGCCGCATACCTGGCTCGCTTGCCCTTTTTCCGCACGGCGTGCAGCTCCTCGTCGGCGGGCTCGTCCGGCAGCTTGTGGACGGCCTTGCGCACCTTCGCGAACGCCGTGTCGGCGAGCTCGTCCAGCGAGGCCGTGGACCGGGTCGGCTCGAGCTCCTCGATCGTGCGGGCGGCGTCGTCGAGGAGGGCGAGGTACTGCTCGGAGCGGAGGGCGCCGAGGAGCCGGCTCCGGCTGCCGGAGCGCTCGGTCCGGAGGGAGGCGAGCAGAGCCTGGGCGTGTCTTGCGTCTTCGCCTCCGAGCTCGGCCGCGTCGGCCTCGAGGCGCGCGAGGAGGACGTCGAGGTCCCGCACCTCGCCGAGCGCACGGCCCAGCAGCTTCAGCTGATCGTCGAGCTCGGCGGTGTCGGTCGCCACCAGCTCCTTGCCGGCCCGGAGCAGTGCGCGGAAGCGGCGAACCGCGACGCGCATGTCGTGGACGCTTTCGGGATCGCGCCCCAGCCGTGCGCCCGGGTCGTGGCGCTCGATCTCGCGCAGTTGCGCGCTCAGGCGGCTTCGCAGCTCTTCGAACGGCGTCGCCTCCCGAGCAGCGCCGCCGGCCCGGCGTCCGAGCGCACGAAACACCTTGGGCGTCTCGTCTCCGGCCGCGGCGCCGGCCGACTCGAGCTCGTCGGCGACGAGGTCGAGGTAGGCCGGGTTGCCGTCGCAGAGCTCGATCTCGACCTCGACGAACCGGTCGCGAACGCGGCCGTTCTCCACCACCGCGACCTCGTCGACAGTGACCTCCGCGGTCGTGCCGTTGCGCGCGACGAGCTCGCCGCGCCGCCGGGTACGCAGCTCGGCAACGCGTTCAGGCGGACCGTGCCGCAGATGTGCCCGCAGGAGGTTGAGCAACTCGGCGGGCGGGCGCTCGGGACCGCCCGCCGCCTCGAGCTCGAGGCGCGAATCGTCGGACGGGAGCTTCAGCTGCCAGACGCCGCGACCGTTCTCGACGCGGCGCCGCAGGGTGATGCCCGAGGCCGCAAGCGACCCGCCCGGCACGTCGTAGTAGACCGACGTGAAGAGCCGAGGCTCGAGCGGGCTTCCGCCGAGCCGCGGCAGACGAAAGCCGATCGGAGCGTCGAGCTTCCGCTCGTACTCACTCGTCGTCCGCATGGTCGCCACGTTACCGGGGCGAGCGCCGAGCCCGTGCGTTATCGCACGAGCTCGGCGAGCTCTTGCCGCGTCTGCTCCACCGCCCGCTCGAGGCCGGGCGCATTCGCACCCGCAGCCTCGAGTACGAGCCGACGCCGTCGCATGACGTCGATCCTGCGGAGCAGGTCGTCGACCTGCTGCCGACGAGCTGCGCGTTCGTCCAGGCTGCTCACGCTGCCTCCTGCAGCTCGGGCGCCTCGACCTCGTCGACCCGGTCGCGGGCCGGCCGAAGGAAGACGCCGGCAACTACGAACGCGGCGACGAGGAGGCTGCCCAGAACGATGAAGGCGGTCTGGAAGCCGTGGACCGTCGCAGCCGGGCTCGCCACCGTGAGGGCGTGGGAGTGCGCGTAGCTGGAGGTCGCGCTCGCGGCGATCGTGCTGATCGTGGCGAGTCCGATCGCACCGCCGATCTGGCGACTCGTGTTCACGAGCCCCGAGGCGACACCGGCATCGGCGCGCTCGACACCCGCCAGGCTCGCGATCGTGACCGGCACGAAGGAGAAGCCCAGCCCCGCGCCGCCGAGCACGAAGGGCACGAACAGGTCGGAGAAGTAGTGGCCGTCCACCGGCAGCCGGGTGAGCAGCGCGAGTGAGACGGTCGCGAGCGCGAGCCCCGTCATCAGCGTGGCCCGCACCCCCACGCGCCCGACCAGGACCTGTGCGAGGTTCGAGGTGACGACGACCGACAGCGCGAAGGCGACGAAGGCGACGCCGCTCTGTACCGCCGAGTAGTGGAGGACGTCCTGGACGTAGAGCGTGAGAACGAAGAACTCCGCGAACGTGACGGCTCCGACCATCGCCATCGTCGCGTTCGCCGCGGACAGGGCCCGGAGGCGGAAGATCCGCAGCGGCAGGAGCGGCGCAGGCGAGCGCGACTCGATCGCGATGAAGGCCGCGATGAGCGCCGCAGCTCCGCCCAGCAGCCCAAGCGTGACGGGCGAGCTCCAGCCGTCGGTCGTGGCGCGGGTCAGGCCGTAGACGAGGAGCATCAGCCCGCTCGTGACGGAAGCGGCGCCGGCGAAGTCGAAGTGGCGATGCGGCAGCTCTGCGTAGCTCTCGCGCAGCAGCATGGGCGTCAAGACGATCGCGGCTGCGCCGACCGGGACGTTGATGAAGAAGATCGACGACCAGCCGAGATACGAAGTGAGCACGCCGCCGAGCAGGACGCCTGCGGCCGCGCCGCTACCCGAGGCGGCGCCGTAGATGCCGAGCGCCCGGTTGCGCTCTCGTCCCTCGGCGAACGTCGTCATCAGGAGCGACAGAGCAGCCGGGGCGAGCAGTGCGCCGCCGAGTCCCTGCAGCGCCCGAAAGCCGACGAGCGAGCCCGACGACCAGGCAAAGCCGCAGAGCAGTGAGCTCACGGAGAAGAGCGCGAGACCGGCGATGAACATGCGTCGTCTGCCGAGTAGGTCGGCGAGACGGCCGCCGAGGAGCAGCGTTCCGCCGAAGAGGATGGCGTAGGCGGTGATCACCCATTGCAGCCCCGTGGCCGAGAAGCCGAGATCCGACTTGATCGACGGCAGGGCGACGTTGACGATCGCCACGTCGAGAATGACCATGAACTGCGCCGTTACGATGAGGGCCAGAGCGCTCCAGCGCCGCCGCGGTGAAACTGGGTGAAGCCTGGGAATCAAGCAGTTCCTCCAATCGTTGGTATTACCAACTATACACGAAAGGAACGCTTGAACGCGCTACCATATTCCGAAGAAATGGGCATTCCTGTGAACGTCGCCCCGAAGACCGAGGCTCGCCTGCCGGCAGAGCTCGTCGCATCGAACCTCTTCCTGCTCAAGCGGCTCGGCTTCGCCGCGAAGCAGCGCTCCGTCGACGAGTACGAGCGGATCGGGCTCAACCCGTACCACTACGCGATCCTCGCGTTGCTCGACGTGGGCGCACCCGAGACGCAGGCGGAGATCGCGGATGCGCTCGGCTACGACCGCGGCACGCTCGTCGGCCTCCTCGACGAGCTCGAGGAGCAGAAGCTCATCGAGCGCAAGCGCAGCCCCGACGACCGCCGACGCCATCTCGTCCGCCTCACGGCCGACGGCAAGAAGGTGCTCGGCAAGGTCCGCGCGCTCTCCCAGCGGCTGGAGGACGAGTTCCTCGCACCGCTCGACCCAGAGCAGCGAGCACAGCTCCACACGCTCCTCCTCGAGCTCGCCGAGCTGCACGAGCCGCGCTGCGCCCCGCCAGGGGTCTAACGCAGCGCGGCGATCCGCAGCCTCGCAGTCCGCTCGAGGCCTGCTAGCGGCTGGCAGATCGCGCAGTGATAGACGCGGGCAGTGCCGTCCTCGCTGCCGGTGAGGATCCAGTTGCCGGTCGGGCTGAAGCTCGCCCCCGTGAGCGGCTTCGTGTCGCGGCCGAGGTAGAAGAGGAGCTGGCCCGTCTCAGCGTTCCAGAGCCCGGCGGTGAATTGGCTCGAGGTGACGATCCACTGGCCGTCAGGGCTGAAGCTGCCGGTGTTGACCGCGAAGAAGTGGCCGACGAGGACGTGGAGCAGACGGCCGCTGGAGACGTTCCACACGCGACCGGTGTGGTCGTCGCTGACCGTCACGAGCTCGTGGCCGTCCGGTGAGAACTCCGCGTCGGTGACGAGGAAGCGATGTCCGCTCAGCGTGTGGAGGAGCTTTCCCGAGGTCGCGTCCCAGAGCTGCGCGACCGTGCCCCTCGTCGTCGCGACCGTGCCGCCCTCCCGAGAGAGAACGGCGTGCAGGGCCCGGGTGTGGATCGTGCTCAAGAGCACGCCGTTGTCGCGGTAGACGCGCACCATGCTCGGCGTGCGGACGAGAAAGCGGCCGCGTCCTGTCGCCAGGCCAAGGACGCGCCCGCCCACCCGATCGAGGATCGGGTGACCGTTGAAGTAGGCGACGGTGTCGCCCCGGCCCATGAGCACGCCTCCGCTCTGCGCGATGGCCAACGCCTTCGCGCCGACGCCGGGCGTCAGACTCACGACGCCGCGCCGGTCGAGGAGCAGATGGCCGGAGCGGTCAGCGAGGACGATGGTTCTCGCGCGCGCGGCCGCGGCGACGATCGGCGCAGGCATCGTCAACTGCTGCACGAGGCGACCGGACGGTTCGAGGATGCGGGCGCGGTTTCCGGCCACGCTGACCACGTCCCGCCCGGCCCAGAGCGTCTGCACCGGCGTCTTGCGCCTGTCGACCGGTACGAGCGTCCCCTGCGGCAGAGCGTCCCAGAGCCGGACGGTGCCGCCGCTCGAGCCGGTCACCACCGTGCTTCCGCTCGCGTCGAAGCCGACACTCGTGACGGCGGTGGCGCTGCCGGCGAGTGGCGCGAGCAGCCGCCCGTCCTGGCTGTAGTAGATCCGTGCGAGCCGGTCGTCCGAGGCCGTCGCGATCTCGCTCCCATCCGGGCTGAACACCGCCGCGTTCACGGCCCCGCTCGCGCCCACAAGAAGGAGCTCACGCTGGCCGGTCGCGACGTCCCAGAGATAGGCGGCCCCATCCTGGCTCGAGGTCACGAGCGAACGGCCGTCGGCGGAGAAGCTCTCTGAGAGGACGTAGCCCTGGTGCGGAAGGACGTGCAGCAGCTTGCCGGTGCGGGCATTCCAGATCCGGGCGGTGCGATCGCGACTGCCGCTTGCAAGCAGTCGTCCGTCGGGGCTGAACGCGAACGAGCGGATCCCGGGGTCGTCGAGACGTGCGACCACTCGGCCCGTACGCGCGCTGCGAATCGACGCGGTCGTCGACTTTCCGGCCCGCGTGGCAACCGCGAAGACCTGTCCCGTCGGGTCGAGAACCGCCGCGACGACCGCGCTCGGAAGCTCGATCGTCCGCACGCGCCCGGTCGCGAGATCGACGAGTCGGACGTGGGTGCCGCTCGCGGCGAGAAGCGTCGTGCGGTCGAAGGAGAGCGCGGTGACCGGCGAAGGAGTGGCGATCGTGCGCAGCAGCTTCTTGCCTCCGACCTGCCAGACGTCGGCTTCGCCGTCGAAGGAGCCCGTGGCGAAGAGCCGCCCGTCGGGACTCCAGGCCGCCTCGGTCAGCCGGTGCTGCCTCGGCAGCTCGGTGAGCCGCCCGGTATGGCTGTACAGCCCGAGCCGTCCGTTGCTGCTCGCGACGAGCAGCCACTCACCGCGCGGGGCAAAGGACGCCTCGACGATGTTCCCGCCGAGCCGCAGGATTCGCGTCTCGCGCATAGCGCCGAGGCTCGAGCGGAGCACGTCCGCCGTCTGACGCCCGGGCGCGAGGGCCGCCGCCCGCAACGCGAGATGAACGCTGACCTGCGGGTTCGTCGGGATGTCCGCGGACGCGAGACCGGCAAGCTCGCCGCCCCGAGCGTGCCGCGCCTGCGTGCGCGCGTCGCCTCGCTGCACGAGGGCGTAGGCGGCGACTCCTGCGACGACCGCAAGAGCGACGAGGCTCGCGCCGATGATCGCAAGCAGGCGACGACGCTGGCGGCGGCCGCGGATCCGCTCGCGCCGCAGCTGCTGCTCGGCCTGCCAGGCGAGGATCGGCGGCCCCAGCACCTCGTGGAAGATCTCGTAGCGCGTCGGCGCGCCCTGCATGCCGTTGACGCCGCGCACGATTCGCTCGCGCCCGAGGGTGTCGAGGAGCCGCCGGAGCTCGGCGTCCTCGACGTCCGCGTACTCGGCGAGGTCGGACGGCTCGTGCGAGACCTTCCGTCCCGACGGTGTGACGAGCTGTCGCACCACCCGCGCGGCTGCCTCTTGCTCGGCGACGGGCAGGCGGTCCAGCGCTCCCTGGACATGCTCGCGGACGACGGCCCGCGCTCCTCCGATGGCGCGCAGCGTCGAGAGCCGCAGTTCGTGCGATCCCGCCTCCCGCTCGCGCTCCCACAGCCGCTCGAGCACGAGCTGGAGATACGGAGCCTCGACTCCGGAGTCGGTCGACGCCTCGTCGAGCACCGCCTCGACGAGCGCATCCTCGGCGGTGAACAGCTCGCCCGCCAACTCGCTGTAGCGGCCGAGCGGGCCGAGGATCGCCGCGCGTCCGGCCTCCCGGTCGAGCCGGTCGAGCCGGAGGAGGTTCGAGAAGAGGTCGGGGATCCGGCCGGCGAAGTCGTCGAGCTCGGCCAGAGCATCGTCGCGCAGCGCGAGCAGCACGTTGACGCGAAGCCCCGGCCGGCGCAGCAGCTCCGGCAGCGTCGCGCTCAGCGGCCCGTCGACGCCGTGATAGAGGATGTACTCCTCGAAGTTGTCGAGCAGCAGATGCAGCTCGCCGGTCCGCTGGGCCCCGGCGGCGACCGTATCGACGAGCCCCGCGGTGGCCCCAAGCTCGCCGCACTCCGCGTGGACCGAAGCGACGAGGCGGGCCGCCGGATCCTCGGCCCATGCGTCGTGCACCACGACGGGCGCCCCGCTCAGCTCGCGCAGCCGCCGGGCGACGCCGGCACCGAGGAGCGAGCTCTTGCCGACGCCGCTCGGCCCGTAGAGGACGGTGAGCCGGCTCGCCAGCACGTTCGCCGCCACGGCCGCGACCTCCCGCTCGCGACCGAAGAAGAGGAGGGCGTCGAGCTCGGAGTCTTCGAACGACGCGAGGCCCTTGTACGGGCTCTCCGGAACGCTGCTCACCGCTTTGCCGCCTTCTCCAGCACCCGCTCGAGCTCGGCGACATACGCGGCGGGCGCCATGTCGACCACCTCGACGTCGCGGCGCCGCCAGAACTCGCGCTCGAGCGGCTGCGGCCCGGGGTGCACCGACCACGAGCGATACGGGAGCGGCTCGCTGCCCCAGAGCCGCTCGAGGACGACGCGCAGCGTCCAGGTCGAGAGCGTGTAGCCGAGCAGGAGCAGATGCGTCCTGCGCAGGCGCGCGGCGAGCGAGACGGGGAGGCGTCGCGCGACGTCGCCGTAGTGGATGAAGTCGTCCTCGGTGACGGCGAAGCTCTCCCACGCGCGCTCGGTGGTGCGGTCGATCCGCCCCTGCAGGTGGAGAAGGACGGTCCGCTCGTCGAGAGCGAGCTCGCCGGTGTACGCGTTCGGCCGCTCGATCACGTTCGCGACGCCGGTCGGCGCGATGTGGCAAAAGCTGCCGCGCATCTGCCCGGAGGCGAGGTAACAGACCGTCTCGTACGGCTCCTCGACCTCCTCGAGCGCCCGCTCGAGCGCGAGCTCGAAGCCGGTCGTGACGAGCAGAGGCTGCGTCGTCTCGCGCTCGCGCAGCAGTGCCGGCAGCCGCGCGAGGAACCGGTGCACCGGAGAGGGCTCGCCGTCTCCCTCGACGAGCGTGTGGAGCGTGTCGTACAGCGGCCCCGAGCCGTTGAGGACCGCGACAGCCTGAGAGACGCGCGCGAGCTCCGGCGCCGTCCCCTCGACGCCGAAGCGACGCGCGAGCTCGGAGGCGAGCGGCTCCGAGTCGGAGCCGACCACGACGGTCACCTTGCCGGCGAGGAGCGCCGCGGCCACCTCCTCGAAGTGCTCGACCTCGGGGATGGCGCCGCGGCCGACCGCAAACGTCTCCTGGCGGAGAATCGACGCGTGCACGCCGCGCAGCAGCGGGCTCGGCTCGAGACCCAGCTCCTCGACCAGCAGCTCGCGGCCCTCGCGGTAGACCTCGAGCGCCTGGGCCTGCCGGCCGGAGCGGTACAGCGCGAGCATGAGCTGAGCACGCAGCCGCTCGCGCAACGGATGCACGCGGACGAGCGCCTCGAGCTCGGTGACGACCTCGGCGTGCGCGCCGATAGCGAGGTTCGCCTCCGCCCGCTCCTCGACGAGCGTGAGCCGGAACTCCTCGAGGCGCGCGATCTCCTCCTGCGCGAACGTCTCGTAGCGGAACTCGGCCAGCGGGTCGCCTCGCCAGAGAGCGAGCGCCTCGTCGAGCAGCGAGGCGCGCCGCGCCGGCTCGCTCGCGCGCGCCGAGTCGACCAGCGTGCGGACCCGGGCGACGTCAAGCTGCTCGGGCTCGAGCCTGACCACATAGCCGGGCGGTCGGGTCTCGATCACGTTCCCGCCGAGAGCCTTCCTCAGCTGCGCGACGAAGTTCTGGAGCGAGGCGACGGCGGTCGGCGGCGGCCCGTCGGCCCACAGCGCCTCGACCAGGCGGCCCTGCGAGACAACCCGTCCGGCCTCGAGCAGGAGCATCGCCAGCAGCGCCCGCTGCTTCGGGCCGCCCAGCGAGATGGGCTCGTCTAGCTCTCGAGCCTCGAGCGGACCGAGGATGGCGAATTCGACCACCGCGCGAAGGTTGTAGCACCCCGGCGAGACCGCTCCCTAACCGCCGTTAGCCGGACGTTAGAGCGCGGTTGGCGCCGCCGCCGACGGTGGCGCCATGAATATCGCGCCGCACTCCCTCCGTCGTCGCCGGACCCCGAGCTCCCCGCACGTCCGGCGGCAGCGTGCAGCAACAGTCTCCGTCGCGTCCGGCGTAGCCGTCGTCGCCGCGGTCGCAGTGGTCTTCGGGGTCGTGCTCGGCTCGGGCCGTGCCGCAACGAATCGGCTCCTCGCCGGTTTCGAGGCGCGGAGCTATGCGCCGGGGCAGGTCGCCGTGCTCGACGTCCGCGGCGGCCAGACGAACCGCGCCACGCTCCAGATCTTCCGCGCCGGCGCCTCCGGGACACCCGGCCCCGCGGCCGCGGCTGGCTGGGACAAGAACACGTTCGGCAAGCCTGTGACCACGCCGCAGCAGGTGCAGCGCGCGTCGGGCAGCGGACGTTGGCTCGTGCACGTCCACCTCGGGTCGAACTGGCCGAGCGGCGACTACGTCGCCCGCCTGAGCTGGGGCGGCCACGTCGACTATGCGCCCTTCGTCCTGCGGCCGAGCCGGCTCGGCTCCGCACCCGTGCTCGTGGTCGAGCCGACGAACACCTGGCACGCGTACGACGACTTCGACGGCGACAGCTGGTATCTCGACTCGTCGGTCCACGTCATCGACCTGACCCATCCGTTCTCGAGCTCCAGGGTGAACGGAAAGCCGGTCCCCGCCGGGCTGCCGGAGCAGTTCCAGCGGTTCGACGTCGGCTTCCTTCGCTGGTACTGGCGCAGCGGGTACCGGGCGGACTTCATCTCGGACGACGACCTCGAGCGCATCGCCGACGCGCGGCAGCTCGGTCACTACCGCCTCATCGTGTTCGGCGGCCACGAGGAGTACGTCACCTCCCACACCTTCGACCTGATCACGGCCTACCGGAACGCGGGCGGCAACCTCGCGTTCCTCTCGGCGAACAACTTCTTCTACAGGGTGAAGGTCTCGGGGAACACGATGACCGGCCGCACGCCGTGGCGCGACCTCGGCCGGCCCGAGGCGGCTCTCGTCGGCGCGCAGTACGCCGGCTGGGACGAGGGCAACTATCCGAACCGGCCCTACCACATCACCGACACCGCGGCCGCGCCCTGGCTCTTCAAGGGGACGCACCTGCACGACGGCAGCACGGTCGGCAACTACGGGATCGAGGTCGACGAGCCGAACAGCGCGTCACCACCCCACACCCACGTGCTCGCCGAGATCCCGAACGAGCTCGGCCCCGGCAAGCCTGCGGAGATGACCATCTACACCCGCGGTCGCTCCACCGTCTTCGACGCGGGCGCCATCAACTTCGAGGCAAGCGCCCACTGGCCCGCGCTGTCACGCTTCTTCTCCAACCTCTGGAGCCATCTCAGCGGAGAGACCAGCAATACCTAGGAGCCTCGCGGCGGTCGTGATCGTCGCCGCGGCCGGCGCTCTCGCCTCGTGCGGGGGCGCCGGGCCGCGGACCGTCTCGACGACGGCCCCCGTCCCGACCCCCACGGAGACGGTGACCTCGCCGCGGCCTACGAGCGCGGCACTGCCGTGGCCGACGTACGGAGCCGGCAACGCCCGCCTGCGCGCGGTCGCTGCGCCCGGAGTCCGGCCGCCGTTCCGCCGTCTCTGGACGTTCCACGGACGCCACCTGCTCGAGTTCCCGCCCGTCGTCGGTTACGGGAGAGTCTTCGAGGAGGCGTTCGACGGGCGGCTCTACTCGCTCGATCCC
>DATBAH010000109.1:0-3940 GCA_036271615.1 Gaiellaceae bacterium
TTCGAGGTCTCGCTGCCGGGATGCGTGGGCACGACGTTCCAGAGCAGCACCTCGTCCTCGACACCGAGCTCGGCGAGCACGCGGTGGACGATCGTCGCGCTCGCCTCGGCGGGGCCGGATCCGGTGAGCTGGCGCTCAGAGGTGAAGGGAATCCCGCTGACCCGAGCGCCGCGGTAGCCGGCGGCCTCGCCGACGAGGACGACCTGGGCATCGCGACGAGCACCGAGGTACGAGCGAAGTCGTTCTTGAAGCAGCTGCGACCCGCCGTACTGGTTGTACGTCTCACCGATGCTCGCGCGCGCTAGCCGGCTGACGACGTCGGGCACCGCTCAGGCCGGAACTTCGGCCGCTGCGCCGGGCGCGACGGCGTCGATCCGCTCCAGCCAGGGCGCCGCGCGTAGCCGCTCGAACGTGTCGCGTGCGTCGGCCAGCAGCGGCTGCGCGTCGTCGGGTCGTCCCCGCGCCGTCAGCCACTCGCCGTGCTCGAGCTGGACGACCGCAAGGTGGAACGGCAGCTCGAGGGCTCGGAGCTGCGCTGCCGCCGCCGTGAAGTGACGGTCCGCGCCGGGGTCGTCTCCCGCGAGGCGAGCGCGGAAGCGCTCGGCGGTTGCATCGAGCAAGGGCGAGCGGAGACCGATCGACTCCTCCTCCACGATCGCGAGCAACTCCTCCGCCTTCGCGCGTTCCCCGAGGGTGAGCGCGGCGTCCACCGCCGTGACGAGCCCGTGCTTCGCATCCTGCGCGGTGATTCCGAGCGTCTCGCGGGTGTCGAAAGCGAACTCGCCGAGTGTCAGCGCACCTGCGGCATCGCCTTCCGCGAGCCGAACCGAGGCAGTCGCCGCCTGGAAGCAGCCATACGCCTGCACGTCGCTGGCCACTTCGAGCTGCGCACAGCGCGCGAGGAGCCGGCGCGCCTCGTCCAGCTCGCCCCGATAGACGTGGATGTCGAGCGGTCCGCTCAGCACGCTGAGCAGCTGGACGCTGACTCCGATCTGCTCTTCGGGAATCTCGGCCATCCTGGCGAATGCCTCGTCCCAACGACCGAGCATGGTCAGTGCGTAGCTCATCTCGCTCAGCGCAAACCACTCGTAGACCCGGTGGCCGATCCTGCGCGAGATCACGAGCATCCCGTCCAGGTGGTGGATCGAGTCTGCGTACAGGTCCTGCCTGAAGGCGGAATCGGACAGTTGACCGGAAATGCTGCTGGCCAGCGTGTAGAGCTCGTTGGCCATGGCCGTGTCGAAGGCGAGCTGAAAGAGCCCTCGCGCTTCCTGCGGGCGGCGCGGCGCGACGATCATCCCGCGCGTGTTCCAGCCCCGGACGAGGACTTCGGGGAGCTGCAGCGCCTCCCCGAGGTCCAGTCCGCGCTCGTTGCGCTCTGCTGCCTGCTCGAGGTCTCCACGGAACCAGTACGACTGCCCGAGTCTGTTGAGCAGCAGCGCGACATCGGCGTCCGGGTCGTCGTCGGAAATCACGGCATATGCCCGCTCCAACCGGTCGATCGCCTCGTCTCGGCGCCCGAGGTTCGCATCGACCGACGCAAGCCAACCGGACGCACGGGCGGCAGCATGCGTATCGCCGATCTCTTCGTAGAGCGATATCGCGCGCTCGAACGCGCTCGCGGCCAGGTCGAACGCCGAGGCACGCAAGGCCATTTCGCCGGCTCGGACGAGCGCGGCTGCCTGGTCCCGCGATGTGGGGGCGAGCTCGGCGGCCTGATCGAAATAGCGCCGTGCCTCGGTCGCGGCACCGAGCGAGCCGGCTCTGTCGCCGGCGCTCAGGAGGGCAGCGTGTGCGCGTGCCCGCAATCCCTCCGCGTCCGTTGCCTCGGGGTCCAGGCGGTACGCCTCGAGTAGGTGCGAGGCGATGACTTCGGCGACCTCGTCCTCACCAAGCGTGGCCGCGAGTTGGTCGGCGGCCGCGAGATGCTTCTCCCGGCGCTCGCGCTTCGGCAACGTCTCGTACGCCACGTGACGGAGCAGGTCCTGGAGGAACGTGTACTGGCCCTGCTCCGGAGAGCGTGGATCCGACTGCAGCCCGAGCACCTCCCGCCGCACCATGGCGTTCAACAGTCCGTCGAGCTCGTCTCGACCCAGGCCGCTGAGTCTGGCGAGAGCGTCCGGGGTGAACGTCTTGCCCAGCACGGCGGCGTCGCCCAGCAACCGCCGCTCGCCGGGCGACAGCCCGTCGAGACGCGCCGCGATCAGAGCGTGCAGCGTCTCCGGAACCTCGAGCGTCGCCACCTCGCCCACCACTTTGTAGGCCGAGCCGTCCTCGACCAACAGGCCGCGGTCGAGCAGCATGCGCACCGTCTCGACCGCGTAGAGCGGCACGCCTTCTGCACGCTCGAGGATCTGCTTGCGCAGCTGAGGCGGCAGCCCCGGCACCAGACCGACCAGCAGCTCCTGCATCGCGGGCTCGGAGAGCGGCTCCAGGTAGAGCGAGGTGAAGTTGCGATGGCCCGCGCCCCAGGTCGGACGCTTCTCCAGCAACTCGGGGCGCGCCAGCGTGACCACGAACAGCGGCTTGTCGCGCGACCACTCGAGCAGATACTCGACGAAGTCGAGCAGCGACTCGTCCGCCCACTGCATGTCCTCGAAGGCGAGGATCGTCGGATACGTGTCGGCCAGCCGTTCGAAGAAGAGGCGCCACGCGGCGAACAGGTCCTGCCGGTCGCGAGGCGGCGCTTCGCCGAGAGCGAGCAGCTGGGCCAGCCGAGGCTCGACGAAGCGCCGCTCCTCCGGATCGAGCAGGTGCTCCTCCAGCGCGGCCTCCAGTTTCTGCAGCGCCTCATCCGGTTCCTCGTCCTCCGCGATCCCGCAGCGCCACCGCACCATGTCCGCCAGGGCCCAGTAGGTCACGCCCTCGCCGTAGGCGAGGCAGCGGCCGCGATGCCAGTAGATGGTCTGCACGATGCCGTCGAAGTACTTGTAGAACTCCCAGGCCAGGCGCGACTTGCCGATCCCGGCGATGCCGGTCACCGACACGAGCTGCGCACGCTCCTCCTCCGCGCAGACGTGGAAGAGGTCCTTGATCTGGCGCAACTCGCGGTCACGGCCGACGAACGGCGCCTCGAGGCCCTCCGACTTCAGCGACCCTTGCCGCCCCGAGACGACGCGCAACGCGCGCCACAGTGGCGTCTCGCCCTCCTTGCCCTTCAGCTCGAAACTGCCCGCGGGCTCGTAGACGACTGCTCCCTCGGTCGCTCGCCTCGTCGCCTCGCCCGCGAACACCGAGCCGGGTTCAGCGACCGACTGCACCCGCGACGCCGTGTTCACGAGGTCGCCGGCCACCATCCCCTCGCCGACGGCGGCGATGTTGACCGCCGCCTCGCCCGTGAGAACGCCGGCACGTAGGCGCAAGCCGTCGATGCCGGCCTCCTGGCCGAGCGCCTGCACCGCCGCCACTAGGTCGAGTGCGGTGCGGACCGCTCGCTCTGCGTCGTCTTCGGTCGCGACGGGTGTCCCCCACACCGCCATCACGGCGTCCCCGATGAACTTCTCCACGACGCCGCCATAGAGGCCGACGAGACGCCGGCACGTGTCGAAGTAGCGCGAGAGAAGCTCCCGCACCTCCTCGGGATCGCGTGATTCGGAGAGGGTCGTGAAGCCCACCAGGTCGGCGAAGAGGACGGAGACGAGTCGGCGTTCGGCGACCGCGCTCTCGGGCTGTGCGGTTGCGGCCTTCGCCGGCGCGGTCGTGAGTGCGGTGCCGCACTCGCCACAGAAACGCTCACCCGGCTCGTACGGAGCGCCGCACGTCGCGCACGTGAGCTCGACTACGAGCGACTGCCCGCAGTCGACGCAGAACTTCCGTCCCTCGCGATTCTCGCGTCCGCAGGAGCCGCAAACCGTCATCGGTAGAGCCTAATGCGATGTGAAACGACTTACAAAGCCGAAGCCCAACGGTTCCACTGAACGACCTCGTCGTGTGCGCGTCG
>DATBAH010000110.1:0-24757 GCA_036271615.1 Gaiellaceae bacterium
GAGCGGCACCCGGTCCTGCGGCCGGCGAGGCCCGGCGAGCGAGGGCTCGACGTCGTCGAGGTCGAGCTCGACGACCTGCGAGTACTCCGGGTGCTCCTCAGGCTCGTGCCAGAGCCGGTTCTCCTTGCAGTACGCCTCGACGAGCGCGATTCGCTCCTGCGGCCGGCCGGTGAGGCGCAGGTACCCCAGCGTCACGTCGTCGACGGGGAAGAAGCCGCACGTCGCGCCGGTCTCGGGGCTCATGTTCCCGAGCGTCGCGCGGTCGGCGAGGGCGAGCGAGCCGACGCCCGGGCCGAAGTACTCGACGAGCTTCCCGACCACGCCCGTCTTGCGCAGGATCTGGGTCACCGTGAGCACGAGGTCGGTCGCCGTTGCGCCCTCGCGCAGCGCGCCGGTGAGCCGGAAGCCCACGACCTGCGGCACGAGCATCGAGAGCGCCTCGCCGAGCATCGCGGCCTCGGCCTCGATCCCGCCGACGCCCCAGCCGAGCACGCCGAGGCCGTTGACCATCGTCGTGTGCGAGTCGGTGCCCACGAGCGTGTCGGGGAAGACGACGCCGTCGCGCACCTCGACGACACGCGCGAGGTACTCGAGGTTGACCTGGTGACAGATGCCGGTGTTCGGCGGCACGACGCGGAAGTTGTCGAACGCACCCTGGCCCCAGCGCAGGAACGCGTAGCGCTCATGGTTCCGCTCGAACTCGAGCTCGACGTTCCGCTCGATCGCGAGCCGGGATGCGAACTCGTCCACCTGGACCGAGTGGTCGATCACGAGCTCCGCCGGGATCAGCGGATTGATCGCGTTCGGGTCGCCGCCCTGGTCGCGCATCGCGTCGCGCATCGCGGCGAGATCGACGACCGCGGGCACGCCCGTGAAGTCCTGCAGCAGGACGCGGGCGGGGTGGAAGGAGATCTCCTGCGAAGGCTCGGCGTCGGCGACCCAGCCGGCGACCGCAGCCGCCTCGTCCTCCGAGCCGTTGCGCAGAACGTTCTCGAGCAGGATCCGGAGCGTGTACGGGAGCCGGGTCGCGGCGCCGTCGAGCCTGTGAAACCCGTAGCTCTCGTCGCCGACCCGTAGCTGCTCCATGCCTCGATTCAAGCACCTTGGCCGCAACCCGCGCGCCGTTGCCCGCGGGGCGGTCCGTCGATCATTCGTCCACCTGCCGGGACGGACCTGCGTCCCGGGAGGCGCCTGCGAGACCGTCTTGCTAGCGTTGAACCGCAGCGATCTGAGGGGAGACGCTCACAGGTTGACTCGGCTGAAGGCCGTACAGCTCGAGAACCTGCGGCAGGAAGTGAGGAGCGATGGGCCGAGCGAGCCCGCGTCTTTCGCGCGGGCGCGCTTGCGCGACCGCCTCTCCTCCCCGGTCCTCGTTGGTCGGCAAGACGAGCTCGACTCGCTCGCCCGGGTGGCATCCGGACCGCCCGCGCTCATCGTCGTGGAGGGCGAGGCCGGCGTCGGCAAGACGCGGCTGATCGAGGAGTTCCTCGACGCGCCCGGATTCGAAGTGCCGCACCGCTATCGGGGCGTCTGCCAGCCCATTGCCGAACGCTTCCCGCTTGGCCCGGTGCTCGAGGCGCTGAGGAGTGCCGAGCCGGCGAGGACTGGCCTGAGTCCGGTCACGGGCGTGCTGCGGCCGCTCCTACCCGAGCTTGCGCCGCTCCTTCCCGAGTCACCCGAGCCGCTCGCGGATCCCGCGGCCGAGCGTCACCGCCTCTTCCGCGCAATACGCGAGCTCATCGGCGCGCTCGGCCGCAGCGTGGTGGTGCTCGAGGATCTGCACTGGGCGGACGAGCAGACGGCCGAGTTCCTGCGGTTCCTCTCCCCGGAGTTGCCCGAGCAGGTGACGCTCGTCTGCACCTACCGGCGGGACGAGTTGGAAGCCGCTTCGCCGCTCTATTCGCTCACGGCCCGTTTGCCCGACGAGATCGCTCGCCTCGAGCTGACTCTCGGGCCGCTCGACCGGGAGCAGGTGCGTGCGCTCGCCGGGGTGATTCTCGATACGGAAGCGATCTCAGACCAGCTTGCCGACTACCTCTTCGAGGGCAGCGCGGGCCTCCCCTTCGTCGTGGAGGAGGTTCTCCGCCTCCACGGGCCCGGCGAGGACCGGGTCCGCCGCGGGGACGCCGGCGCTCGCCGATCGCTCGAGGACCTGGCGGTCCCGAAGCCGGTGCGCGATTTAACCCTCGAGCGGTTGGGGACGCTTCGGCCGACGGCACAGGCTCTCGTGCGAGCAGCCGCCTTGGCCGGCTTGCCGGCTGACGAGGCCTTGCTCCGCAGAATGTCGGGTCTCCGTTCGGATCGGGCCGCGTCGGGCCTTGCGGAAGCGCTCTCGGCGGGCCTGCTCATCGAGGCTGGTGGGTCTCGCTTCTCCCTCCGTCACGAGCTCGCCCGCCAGGCTGTCGAGCAGGATCTGCCTGCGCCCCTGGCCCGAAGGCTGCACCTGCGCGCCGCCCGCGCCCTGGAGGAAGAGAGGCCGAAACCGCTGGCCCGTCTCGTCCACCACTACAGGGCCGCCGGCAGGACGAAGGAGTGGATCCGCTACGCGGAGGCCGTCTCCGATCGGGCCGCGTCGTTGCACGACGAGGCGACGGCCTGCCGCTTCCTCCGAGAGGCGCTCCGGGTGCCTGCGGTCCCACCGGTCAGGCGCGGCAAGCTGGCGGTGAAGTTCCTGATCCAGGCCTTCAATTCCGGCGCGGAGCAGGACGCGGCAGACGTCGTGCGTCCGCTCCTCGACGACGACAGGCTGGCTCCCGCTCTTCGCGGGGAGCTCGGTCTGCACCTCGGCCACTTCCTCTGTCAGACGGGCCACGACGCAGAGGGCTATGCGGAGATCAGGCGATCTCTCGATCGCCTCCATTCGCGGCCGGCTCTCGCGGCCACTGCGATGGCCTTCCTCGCACAGCCGTTCTTCCGTGCGGGCAACTTCGACGAACATCTGCGGTGGCTCGATCGAGCAGTGAGCGAGGCTCGCCGATCTCGGGACCGGGCGCTGCGAATCAGGCTGTCGGGCGACCGGGCCTGCACGCTGCTTTTCCGTGGCGATCCGAACGGTTGGCAGGCGATCGACGAGATTCCAGGTCCGGGTAGCGACGTCGAGGAGATGAGGCAAGCCGCGCGAGCGTACGGAAACGTCGCGGACGCTCTGCTCCACCTCGGCTACTACCCGCAGGCCCGGGAGCTGGTGGAGAAGACCCTCGCCACCGGTGAGGAGTATCTCCGCGAACACACGATCGCCAGGGCGACGGCGGTTCAGCTCGATTTCGCGCTCGGAAACTGGAACGGCTTGGAGGAGCGGGCCCTTGCCTTGCTGGAGGAAGGCGAGGACAGGCGGCCGCACCACGCGGACCTCGAGGCCGTCCTGGGGCTTCTACGGCTGGCCCGCGGCCAGGTTCGGGCCGCGGCGGCCGGCCTCGAGCGCCTCGCCGAGGAGGACCTCTGCGGCGTGGCGATGGTCCCCTGGGTAAGTGGCGGGCTCGCTCGGCTCAGGCTGGCCGAGCAGAAGCCGCAAGCGGCGCGGGCCGAGGCCGCCAGAGCCG
Organism: Gaiellaceae bacterium; assembly: GCA_036271615.1. GTDB lineage: Bacteria > Actinomycetota > Thermoleophilia > Gaiellales > Gaiellaceae > Palsa-739. The sequence continues at coordinate 3,540 of DATBAH010000110.1, forward strand.
TAGCCCTCATCGAGCGCAAGGGCGCCTGGACGTGGGCCACGGAAGCGGCGCCGGTGCTGGTCGAATCGCTCGTCTCCCTCGGCGAGCCAGAAAACGCGGCGGCGGTGATCGGCCGCTTCGGCGAAGCGATCGGAGACCGGGACGCTCCGGCGGCGGCGGCCGCGCTTCGCGTCTGTCGCGGTCTGCTGGCGGAAGCCGAGGGGGACGTCGAGGGTGCGGGCCGTCACTACGCCGGGGCCGAGCGCCGCTGGCAGGCCCTGCCGCGTCCGTACGAGGCGGCGCGGGCGAGGGAGTACCGTGGCCGCTGCCTCCTGCCCACGCGACGCGAGCGAGGGCGCCGGCTGCTCGTCGAAGCGATGGACGCGTACCGCGAGCTCGGAGCCCGCTGGGACGCCGGCCGCACCAGGGCGACGCTCCGCCGAAATCGGCTCGTCGCCCCACACCGGGCAGGGCGGAAGGGATACGGGAGCGAACTCTCGCCGCGCGAGCGTGAGGCCGCGGAACTGGCGAGCGGAGGGTTGAGCAACTCCGAGATTGCGCTGTCGCTGTCCGTCTCCCGCAGCACCGTCGAGCACCACATGAGCGCCGCCATGCGCAAGCTGGGCGTGAGGTCGAGGCACGAGCTCGGCGCGCGCCTCGAGCGCGCTTCGGCTGCCCCCGGTGCGTAAAAGATTGGGGTAGCTCCCCACTTACAAGCGACCCCGGGCTGCCTAACAGTCCCCGCTCGTGCGAACCGCCCGCAGGCGGACGTAACGCATCGACCAGGACGGGCGCGAGTCATGCGCTCAGACAAGGGGAGGGGGAGCCAGAGACGAGAGTCGTCAGCCGGGAGCGTCTCTACGGGTAACGGCGCGCCCCGACCGACGGGCGCTGCACGGACGCAGCGCCATATCCGGTCACGCACCCAACGCCAATGCGCGGAGCTCGAAAGTGGCTCCGCACGGGGGGAGGAGAGTGAGGGTCGTGAAAGACCCGTTGTGGACCAAACGGACTGGGAAGGCGAGACTGCTGCTCGTAGGAGTGGCCATGCTCGGCGTCGCCCTGTCCATCGGAGTTGGCCTGGCCATGGCGTCATCGTCTGCAGGCCGCTCCGCGAAGCAGACACCTGCCTCGCCGTCGGCAGCCAAGGGAGTCGCTGCCGCGCGTGCGGGGAATCAAGCCGGCAGCAGCACCGGGAGCGGGCAGGTCACGGTCGGCCACTCGTCCAAGAACGACGTGTCGCCGAAGCTTCGTGACGTCACGCCGATCCCGGTCTCACCGTCGGCAAAGCCCAAGGTGGTTCCGGTCCTGCCGCTCGGCAAGCAACTCACGAACACGAAGCGGAAGGACACCGCAGTTCAGAGCAAGATGCCGGCGCGGAAGATGCCGGATCCGCTGCTCAACTTCGAAGGGACCGATTTCCCGGGAGTCAACTGCAACTGCGCCCCGCCGGACACGAACGGCGAGGTAGGAGCCACGCAGTACGTCCAGATCGTGAACACCGCGCTGCAGGTCTTCAACAAGAGCACCGGCAACTCGGTGCTCGGCCCGATCAGCATCGAGTCGCTGTGGAGTGGCTTCGGCGGCGTCTGCCAGAACAACGGCGAGGGAGACCCGGTCGTTCTCTACGACCAACTCGCCGGCCGCTGGGTCGCCAGCCAGTTCGCGGGCACGGCGCAGCCGACCCACGAATGCGTCGCGGTCTCTACCTCGGCGGATGCCACAGGGTCCTGGAACCGGTACGACTTCGACCTCGGCACCGCCTTCGGCAACAACTTCTACGACTACCCGAAGCTCGGCGTATGGCCCGACGCTTACTACATGAGCACGAACGTGTTCAACGCGGCGGGCACGGCGTTCCTCGGGCCGCAGCCCTTCGCGCTCGATCGCTCGGCGATGCTGAACGGCCAGCCGGCGACGATCGTCAGCACGGGGACGCTCACCCCCTCGGACGACCAGCTGATGCCGGCCGACGTCGAGGGCTCGATCCAGCCCCCGGCGGGAGCGCCGAACCCGTTCACGGAGATCGGGACGAACCCGACCTGGAAGCTCTGGCACTTCCACGCCGACTTCGCGAACCCGGCCAACTCGACCTTCACCCTGGCCGGGACGCTCACGCCCGATCCCTTCAACGTCGTCTGCGGAGGTTCAGCCGGAGCCTGCGTGCCGCAGGCCGGCGTTCCCGACCAGCTCGACACGCTCGGGGACCGGAGCATGTTCCGGAACGGCTACCGCCGCTTCCCCGATGGCCACGAGGCGCTCGTCGGGAACATGACCGTGGATTCGAACGGCGTGCCGGGAATCCGCTGGTGGCAGATCGACAACGCCACCTCCGGTACGCCCGGCTTCGTCCAGCAGAGCACCTACCAGCCCGACAACACCTCGCGCTGGATGGGTAGCGCGGCCATGGACGCGCAGGGCGACATTGCGCTCGGCTACAGCGCGTCGTCCTCCAGCATCAACCCGCAGATCCGCTATGCGGGCCGGCTGGCGGGTGACCCGCCGAACACGCTCGCCCAGGGTGAGACCACGCTGTTCGCCGGCACCGGCAGCCAGACCGACACGAACAGCCGCTGGGGCGACTACTCGGACATCACGGTCGATCCGACCGATGACTGCACCTTCTGGTACACGAACGAGTACTACGCGACGACCAGCTCGTTCAACTGGAAGACGCGGATCGGGGACTTCAAGTTCCCGAACTGCACGGCAGGTCCGAGCGGCACTCTCGCGGGCACGGTGACGGATGCCGGCAACAGCAATCCGATCGACGGCGCGACCGTGACCACGAGCTTCGGCAGCACCACCACCGACGCCAACGGCCACTACTCGATCACGCTGCCGGTCGGGACGTACAACCCGACCTACTCGGCGTTCGGCTACGCCACGCACACCGAGAACAACGTCCAGATCACGAACGGCAACACGACGACGGTGAACGTGGCGCTACAGCCGTCGCCCTCCGTGACTGTGAGTGGCAACGTCACCGACGGCTCGGGGCACGGTTGGCCGCTCTATGCCCGAATCGAGGTCGCCGGCGATCCGAACGGCCCGTTCTTCACGGACCCGATCACCGGCCACTACAGCATCCAGCTGCCTGCCAACGCCAGCTACGACGTCTCGTTCACCTCGCAGGTGCCGGGTTACAAGCCGGCCCAGGACACGATCGTCGTCGGCGGCACGGGCGTGACGCACGACGTGCAGCTCTCGGTGACGCCGGACTGCACGGCGCCCGGCTACTCGCTGGACACCGCGCTCCAGGAGAACTTCGACGGGGGAAGCTTCCCGCCGTCGGGCTGGAACGTGGTCGACAACGCCGGCGAGGGTCACGCCTGGCAGCTCAACGACCCGGAGGGCCAGCCCAACAACACGGGCGGAACGGGCAACTTCGCGGACATCAACTCGGACTTCTACGGGCCGGGTGACACGCAGAACACGTCGCTGGTCACGCCGACAGTCGACCTGTCCGGTTCGCCCTCGCCGTCGCTCACGTTCCGGAACGACTACTTCGGCTTCTCGGGCCAGATCGGGGACGTCGACGTGTCGACCGACGGTGGGACGACGTGGACGAACGTGTGGGAGCACACGAATGACAGCGTGCGTGGCCCGGACCTCGAGACGGTCCAGTTGCCGCAGGCGGCGAACCAGGCGAACGTGAAGCTGCGCTTCCACTTCACGGCTACGTGGGGCTTCTGGTGGCAGGTCGACGACGTCACGGTGATCAAGGGCTCGTGCACCACGATCCCGGGCGGCCTCGTCGAGGGCAACGTCTCCGACCTCAATACCAACGGTCCGATCAACGGTGCGAAGGTGCAGAGCGACGACAAGCCGACCGAGAACGCGAAGACGTTCGCGACCCCCGACGACCCGAACAACCCCGATGGTTTCTACTGGTTGTTCTCGTCGCTGACGGGTTCGCATCCGTTCACGGCCAGCGCGTCCAACTACGCATCGAGCACCAAGACGGTCAACGTGGCCGGGGACGGCACCGTGCGGCAGGACTTCGCGCTCGGGGCCGGCCACCTGGTCATCACGCCGAGCACGATCACGAGCACGCAGGTGCTCGGCTCGACCACCACCAAGACGCTCTCGTTCCACAACGACGGCTCTGGGGCGGCGCACGTGAAGCTGAGCGAGGCAGGCGGGTCGTTCCAGATCCTGCACGCTCAGGGGGCGCCGCTGTCCAGGATCAAGCTCGGTGACGAGGACTCGGGCGGAGGCGCCGATCCAGGCTGGCTCGGCGACCACAAGAACGACAACGCACCACCGGTGAATGCCGGACCGCCGAAGGATCCGAGCTGGTCGACGATCGCCAACTACCCAACGGCGATCATGGACAACTCCGCCGACTTCATCAACGGAAAGGAGTACTCCGTCGGCGGCGTCGACGGCAGCCTCTCGATCACGAACAAGGGCTACGTCTACGACCCGAGTGCCGACGCGTGGTCGCCGATTGCGAACATGGCGAACGCGCGCGAGAAGCCGGGCGTGGCCGCGGTCAACGGGAAGTTGTACGTGACCGGCGGCTGGGACTCCTCCGGAGTTCCGATCGCCACGACCGAGGTCTACGACCCGGGGAGCGACAGCTGGAGCACCGTGGCTCCGAATCCGAGCCCGACGGCTGCTCCGGGAGTCGCGGTCGCCAACGGCAAGATCTACGTCATCGGCGGCTGTGCCGACGGGGCCTGCACGACGTCGGCCCACGTCGAGGTCTACGACCCGTCCAGCGACAGCTGGTCGAGTGCCGCGGACTACCCGACACCGAACTCCTGGGAGGGGTGCGGCGGCGTCAACGGCAAGGTGTACTGCGCCGGTGGCATCAACGGGTCGACGACCTACTCGAGCGGGAACGTGTACGACCCGGGCTCCGACTCGTGGAGCCCGATCGCGAACCTGCCGATCGATCTGTGGGGTGGCACCGCCGGTGCGGCCAACGGGATGTTGGTCGTCTCGGGTGGTGTGACCGCCGGGTCCAGCACCATCACGAACCAGGGGTACGCATACACGCCCTCGAGCGATAGCTGGGCTGCGATTCCGAACGCGCAGTTCCCGCGCTACCGGGCCGGCGGCGGATGCGGCTTCTACAAGGTCGGCGGCTCCTCCGGCGGCTTCAGCCCGACGCCGGATTCGGAGGTGCTCGGCCCGGGGCTCGACCAGTGCGGCACGACGGACGTGCCGTGGCTCAGCGAGAGCCCGACCGAGTTCGACGTCCCGGCCGGCGCCACCGTCACCGTCACCGTCACGCTGACGGCGACGCCGGCGGACGGCGTCCAACAGCCGGGCACGTACTCGGCCCAGCTCCTCGTCAACGCCAACGTCCCGCAGACCGTCGGCCCCATCGGCGTCACGATGAACGTGACGCCGCCGAAGAACTGGGGCAAGCTCCAGGGCACGGTCACGGGAACGGACTGCAACAACAACACGAATCCGCTCTCGGCTGTCGTCTTTGCGGACGGCAAGATGAAGAACGGGTTCTCGTGGGCGGCACAGACGGACACGAACGGCAACTACTCCTTCTGGGCCCCCGCGGACACCTACACCCTGATCGTGACTTCCGACGGGTGGAGACCGCAGACGACGACGGCCATGATCAAGCAAGGCCCGAAGCCGACTACGGTCAACTTCAACCTGAAGCCCTACCCGGGCTGCAGCTAGCCGGACTGCCGGGAGGGCGGGACCCGTTTGGGTCCCGCCCTCCTCGGCGATAGGGAACGTGTGAAGAGTCTTCTTTCAGCCCTGGTATTGGCTCTCGCCTCCTTCTTCCTGCTCGCTGCAGGAGGCAGCATTCCCAGCGGGCTGCGCGGAAAGGTGCTCATCGCTCCGAGCTCTCCCCTGTGCCGCCCGGGAATGTCGTGTAGCCGTCCCGCCGCGCACGCTGTGCTCAGGTTCTCTCGCAACGGCAAGTTGATCGCCCGCACGCGCACCGATGGCAGTGGCCGGTACCGGATCGCGCTCCGGCCGCAGGCTTACACCGTCACGGCCGCCGGTCGTGGTTTCGTGCTCGAGCCGGGGCATGTCACGGTCGCCACGGGCCGCTACCGCCGCGTGACGTTCAAGATCGACACCGGAATTCGCTAGAGGCGGGGCCGAGCTCGGCTTCGCGGCGGACCGCTGACCGTCGTCGCCTTCGTTCCGTTCCTCTCGATCCGGCGGCGCTGCGACTCGACGACGTACCTGGGATCGCGCGCCGACTGCACACCGGCCTTGAACACGGCCCAGCGGAGGCAGAGCTCGCCCGCGCAGACGAGCGCTCCGCCGACGACGGCCGCGCGGCGGCTCTTCCGCCCGCGCGTCGCGAGCACAGCGGCGCCCGCGGTCGCGAGCCCCTTCGCCGCGCGCGAGAGCTTGCCGGCCTCGCCCTGGCGATAGACCTCGCCGATCTTGCCGAGCCGCCGCTCCATCGCCGCCATCAGAGCGCCTTCGGCAAGGACGCCTGCGACGGCGAGCCGCCGTGCCGGGCCGGCCTCCCGCGGGTCGACGAACATCGAGGCTGCCGCGCCGGCGCTCGCGGCCGCGCTCGCGCCGAAGATCCACGGCAGCTCGTGACGCCCCTCGTGCCAGACGGGGACAGCCGTGTCGGCGATCAGGACGCCCGTGTAGGTCGCGAGCGGCGGACCGCTCAGGGTGGAGACGACCGACGCTGCGATCCGGACGGGCCTGAGCCTCCCGGCGAGCTCCAGCAACGCCGCCGTCGTCGAGGCTCCGCCGTTGACGAGCAGTACCCACGAGCCGAGGTTCATCGGCGACGTGACCTTGATCACGCGGAACATGTGGTGGAAGCGCTCCGGCCGTCCGAGGTCGGAGACGAGCAGTGCCGGCGAGACGAGGTCGGCAGCCGCGCCGACGTAGAGGGCAGTGCGCGCGAGCTTCTCGTTGCCTGCGACCCTCGCCGCGGAGCTCAAGACGGCCGAGGCGCCGGCCAGCCCGCCGGTGAAGAAGTAGGTGGGGATCTCCCACGTCCAGACCGGCTCCTTGAGGATCGGCCGGCCGTAGTACGAGCGGAACCCGTTCTCGTTCACGACCGTCTCCCGCTGAACGCGGCCGCAACGCCGACGAGCAGGGCTCCCGCTGCCACAGCCATGTTCGTCCACATCCGGGGCAGATCGCGGGTCGTCACGACCGGGTCGGGAGGAAGCCCGTAGACCTCCGGCTCGTCGAGCAGGAGGAAGAAGGCGCCGAAGCCCCCGACCCCGTCGTCGGGATCGCGGCCGTACAGCTGCGCGCCCTCCCACCCCTCCGTCTCGAGCTTCGCCAGCCGCGCGTCGGCCTGCTCTCGCAGCTCGTCGAGCGGGCCGAACTGGATCGACTGCGTGGGGCACGCCTTCGCACACGCCGGCTCGTGCCCGCCCTTGAGCCGGTCGTAGCAAAGCGTGCACTTCCAGACGCGGCCGTCCTCCTTCGCGAACGCGGGCAAGTCCGGCGCCGGCGCAAGGTGCCGTCGGTCGAGGACGCCGAACGGACACGCCGGGACGCAGTAGCCGCAACCGTTGCAGACGTCCTGCTGGACGACGACGGTGCCAAACTCGGTGCGGAAGAGCGCGCCGGTCGGGCAGACGTCGAGGCACGCCGCGTGCGTGCAGTGCTTGCAGACGTCCGACTCCATCAGCCAGCGGAGCGGCGTGCCGCTGTCGCCGTTCGGGCGGGTCGCGCTTGGCGCTCCGCGGTCTTCCCGGCCGGGCGCCGGCGCTTCATCCGGCGGAGCTTCCAGCCTTGAGCGCAGCGGTTCGGCCTGCTCGACGAATGCGACGTGACGCCAGGTGTTGGCGCCGAGCGCCGACGTGTTGTCGTACGACTCGCCCGTCCACGTCGTGCCGTCTTCGGGGATCGCGTTCCAGTCCTTGCAGGCCACCTCGCAGGCCTTGCAGCCGATGCAGACGGACGTGTCGGTGAAGAAGCCGACGCGTTCCTGCTGCTCGTCGCCGTAGCTCGCGAGCCCGTCCGGCGCGCTCACTTCGCCTCCCCTGCCTGCTCGCGCAGCTCGGCGACGAAGCGCGGCAGCTCCGCTCCGCGCGGCCTGCGGCCGGGCCGGATCCCGCACGTGAACGCCTTGACCTCCTGGATGTGCACGTTCGGGTCGAGCGCCATGTGCGCGAGGTCATTTGCGGAGTCGCCGGTCACGAGGCCGCGCCCGCCCCAGTGGTACGGCAAGCCGACCTGGTGCACCGTCCGGCCGTCCTTCATCTGCAGCGGCCGGATGCGCTCGGTGACGAGGACACGGGCCTCGATCGCCGACCGGGATGTGTAGATCGTCGCCCAGCCGCCGTGCTCGAGCCCGGCCTCCCGTGCGAGGTCGGGATGCACCTCGCAGAACATCTCCGGCTGCAGCTCGGCGAGGTACGGAACCGAGCGCGTCATGCCGCCCGCCGTGTGGTGCTCGGTCAGGCGGTACGTCGTGACGACGTAGGGATAGACCTCCGCGCCGGGCTCGTCGGCGACCGGGTTGTACGGATCCTCGGCGAGGCCTTCGTTCTGCTGGCGGCGCGGGTTCGCCCGCTGCCGGTAGAGCGGGTTGGCGAACGGCGACTCCTGGGGCTCGTAGTGCGTCGGCAGCGGGCCGTCCTCGAGCCCCTGCGCGACGTAGAGCCACGCGCGCCCGTCGGCCTGCATCACGAACGGGTGGTCGCCGGCGATGGCGTCCTCGGCCTTCGCGCCCTCCGGGGGCACGTAGTCCGGGGCCTTGTCCTCCTTGAAGTCGGGGACGTCGTGGCCCGTCCACTTGCCTTCGTCAGCGTCCCACCAGACGTATCGCTTCCGCTCGGACCACGGGTTCCCGTCGGGATCCGCCGACGCCCGGTTGTAGATGAGCCGTCGGTTCGCCGGCCACGCCCACGCCCACTCGGGTGCGACGTAGCTCGCCTGCTCCCAGTGCGGCTTCCTGCGGGCCGTTTGGTTGATCCCGTCGGCGAAACAGCCGGAGTAGATCCAGCAACCGCACGACGTCGAGCCGTCGTCCTCGAGCTCCGGGTAACCCGAGAGGAACCTGCCGGTGGAGATCTCGCGCCCGCTGATCTCCTGCAGGACCGCCTCGGCGTCCGGCTCCTCGATCGCGGAGCGCGTCGGGTACTCCCAGCGCAGCGCCTTGATCAGGGTGTCCCGCTCCTCCTCCGAGCCCGCGAGCTTCTGCTTGATCAGCCGGCCGAGATGGAAGTAGAACCAGAGCTCAGAGCGGCAGTCCTCCTTCGGCTCGACCGCCTGCGAGTGCCACTGCAGCAGCCGCTGCGTGTTCGTGAACGAGCCGTCCTTCTCGGTGTGCGCCGCGGCGGGTAGGAAGAAGACTTCGGTCGCGATCTCCTCCGTCTTCAGCTCTCCCGACTCGACCTCGGGGCCGTCGTACCAGAACGCGGCTGTCTCGATCTCGACCAGGTCGCGCACGACGAGCCACTCGAGCTTCGCGAGCCCGAGCCGGTGCGCCTTGCCGTTCGCGTGGCCGACCGCCGGGTTCTCGCCGGCGATGATGTAGCCCCTGACGTTGCCCTCGAGCATCTGCCGGACGGTGAAGTAGGCGGAGTTGTCGCTGTCGATCCGCGGCAGCTCGTCGAACAGCCAGTCGTTCTCGGCCGTCGCGTGCTCGCCGAAGTACGCCTTCATCAGGCTGACCCAGTACGACTCGAACTTCCCCCACCAGCCAGTAGGCGCCGTGTTCGCTGCGATGTAGCTCTCGAGCCTGGGGTAGCTCAGCGTGTGCGGCATCGGCAGGTAGCCGGGCAGGATGTTGTAGAGCGTCGGGATGTCGGTCGAGCCCTGGATCGAGGCGTGGCCGCGGAGCGCCATGATCCCGCCGCCGGGCCGTCCGATGTTGCCGAGCAGCTGCTGGACGATCGCCGCCGTGCGAATTGTCTGGACGCCGGTCGTGTGCTGCGTCCACCCGACCGCGTAACAGAAGGCGCTCGTTCGCTCCCGGCCGGAGTTGGCGGCGAGCGTCTCGCACACCTCGAGGAAGTCCTCCACCGAGCAGCCGCACGTGTCGGCCACGAGCTCGGGCGTGTAGCGCCGGTAGTGGCGCTTCAGGATCTGGAAGACGCAGCGCGGATGCTCCAGCTCCGGATCCTCGGCGGGCGGCTCGCCGTGCCGCAGCCCGCCGCCGGCGGCGCCGTGCCCCGACTGCTCGCCCCTCGGCTCGAATCCCTCGCCGCGCTGCCCGGCGGCGCCGTGGACCTCCATCCCCTCGTAGCGCCACGACTCGATGTCGTAGCGGCCGGCCTCGGGATCCCAGCCGGAGAAGAGCCCGTCGGCGTCTTCGGTGTCGACGAAGCGCTCGTCGATGATCACCGGCGCGTTCGTGTAGTGCTGGACGTACTCGCGGAAGTAGAGGTCGTGCTCGAGGATGTGGTGGACGATGCCGCCGAGGAAGGCGATGTCGCTACCGGCGCGGATGCCCACGTGCTTCGTCGCCATCGCGCTCGTGCGGGTGAAGCGCGGGTCGACGTGGATCACCTTCGCGCCGCGCTCTCTGGCCTCCATCACCCACTGGAACCCGACCGGGTGGTTCTCGGCCATGTTCGAGCCCATGATCACGATGCAGTCCGCGTTCTGGAGGTCCTGCTGGAACGTGGTCGCTCCGCCTCGTCCGAACGAGGTGCCCAGACCGGGCACCGTGGAGCTGTGTCATATGCGGGCCTGGTTCTCGACCTGCACGACGCCGAGGGCCGTCATCAGCTTCTTGATGAGGTAGTTCTCCTCGTTGTCCAGGGTCGCGCCGCCGAGGTTGCCGATGGCCATCGTCCGGTTGGCCGGCGCGCCGCCGCGCGTGCGCTTCCGCCAGGTCTCGGCGCGCGTCGTGACGATCCGCTCGGCGATCATCTCCATCGCGTCGTCGAGCGGGAGGTCCTCCCACTCGGTGGCGTACGGGCGCCGGTACTTGACCCTGTACTCGCGCAGTGGGCTCTGGACGTAGCTCTTCGAGGCCTGCCCCTTGGGGCAGAGGCGGCCGCGGGAGATCGGGCTCGCCGGGTCGCCCTCGATGTGAGTGACGTCGCCGTCCTGGACGTAGACGAGCTGCCCGCAGCCGACCGCGCAGTAGGGACAGACCGACGGAACGACACGCTCGGCCTCGTCGATGCGCGGCACGAGGCTCCGCGAGCGCGGCGACTGCACCGCCTTCCCGAGTCCGAGCGGATCTCCCTCGCGCAGCTGCCGCAGCGCGGGCCAGGAGTCGAGGAGCTTCGAGAGTCCCACCACGGCGGATTCTTCCCGAGTCAAGCATTCGGAACCCAACGAGTAGCGACGGGCGGGACCCTGGCGCTACCTTTGCGCGGTGGAGCGCGGGGAGATCCACGCCGGCATCGGACGGCTTGCCGATCAGGCCATTCCCGAGGAGGCCGACGAGCTCTGGACCGAGAACGGCCACGAACACGTCGGCTGGTTCTGCGTCAGCACCGCCCCGTTCCCGTGTCCCGCGCCCGGCTGCCTCTTCGTCGCGGAGTTCATGACCGCCGCGCATCTCGTGCTCGTCTGGGAGGCGCAGGACGACCCGAACCTCCTCCGCCACGCGCAGCGGGCGAAGGAGGTCGGCCGCAACCCGCGGATCGTCTCCTACGAGGTCGACTTCGGGCCAAGCGCCTCGTACTACGCGTGGGAGGCGGCAGGCCGCCCCGTGCACGGCGTCCGCGGCAAGTAGGAGACCATGGACCTGAGCCGCTTCGGAGCGGCGCCGCCGTGGTCGCTCGGGGTCGAGGAGGAGCTGATGCTCGTCGACGCCGAGACACTCGAGCCCGCGCGGGACGGATTCTCGCGCGTGTTCGGCAAGGCGACCGAGCGGATCAAGCCCGAGCTGTTCGAGTCGTTCGTCGAGATCACGACGACGGTCGTCGAGACCCCGGAAGAGGCCGAGACGGAGCTGCGCACGCTGCGGTCGGAGGTTGCAGAGCGGGCGGCCGCAAACGGCCTTGCGCTGCTGGCGACGGGCTCGCATCCGACCGCACGCGGACGGGTGCCGATCGTGCCGGTCGACCGCTACCGGCGGCTGAAGGCGGAGCTCGGGACGGCTCTGTACCGACAGCAGATTTGCGGGCTCCACGTCCACGTGGCGGTCCCCGATCCCGAGACGTGCCTGCGGGCCTTCGAGGGCGTCGTGCCGCGGCTGCCCAGCCTCCTCGCCGCCTCCGTGAACTCGCCGTTCTGGGAAGGGGCGGAGAGCGGTTGGCGCTCGATCCGCTCGCAGATCCTGCTCGAGATGCCGACGGGTGGAACGCCGCCGGTGCTTCGGACCTGGGACGACTGGAAGGCCGCGACGCGCGAGGACAGCACGCGCCGCCACTGGGACGCCTGGCCGCGGCCCGAGTACGGGACGCTCGAGGTGCGGGTGCTCGATCAGCCCACCTCTTTGCGGCGGACAGCCGAGCTCGCCGCCGAGGTGCAGCGCCTCGTCCGCGAAGCGGCGGACGCGGACGGCCCGCCGTTCGACCGCGAGGAGTACGCCGTTCTCCGCGACGCCGCCGGGCGTGACGGCAGCGGGCCGGAGGCAGAGCGCCAGCTCGAGCTCGGCCCGGAGGCAGCGGTGCGAGAGATCGCCGCGCTGACGCTAGGCTGACCGTGATGGCGACCCAGGCCGAGACGATCCAGGTCGGCGGCGTCCGCTGCGAGCGGTGCGTGATGCGGCTCGCGCACGCGCTCGAGGGTCACGAGGGTCTCGAGTCCGCGAATGCGAACCTGATGGGACAGGTCACGCTGGCCTGGGACGACGAGCAGACGAGACGCGAGGCGATCGTGGAGCGGCTTGCGAAGGCCGGTTTCCCCGAGCTCGCAGCCGTCTAGCCAGGAATACGAGCGTCCTCGCGGCCGTTCCGAAAGGAATGGCCCTCAGTGGTACGGTTGCCCGCGTGGACGCAGAGCCGGAAGAGGCGCAGCGGCTCGCGACCGAGGCGCGCGACCGCGTCCGGTTCGAGGAGGACGCGCTTGCCCTCTCCGACCAGGTCTACCGCGTTGCCCGCCACCTCGCGTCGTCGCGCGAGGACGCGGATGAGCTCATGCAGGAGACGTACGCGCGGGCGTTCCGCAGCTGGCGCTCGTTCACGCCCGGCACCAACATGCGTGCCTGGCTCTTGCGGATCCTGACCAACCTCAACATCGACCGCGGACGGCGGCAGCAGCGCGCGCCACAGATGCAGCCGCTCGAGGCGAACGACTATTTCCTCTACGACCGGCTCGCGGAGAGCGGGGACGGCGACTCCGACGAGGACCGGGTCGTGGAGCGTTTGTCGCAGGACGACATCGTGACGGCCCTCTCGGTGGTGCCGCACGACTTCCGCGACGTACTCGTACTCGTCGACCTCGGCGACTTCAGCTACGCGGACACGGCTCAGATCCTCGACATCCCGGTCGGAACGGTGATGTCGAGGCTCCACCGGGGCCGTCGCATCCTGAAGCGGGAGCTCGCCGAGTCAGCCTTGGAGGAGGCGACATGAGCGTAGGCTCGACCGAGCTCAGCAGAGAGCGGAGGCGCCGGCATGTACGGCGCCGGAGCGGAAAATGACCGACCCCTGCGCGCACTGCGAGGAGATGATGCAGCCGTACATGGACCATGTCCTCACCGACGAGGAGCTGGTTCAGGCGGAGGCGCATCTCGACAAGTGCGAGTCCTGCCGCAGGCGCTACAAGTTCGAAGAGAGCATGCGCATCTTCGTACGCGCGGCGGCGAACGAGCCGATGCCGGCCGAGCTCCGGCAGAAGCTGGCCGCCCTCAGAATCCCGCTCGAGTAGCGACGTCGACGTCGCCGGGCGGGCGCAGGTCGTCGCAGGGGACGAGCCTTGCGGGCAGCGACTTGGCGCCCTCGTCGGGCACCGCGTCCCAGATCGGTCTGGCGAGCAGCACCGGATGGAGGCGGACGCCGCCATAGCTCGCGGCCACAGCTTCGCCGCCGTTCGTGCGCCAGTCGTCGATCACGCGATCGACGGCGCGCGGGTCGAGATCGGGGCCGTCCGCGAGTACGACGACAGCGGCCTCGGCCTCCGGGGGAAGGGCCGCGAGGCCACAGCGAAGCGAGGCGCCCGGCCCGCGCTCCCAGTCGGCGCAGTGGATGCTCTCCACCGGCAGAGCATGGGCGCCGCTCACCACGACGATCTCGTCGACGGAGCTCTCCCGCAGCGCGGCGAGCACGCTCGGCAACAGCGCGACCTGCTTCGGCGGCTCCGTTCCGTAGCGAGAAGACGCCCCGGCCGCGAGCAAAACGGCGTAAATGGACATGTCTCGGTATCAGATACCAAGACATGTCCCGAGAGGACGATCTTGGCTCAACGGAGCCGAGAGACTGGCGGCGGCTTGGCCATCTGAGCCGTGTCTCGGTATCAGTTACCGGGACAGGTCCGGAGAGGACGATCTCGGCTCAACGGAGCCGAGAGTCTGGCGGCGGCTTGGCCACCTGAGCCGTGTCTCGGTATCAGTTACCGGGACAGGTCCGGAAAGGAGACGTCCTAGTCGAGTGCGGCCACGGCGCGGCGCACGAGGGCCCGCGCCAGCGGTACTTTCCACTCCGTTCGCGGCAGCGGGGTTGCGGCATCGAGCTCATCGATGCTCTTGATCCGCCACGGGATCGGGGCGACGCCCGCGAGTGCGATTCGCGTCTCTCCGCCGACCCGCGCCGCCGCGGCGCCGACCTGCGGGAACGACCAGCGCTTGCGGTCCATCGCCTTGACGTACGCGCTCGAGTCCACAGTCTGCAGCTCGACTTCGAGGAGCAGTTCGCCGTCCTCGAGGTTCGTCGTCCGACGGTCTCCCTCGTCCGGCAGCCGGTAGAGCTCCTCGATCGCGAGCTCCCGCCGGCTCGTTCGCAGCCGGGCTCCGAGCGCGACCAGCGCAGCCGCCACGTCGGACGGGTGCGCCGAGGCGCAGAAATCGTTCGCGAAGACGGCGTGCTCGCGATGCTCGCCGTCGCGCGCATGGCAGGAGTTGCCGCCGTGCAGCCGGCACGGGTAGCCGAGCCGCCAGTACCAGCAGCGGGTCGACTGGAGGAGGTTCCCGCCGAGCGAGCCCATGTTCCGGAGCTGCGGCGACGCGGCGAGCCGGCACGCCTCGCGCAGGGCCTCCGGGATCGCCGGCTCGACCTCGAGCTCGGCCAGCGTCGTGCCCGCGCCGATTACGCCGTCACGCACTCCGCGTGGCACGACGCCGCGCACGTCGACAAGCCGCTCCGCATCCAGCAGGCCTTCCCGGAGCAGCGGGACGACCTCGGTCCCGCCGTGGACGAAGACACCGCCGTCCAGCTCGGCGACGCTAGACGGCCGCAGGAGCTCCACGCTTCTCCTTCTCGCGCGCCCGAGCGTCGGCCTCGCGCAGTGCACGCAGCATCTCTTCGCGGGAGATCGGCAGCTCGTGCACGTCGGCGCCGGTCGCGTCGCGCACCGCGTTCGCGATCGCCGCTGCGATCGGCACGATCGGCGGCTCGCCGAGGCCCTTCGAGCCGAGATTCGTCAGGTGCTCGTCGGGGCGGTCGACGAACTCGCAGACGATCTCCGGCACGTCCGCGATGGTGGGCATCCGGTAGGCGTCGAGCGAGGTGGTGAGGATCGCGCCCGTCCCGGGGTCGAGGAGCCGCTCCTCCGAGAGCGTGTGTCCGATCCCCTGGATGATCCCGCCCTCGACCTGGCTCGAGGCACCGAGCGGATTGACGATGCGGCCGACGTCGTGGATCGCTGCGACGCGCTCGACCTGCACCTCGCCGGTCTCGACGTCGACCGCGACCTCGACGACGTGAACGCCGAACGTGAGGACGCTCATCCCGGTCGGGTTCGGTCCGCGCGCGCCCTTGCCGAGGATCTGCGACTCCTCCAGCACCGCGACGATCTCCTCGAGTGGAGTACCCGCAGGCATTTCGCGCTGCTCGGCGATGTCCTCGACCTGCTCGCGCGCGTCGGCCGCAGCCGCGCGCACCGCCGGTCCCATCGAGGGCACCGTCGAGGAACCGGCCGAGATCGAGGCGTACGGCCCACGGGCCGAGTCGCCGAGCGCGACGTCGACGTGCTCGAGCGGGATGCCGAGCTCCTCGGCCGCGATCTGCGCCATCGCCGTGCGCGTCCCGGTGCCGATGTCCTGCATCGCCGTGATCACGGTCGCGCGCCCGTCGGAGCCGAGGCGCACCCACGCATAGGAGGGAGGGCCGCCGCCGCCGTACCAGATCTGGCTCGCCATCCCGACGCCGCGCTTCCAGACCGCGTCCGAGCGAGCATGCACCTCGTGGCGCCGCTCCCAGTGCGGCTCGGCGCGGCGATAGCACTCCTCGAGGTTCTTGGAGGAGAACGGCGTCCCGTCGTTCGAGCCCGCGTAGTTGCGGCGGCGTAGGTCGAGCGGATCGACGTCGAGCTTGGCGGCGAGCTCGTCGATCAGGCACTCGAGGCCGAACGTCCCCTCGACGAACCCGGGTGCCCGGAACGCCTTCATCGGTGGCGTGTTGAGCTGCGCGCCGTACGTGACCGTTTGGACGTTTTCGCAGTCGTAGAGCATCCGCATCGGCCCTTCGGTCGACGCGTTCCAGCCGGACCAGCCCACCGAGTTCGTGAACTCGCCCTCCAGGGCGACGATCGTCCCGTCGCTGCGCGCGCCGGCGCGGAGTCGCTGGATCGTCGCGTTGCGGTTGCCGGCGGAGGTGTTCTCCTCGCGGCGGGTGAGCGCGCAGCGCACCGGCCGCCCCGTCCGCTTCGCGAGCTCCGCGGCGGCGTACGTGTACTCGTCCGGGCTGTTCTTCGAGCCGAAACCGCCGCCCATGAACTCGCACACCACGCGCACCTTGTCTTCGGGCAGGCCCAGCGTGTCGGCGACCGACTGGCGGATACCCCAGATGAACTGCGTCGAGATGTAGACGTGGAGCGTGTCGCCCTGCCACTCGCACATTGCCTGGTGCGTCTCGAGCGAGTTGTGGAGGACGGTCTGCGTGCGATACGTCGCCTCGACGACGACGTCCGCACCGGCGAACGCCTTCTCGACGTCGCCGCGCTCGTAGCGCCGCGGCTCGGCGGTGAAGATCTCCCTCCGGACGGCATCGTCGGGATCGAGCACGACCTCGAGCTCCTCCCACTCGATCTCGATCGCGTCCGCGGCGGCGCGCGCCTGGGCGAAGGTGTCGGCCGCGACGGCGGCGACAGCGGCGCCAGCGAAGCCCGCTTCCTCCTCGAGTCCATGCGCCTCGCCCGGCCCGATGGCCGCCCGCACACCGGGCAGCGCCAGCGCCGGCTCGAGATCGATCCGCCGGACCTTCGCGTGCGCGTGCGGCGAGCGGAGCACGGCGGCGTGGAGCATCCCCGGGAGCTTGAGGTCCGCGGTGTACCGCGCCTCGCCGCGCACGCGCTCGTGTCCGTCCTTGCGCTGCGCGTCTCTCCCGACCACCGTGAGCGGCCCCTCGGGCCACTGCTCGAGCGGATCCTCCTCGACGACGATCCACACCTCCTCGAAGCGTCCCTCGACCTCTTTCTCGGTGCGGATCAGCCTTGCCAACTGAGAATCGCCTCCTCGATCTTGGGATAGGTGCCGCAGCGGCAGATGTTTCCGGCCATCGCATGCCTGATCTCCTCGCGGGTCGGCTCCGGGTTCGCCGCGACGAGGGCGGCCGCCGAGACGACCTGGCCCGGCGTGCAGTAGCCGCACTGGACGGCGTCGGCCCGGACGAACGCCTCGACGAGCGGGTGGTCGCGCAGCCCTTCGATCGTCGTCACCTCGCCCTCGACCGTGTGCGCGAGCGTGATGCACGAGAGCCGCGGCACACCGTCGACCTGAACGGTGCAGGCGCCGCAATGGCCCTCGTTGCACGCGACCTTGGTCCCCGTCAGCCCGAGCTCCTCGCGCAGCACGTGTGCGAGGCTCGTTCCGACCGGTGCGTCGAGGACGTGCTCGCCGCCGTTCACGGTGAGGCGCAGCTCGCTCATATCGAAGTCACTGCCACGGTGTCGGCAATTTGAAGCAAGCGGACGGAGGTGCGCGCAATCAGGCGGCGCTCGCTGTCGTCCTCGGCCTCGGGCAGCGTGCGCCACAGGTCGCGCGCCGCTTCCAGCAGCTCGCGGATCTGCGCGAGCTCGTCCCGGTGCAATCCGTTGGGTTCCTCCGTCGCGTTGAGCGCGAGCCCGAGCGCTCCGAAGGCGTCCGGCTGGCGGACGAAGAGGAGCGGCATCGCCATCGAGACGTACTGGTGGATACGAGCGTGCGCGAGCGGCTGCGCGAGGACGTCGCCTCCTCGCGGGTGCGACGGCTCGAGCGGATCCTCCCCGTTCGCGATCCGGGTGGCGTTGCCCGAGAACAGATCGCGCAGCTCGCGTCTCTCGAAGCCCGAGATACGCGCCACTCGCAGGGTGAGGAGGAGCGAGCCAGGCTGTCCGCCATACGGATAGTCCGAGGCGTAGACCACTTGTTCCGGCGGCACGAGCCGCAACAGGCCCAGTAGGTCGATCGCGCTCCAGACGGACGTGTCGAAGAACACCCCGCGCTTCCCCGCGAAGCGATCGGCGAGGTTGGCGAGGTCGGCGATGCCGGCATGGGCGAGGATGAGCTGTGCGCCGGGGTGGGCGTCGACGAGGCGCTCGAGCCCCTCCGCGATCGGCGGTAGACCGCGGCCGGCGTGGATGAGGATCGGAACGCCGCGCTCGGCGGCAAGCGCGAAGACGGGCGCGAGACGTTCGTCGTTGAGGAGAAACTTCTGCGCGCGCGGATGGAGCTTGATTCCGCGGGCGCCGAGGTCGAGGCAGCGGCGCGCTTCCTCGATCGGCCCCTCGTCGAGCGCGAGCCTCACGAACGGGATGAGCCGGCCGTCCGAGCGGGCGGCGAACTCGAGCGTTCGGTCGTTGCCGGCGCTGAACCCCGGGTGCCGGTCGGGCTCGTCGAGGCAGAACATGAAGGCCCGCGAGATGCCGTAACGGTCCATCGCTCCGGTGAGCTCCTCGTAGCGCCCGACCATCCCGTCGATGTCCGTGCCGAGGTGCGTATGGGCGTCGAAGACGTCGAGGTCGTCCGGCAGGTCGGCGCGCAGCCGGTCATCCCAGGAAGCCGCGACCTGCCCCGCCCGCTCGAGCGCGTCCATCGAGCTGAATCTAGCCGTCCGTGCACGGGCCCTGTCGCGCGCTGATGTGCGCCGGTTTCGTGCCGAGTTCGCAAAGGACACTGTCGGCCGCGCGTGGCGAGCGGTAGCAAGGGGCCGTCATCTCATCCCTGATCGGAGGCTCCATGAAGCGCATCTACCTGCTCGCCCTGCTCTCGGCTCTCGCCCTACCGCTCGCCGCCGCGTCGGCGCGAGGCAGCGGCTCGGGCAGCCTCGTCGTCGCCGAGGTCTACGCCGCCGGGGGCAACAGCGGCGCCGCGTTCGTCAACGACTACGTCGAGCTCTTCAACCGCGGCACGGGCGCGGTCGCCGTGGACGGCTGGACGCTCCAGTACGCCTCCGCCGCCAGTACGTCGTGGCAGTCGACCGCGCTCGGCGGCTCGATCCCGGCCGGCGGGCGGTATCTCGTCCAGCTCGCCTCCGGCGGCACGAACGGCGCAGCTCTGCCTGCGCCCGACGCCACCGGCACCTCGAACCTCGCCGTCACCGGTGGCAAGGTGGCGCTCGTCGACGGCGCGACCGCCCTCTCGTGCGGTGCGTCGCCGGGAAGCTGCTCGGCCGTCTCCGGCGTCGAAGATCTCATCGGCTACGGCAGCGCCGCCGACTTCGAAGGAAGCGGTGCGGCGCCCGCGGGCAGCGCGACGAACGCACTCGCGCGTGCCGCCGGCGGCTGTACGGACACGGACGACAACGCCGCCGACTTCGCGACCGCGGTGCCCGACCCCATCAACTCCTCGGCGGCGGCGAGCCCCTGCTCGGTGACGCCGCCACCGAACGGAGCCAGCGGGTCGGCCGGCGTGGACGTAGACGTCCAACCGGTGCTCTCGATAGCGCTCGACCATCCGACGCTGAGCTTCCCGGCGGCTGTGCCGGGGACGACTCCGACCCCTCTGCCCGAGCACGTCACGGTGACGAGCAACGACCCGAGCGGGTACACGCTGAGCGTTCACCGGACTGCCTTCTCGCCGCAGGATCTGCCGCTCGGCATCGGAATCGGCGGCGGCGGCCTGGCAGGCGTGCCGATCGCGCCGGCGGCCGACCTGTCGCTGGCGGGTACGAGCGGCCCGAGTGTCGACGGAGGCGACATCTGGGCGACGAGCGTCGGGTTCGTCTCTCCGCTGCCCGTCGTCCCGGCCGGCCACTACACCGCGACGCTGACGTTCACGGTGATCGGCAAGTGAGACGCGCGCTCTTGGCGCTCGTACTCGGAGCGGCTGCGGCATCCATCCCGGGTGCCGCGGCCGGCCGCGGCATCGGGCTCAGCGCGAGCCCTCTGCGCGTGACGCTTCGTGGCGCGTCCAGCGCCTCGATCACGGTGCGGAACCCCGGGCGGCGGGCGCTGCTCGTCGACGTCTCGCGCGCCGGATTCGCGCGTTCGCTGCACGGAAAGCCGCGGGTGCGTTCCGGCGGAGGGGCTGCCTCGTGGCTCCGGCTGCGGCCCCAGCGGATCAGGCTCCGCGCGGGCGCGAAGGCCGTCCTCCACGTCCGAGCCGCTCCTCGGCAACGCGCAGCCCCGGGAGACCATCCGGCGCTCGTGCTCCTCACGACGCGGCCGCTGGGCGTGAAGCACGTCCGCGTGCGGCTGCGGGTGGGCGTGATCGTGAACCTTCGCGTCCGGGGCCGGGTCGTGAGGCGCCTCGACGCCCGAGCCCTCGCCGTGCGGCGGATCGGCGCACGGCGTTTCCTCGAGCTGCGCCTCGTCAACCGCGGCAACGTGACCGAGCGGCTCGGCCGCGACGGGCTTCGACTCTCGCTCCTCCGCGACGGCCGGCGGTTCGCCACACTGCGGCCGCGGAGCGATGAGCTGCTGCCGCACAGCGTCGGCGTCGTCGTGTTCCCGTACCGCGGGAGCGTCCGAGGGGCCGTCGTGGCGCGGATCGAGCTACGGCCGCCCGTGCGCGGGTCGCGGCGTGCCTTCCACCTCCGCCTGTGACGGTCCAGCCCCGGAGAGCCTGAGCCGATAGCTCTGCCATGGACAAACGGGTCATCTGGCTCTTCGTCGGCGTCGGCATGACCGTGGGCGGGCTTCTGCCCGCGGTCTGGGGCGGGAGCGCGCTCGGCTTCGCCTCGCTCGTCTTCGGAACACTCGGCGGCGTCGCGGCACTCTGGCTCGGCCTGAAGCTGACCGGCTAGGCCTCAGACAGAATCCGCCGGAGGAACTCCGGCTCCGGCACCGCACCGTCCCACCGCGGCTCGCCGTCGACCACGATCCGCGGCACGGCTCGC
>DATBAH010000111.1:0-17267 GCA_036271615.1 Gaiellaceae bacterium
CCCTCACCCGCTCGAGACCTGACGGCAGACGGGGTCTGAATCCGCCGCCGGACGAGCAGGAACCCGCCGAGACGAGTATGCCTCGCAGGTTGTTGCCGCGCTAGGCGACCTGCAACGGATACCGACGTAGTTTAGAAGCGGGAAAGTTCCTGCAAACGACGGAGTCGGCGATACGCGGCCGCCTTGGAGATGGCGGGCTTGCAGCGGCGTGCGAGCTCCGCGATCGACGCCGTCGGATGACGCAGGCGAAGGAGTGCGATCTCGAGCAGATCGTCGGGGAGCGCGTCGACGTCGAGGCGGTGAAGGGCCTCGAGCTGGGCGTGCGCCGCCCGGCCCGTGCGCACGAGGTTCGCGTGGTCGGCGTTGGCGAGGCGATTTGCGTCGGCCCGGGTCGCCGCGAGGACCGCCTGCTCTTCGAGCGCCAGGACGAGGTCGACGGCGCCCGCGGCGACGAGCACGTCCGCGATCGCCTCCGTCCCCTTGGCGTAGGCGGTCGCATGCGAGCTCCTCTCCTGGACGTGGAGCTCGGCGCCGAGGCGTGCCGCGACCGCGGCGAGGAAGCGTGCTCCGTCGGATTCCGCCGTTCGGATCTCGAGGTGCGGTCCTCTCGGCCCGCTGAGCGTGCCGGAGCCGAGCAGCGCGCCGCGCAGATAGGCGGCGGCGCTCGAGCGCCGGGCGACGACCCGGTCGGGTGGGCGGCCGAGCGGCCGGTGAGAGCGGTCGAGCACGCCGGCCCGGTGGAGCGTCGCGTAGGCATCCTGCGAGCCCTCGACGTGGAGCTGGTAGCGCGTGGCCTGGTCGAAGGCGCGGCGCGGATAAGTGCGGATCTCGGACCGAACGCCGGACTCCCGCAGCAGGGCGAAGGCGCGGCGCGCGACGGTCGATGTCGACACGTCGAGGTGGACGTCGACGCTGCCGCGGCCCCGGAGGTGCGCGCGACCGGCTACGTGGAAGAGTCCCGAGAGCTCGGCGAGCCGGTCGGCCTCTTTCGCGGGCGCGATTCCGGCCAGCTCCTCCCGCAGGTCGTCAGAGAGCGTCGGCATCGAGCTCGTAGCCTTCGAGTGCGAGCAGGCGTCGCTTGTAGCCGGTGCCGTACGAGCCGTACGGGCCGAGGCCGCCGGCGGAGACGACCCGGTGGCACGGGACGAAGATGGAGAGGCGGCTGCGCGCGCAGAAGCTCCCGGCCGCGCGCGCCGCCCCCGGTGCGCCGGCGAGTGCGGCGAGCTCGCCGTAGGTCACGACCTCGCCGCGCGGGATCGTGCGGAGCGCCACCGCGCAGCGAGAGAGGAAGGGGGTCTCGTACTCGAGGTCGACCGGCACGTCGTCGAGCGGCACACGCTCACCCGCGAAATACGCCTGCAGGAGCTGCACGACTTCCGTCACGAACGCTCGACCTCCGCGTGACGCTCGGCGTGATACGACAGGCCCTAGCCCCGGGTGGGTGGGGGTTTGGGATGGGTCCTGGGAGTTGCCCGTGGCACGCGGCCACGGCAGGTCGTGCCAGACGACGCGATCGTCCGAGACGACGAGCTCTCCCACTCCCCAACCTTCGGCCTCGTAGGCGACCTGCGTCACGACCACGACTCTCAATCCTAGAATCGTCCACATGAGCGCCCACGGCATCTTCCGCGTCCCGGAGCCCCACAACGAGCCGGTGCTCGGCTACGAGCCGGGCAGCTCCGAGCGCGAGGAGCTCCGGCGCCGCC
The DNA here is from genome assembly GCA_036271615.1 of Gaiellaceae bacterium. Classification (GTDB taxonomy): domain Bacteria; phylum Actinomycetota; class Thermoleophilia; order Gaiellales; family Gaiellaceae; genus Palsa-739. The sequence continues at coordinate 1,707 of DATBAH010000111.1, forward strand.
TCGACGAGCTCTCGAGCGAGCGCCTGGAGATTCCGCTCGTGATCGGCGGCGAGGACGTCCAGACCGGTGACACGTTCGAAGCCGTCATGCCGCACCACCGCAGCCACGTCCTCGCCGACGTCAACAAGGGCGGCGCCGCCGAAGTCGACCGCGCGATCGCCGCCGCCGCCGACGCGTGGGAGGACTGGTCGCGCACGCCATGGGAGGACCGCGCCGCCGTCTTTCTCCGCGCGGCCGAGCTCCTCGCCGGCCCGTGGCGGCAGACGCTCAACGCAGCGACGATGCTCGGCCAGTCGAAGACCGCACACCAGGCCGAGATCGACGCGGCCTGCGAGCTCATCGACTTCTGGCGCTTCAACGTCCAGTACATGACCCGCATCTACGAGGAGCAGCCGATCTCCTCGCCCGGCGTCTGGAACCGGCTCGAGTACCGGCCGCTCGAAGGCTTCGTCTTCGCCGTCACGCCGTTCAACTTCACCTCGATCGCCGGCAACCTTCCTACCTCGGCGGCGCTCATGGGCAACACCGTCGTCTGGAAGCCCGCCTCGACCGCCGCCGTCAGCGCGCACTTCCTGATGCAGCTCTGGGAGGAGGCCGGCCTGCCGCCCGGCGTGATCAACCTCGTCTACGGCTCGGGCGCCGCCGTCGGCGACCCCGCGCTCGCAAGCGAGCACCTCGCCGGCATCCACTTCACCGGCTCGACCCCCGTCTTCCAGGGGATGTGGAAGACCGTCGGCGAGAACATCGACCGCTACCGCAACTACCCGCGGGTCGTCGGCGAGACCGGCGGCAAGGACTTCATCGTCGCCCACCCGAGCGCCGACGCCGAGGCACTCGCCACCGCCATCCTCCGCGGCTCCTTCGAATACCAGGGCCAGAAGTGCTCGGCGGCCTCCCGTGTCTTCGCGCCTGCGAGCCTCTGGCCGCAGGTGCGCGAACAGGTCGTCGCCGGAATCGGGGACATGAAGATGGGCGACGTCGCCGACTTCTCGAATTTCGTCGGCGCCGTGATCGACGCGAGCTCCTTCGCGACGCAGAAGGAGGCGATCGAGGAGGCGAAGGCAGCCGGCGGCAAGGCGTCGATCGTCGCCGGCGGGAGCTACGACGACAGCGAGGGCTGGTTCGTGCAGCCGACCGTGATCGAGACGTCGGACCCGGACTTCCGCACCATGAAGGACGAGCTCTTCGGCCCCGTCGTCACCGCCTTCGTCTACGACGACTCGCGCTACGACGACACGCTCGACCTCGTCGACAAGGGCACGAGCTACGGGCTGACCGGAGCCGTCTTCGCGCGCGACCTCGACGCGATCGAGAAGACGCAGGAACGGCTCCGCTACGCGGCCGGCAACTTCTACGTCAACGACAAGCCGACGGGAGCCGTCGTCGGCCAGCAGCCGTTCGGCGGCGCACGTGCGTCCGGGACGAACGACAAGGCGGGCTCGATGTGGAACCTGATCCGCTGGGTCAGTCCGCGCGCGATCAAGGAGACGTTCGTGCCGCCGCGCGACTACCGCTACCCGTTCCTCGGGCCAGAGCCCGACGCAGACCGCTGACCGGCGAGCGCCCGCTTGCCCTTGCCTTTGGCAACGTCGCCGAGACGTACGACCGCATACGCCCGCCTTACTTCCAGCCCCTGCTGGACCAGGTGCAGGACGAACTCGCGCTCCAGCGCTACGCGCGCGTGCTCGACCTAGGCGCCGGAACGGGCCGCCTGACCCGCGAACTCGCTCGGCGCTACGCGACCGTCATCGCCGTCGAGCCGGATGACCAGATGCGGGCGCTGATCGAAGACGGGTTGGTCTTGGGCGGCGCCGCCGAGGCGATCCCACTGGAGGACGCGTGCATCGACTGTGTCTTCGTGGGCGAGGCGTTTCACTGGTTCGACGCCGAGCCTGCGATCCGTGAGATCGTGCGCGTGCTCGTCCCCGGCGGCGGCCTCGCGATCGTGTCGACGCACTGGTGGGAGACCGGCCCGCCGCTCTCCGACGACGCGCTGGAGCTTCTCCGCGAGCCATACCACCGGTTCGCCGCGCAGCGGCCACAGCCGTGGGACGACGCGTTCGACGACTCCGCTTTCGAGCCGCTTCGTCAGGAGCAATTCGAGGAGGAGCTGGTCGTCGACGCTGACACGCTGCTCGCGATGTACTCGACCACGAGCTCCTTTGCCGCGCTCGCCGCCCAGGAGCAAGCCGCGCTCTTCGACCGTGTCCGTCCGCTCCTTGCCGGCCCCTACCGGCTGCCGATCAAGCACGAGCTGACCTGGACCCGGCTGCGCGCCTAGCCGCGACCGGCCTTGTGCAGCTGGGCATAGACGCTGCGCGCGACCTTCGCCGGCACCCCAGGAACGCCCTCGAGCTCCTCGGGGGTCGCCGCGAGCATCGCATCGACCGAGCCGAAGTGGTTGAGGAGCGCGCGTCGCCGCGCCGGACCGACGCCTTCGAGCTCGTCGAACAGCGACGCGAAGCCGCCCGACTCCCGTCGCTGCCGGTGGAAGCCGACGGCGAAGCGATGCGCCTCGTCTCGGATTCGCTGCAGGAGCTGGAGCCCGGGATCGTGCCGCGAGAGGACGACCGGTCTCGCCCGCCCCGGCACGAAGACCTCCTCCTCTCGCTTCGCGAGCGCGATCACGGCCACGCGCGGTAGATCGAACGCCTTCATCGCGGCGAGCGCCGCTGCGAGCTGGCCCTTGCCGCCGTCGACGACCACGAGATTCGGCGTCGCCGCGAACGACTCGTCGTATTCCTCGGCTGCCGGACCGGCCGCCAACCGCGCGAAGCGCCGCGAGATCATCTCCCCCATCGCGGCAAAGTCGTCCATCCCCTCCTGGCCGCGGATGGCGAACTTGCGGTAGTGCGCCTTCTTCGGCAGGCCGTCCTGGAAGACGACCATCGAGCCGACGTTGTGCTGACCCATCGCGGTCGAGACGTCGAAGCACTCGATGCGCAGCGGCAGCGACTCGAGATTGAGCGTCTCGCGCAGCTGCTCGAGTGCCTCGACCCGGCGCAGCCGCCGCTGCTCGCCCTGCGCGAGGTCGCTCGTGAGCACATGCAGCGCGTTCTCGTCGGCGAGCCGCTGCAGCCGCCGCTTCCCGCCCCGCTCCGCAGTCCGGATCTCGACCCGCGCGCCTCGTCGCTCCGACAACAGCTCGGCTAGGGCGGTGAGGTCGCCCGCGTCGCTCGGCACCACGATCTGCGGGGGCAGGCTCGGCGCACTCCCGTAGTACTCGAGGCCGAACGACTCGAGGATCGTCGTCACGTCCTGGCCGCCGACGTTCTCGAGGTGGAACGAGTGCCGATCGACCATCTTGCCGCCGCGCAGCGGGAAGATCTGGACGACGGCGCGATCGCCCTCGGCCGCGAAGCCGATCACGTCCACCGTCCCGACCGACTGCCGCTCGACGGCCTGCCGCTCGACGAGGTGCTGGACGGCGAACAGACGATTGCGGTAGCGCGCGGCGTCCTCGAAGCGCTCCTCGGCCGCGGCCTCCTGCATCTGGCGCTCGAGCTCCCGCTGGATCGGCTTCACGTCTCCGGAGAGGAATTCGATCACGCCGTCGACGATGCCGCGGTAGTCCTCCTGCGAGACGTAGCCGACGCACGGCGCCAGGCAGCGGTCGATGTGGTAGTCGAGGCACGGGATCCCGCTGTGGCGACCCGGCTTCGGCCCCTCGCAGGGCCGGTAGCGGAAGACGCGGTTGAGGACGTCGAGCGTCTCGCGCACCTTCTTCGCGTTCGCGTACGGGCCGAAGTACCAGACACCGGGCCGGTGCCGCTCGCGGGTGAACATCACGCGCGGGTACTCGTCCTCGACCGTGACCGCGATGTACGGGAACGACTTGTCGTCGCGCAGCCTGACGTTGAACGGCGGCCGGTGCCGCTTGACGAGGTTTTGCTCGAGGTGGAGCGCCTCGACCTCGCTGCCCGTCACGATCACCTCGACGTCCGCGACCCGCGCGGGCAGGCTGCGGATCTGTGCCCGTCCGTCGGTGGTCTTCTGGAAGTAGGAACGGACGCGCGCGCGCAGCGACTTGGCCTTGCCGACGTAGAGCACGTCCCCGTCCGCGTCGCGGAACAGGTAGACGCCCGGCTTTGCGGGGAGCGACTTGAGCTGGCTTTCGACACGGGCGGCCACGACGGCCACCGTATCCAAGGGCTAGACCGTTACGGCCACCTGCTCGGGGGCGCCCCCGGCAACGAGCCGACCGTCCTGGTAGACGCGCTCGATCCGCCCGGCGAGGTCGCCGAAGTCGAACGGGTCGCCGGCCACGACGACCAGGTCGGCGCGCTTCCCCGGCTCGATCGTGCCGAGCTCGCGGCTCAGGCCCATGAGCTCGGCGGCGGTCCGCGTGGTAGCGACGAGCACATCCTCAGGGCTCATGCCTCCGTCGGCCATCAGCTGGAGCTCGTCGAGGTTGGTGCCGTGCGGGACCACGCCGGCGTCGGTGCCCATCGCCACCTTGACGCCCGCTTCGACCGCGCGCCTGAACGAATCCTGATGCGCTTCGATCACCTCGCGCGCCTTCGTCACCGCCACCTCGGGGATGCCCGCGCCTGCCTCGGCCGCCTTGATCACGCCGAACGGCGCGACGAGGGTGGGGACCAGATACGCACCGCGGTCGAGCATGAGCTCAATCGCCTCCTCATCGAGATAGATGCCGTGCTCGATCGAGCGCACGCCGGCACGAACCGCGCTCTTGATCCCTTCCGTCGACTGCGCGTGCGACATCACCCAGAGCCCCGCCGCGCGCGCCTCGGCGACGATTGCCTCGATCTCCTCGACGTCGAAGCCGGGCTGCTGCGGCTTGTCAGTTGGAGAGAGAACGCCTCCGGAGGTCGCGATCTTGATCACCTCGGCGCCGGCGCGCACGAGCTCACGCACCTTCCGCCGGCACTCGTCGGGCCCGTCGACGATCGAGCCGGGGGCGCCGGGATACTCGGGGAAGATCTCCGCCTTGGCGCCGGACGGGAGCCAACCGTCCCCGTGGCCGCCCGTCTGGCTCAGCATCGTGATCGAGATCTGGACGCGCGGTCCGGGGACGATCCCGTCTGCGAGCGCCTGCTTCACGCCGCGGTCGGCGCCGCCCGCGTCGCGCACCGTCGTGATGCCGATCCGAAGCGTCGACTCGAGGTTCCGGATCGCGTCGTAGAAGCGATACGAGAACGGCTCCTGCATCAACCTCCACACGTCGACGTGACCGAACATCACGTGGACGTGCGTATCGAAGAGACCGGGAAGGAGCGTCGAGCCGCCGACGTCGACCTGCTCGTCGCCGTCCAGCCCCACGCCGACCTCGGCGATCAGTCCGTCGACCACCGCGACGTCGGCCTCTGCGATCGCCGCGCCGGTTCCGTCGAACACCCGTCCGCCGGCGAATACCGTCCTCACCTCGGCTCCTTTCGCTCGCTCGTGCAGGAGAGAGGAGCCTAGCGCCGCGGCTAGGATTCGAGCCCGTGGACGGCCAGTACGTCGCCTACACCTTCTTCAGCGTCGACCCGGCGTGGCGCCGGCTGCCCGTCGAGGAGCGTCAGATCCACAAGGACGCCTTCGCCGAGGTCGTCGAGGACTTCGCCGGGCGCTTCGACCACCTGCAGGCGTACACGGTCACCGGAGTCCGGCCCGACTGCGACTTCTTCCTCTGGAAGATCGGCGAGCGGTACGAGCTGCTCGAGGAGCTCGGCGCCGCCCTCAACGGGACGCCGCTCGCCGGCTGGCTCCAGACGCCGTACTCGTACCTCGCCACGACGAAGGCGTCGCAGTACACGAGCGCCCGCAAGGCGCGGAAGATCACGCCGCACGGCCTCCCCTACCTCGTCGTCTATCCGTTCGTGAAGGTGCGGCCGTGGTACGCGCTGACCGAGCAGGAGCGGCAACGGGCGATGGAGGAGCACATCCGGATCGGCCGCGAGGAGTTCCCGGGGATCAAGAACCACACGACGTACTCGTTCGGGATCGACGACCAGGAGTTCATGACCGCGTTCGAGTGCGAGGAGCCGGCGGACTTCATGCACCTGATGCTGCGCCTACGCGACAGCGAGGCGTCGCGCTACACCGAGCGCGACACGCCGATCTTCGTCGGCCGCCATGTGCCGGTACGCGAGGCGCTCGCGGCGCTCGACGGCGCCGGGGTCCGAGAGCTTCTGGAATCCGAGTCGCGGAACTCCGCAGGCCGCAAAGCGTGGTTTCCGGCCTTGAGCCTGACCTGTAGTTCGAGCGTTTCGAACGTGACCGCCGTCGAGGCGGCGGCGTAACGGCGCGTTACGCCGCCGCGGAGTAGCGAGCGCACACGCCGCAGGCCTGCGCGCTCGCGACGGCACCACGGCTCGAACCCATGCAGCCACAATGTGCCTTCAGCACGGAGCCAAACGGGAGACCGCGCTCTCCCGTTTGGCGCAGTTCCTCATGCCCGGGCGAAGAGCGCAGCTCTTCGCCCGGATCACAGGTAGGTGTGCTGGTCGCGCCAGGTACGCCACATCGCGAAGCCGCAGAGCGCGAGCACGGCCACGAAGGCGAGGATCTGCAAGCCGACGGCGCCGCCGTACCAGTAGACGCCGACGTCCGCGACCGCAACGACCGCCGCCCCGTAGAACACCCACTGGGCGCGCTGTGACCACATCGAGATGCCCTCTCGTTGCTCGCGCCACACGAGGAAGATGAAGTACGCGATCGCGAGGACGAAGGCGATGCGGACGAGGACCGCGAGTGCCACCAGCGTCTGCTCGAGCTGGAGCACGACGACGACCCCGGCGATCGCTGCGAGGATCAGCAGCCCCCGCATGAACGGGCTGATGCGCGAGAAGAACCTGCTCATGTGGCGGTCAAATACGCCCGCACCGCGAGCGCTCCTGCAACCAAGGTAGCGCCGGTGAACCAGGCGAGGCGCCCGCGCCGCTCGGCCGGCGCGTACATCCACGGCGCGAGGACCGCGAGCAGCGAGAGCGTCCCGTACAGGTAGTGGAGCTTGTCGGCGGCTCGGTGATGGCTCGAGAGCAGCAGGAGTCCGAGTCCGACCTGCGCCACGAGCAGCGTCTGGGCGAGAGCGAGCAGGTGCGTGAGGAGCCCGCGCGGCTCCCGCCGGCGGTAGTACGTCCATGCTCCGACAGCCGCCGCACCGAACGTCGCGGCGAGGACTGCGAACGCGACGGCATGGTGGACGCCGACCATGGCGGGCCCAGCCTAGCCGCGCGATCTGGCGGCGCGATTCGCCGTAACCGGTGGCTGCTACTCGCTCTCGGTCTGCCCGGGATCCGGCGCCGGCGTCGGCGGCGTCCCCTCGTCGGGCGGCGGGTACGCCTCGGGCACCTCCGCCGGCTGCGGCGGGTTGCCCTCGTCCGGCGGCGGATACGGAGCGCTCGGCTCGTTTGGAGTGACCATGAGCGTGTCTTGTACCGGGAGACGGGCTTTGCGAATCCTCTCGTCGGCGCCGGCGAGCCGTTCCGCGAGCTCGTCCTCGACGCGCTTCGCCTCCTCCTCGAGCTCGACGAGCCGCTGCCGAGCCTCGCCCTCGGCGCTCTTGTCGCCGCGCCACACGGCCTCGCCGAGCGCCTGGAAGGCCGGGCTCCGGTCGATCGCGATCGAGTCGAGCCGCGACCGCGTGCGCCAGCGGTTGAGCGACGCGTCGAGTCTCGTTCGCCACACCTCGGCCGTCGTCGCCGCGTGCGCGCGACCATCCGCCGCTAGACGGGAGGAGTGCTGCACCCACACGCCGCCGGTACGCCGGGTCGCCTCCGCGAGGCCGGCGAGAACGATGCCCGCGACGAGCAGGAGGACGATGCCCCACGCCCAGCTCCCGGTCGCAAAGAGGCCGATCGAAGCGCCGAACGCCGCGAAGCCGAGACAGAGGAGGACGAAGCGCGCGGGCAGCCCGAGCCAACGCCGCTCGACGCTCTCGTGCACCACGGGGCCGGGAATGGTCTCGAGCGGCGGCAGCTCGCCCGCCGGAGCGCCGCAGTGCGGGCAGTAGCGCCCGCCCGCCGCGAGCGCCTCACCGCACTTACTGCACGCGCTGTCCTCGATCGGCGATGCGTTCATGGCCGGCCTGTTCCCGTTGTTCCAAGGCTCGTAACGCCTCCGCAGCCCGCCTGCGGAGCGGCCCCACCTGTGCGCGGTAGTCCTCGTCGGAGATCTTGCCCGTGCGGTGGTCGAATTCGAGCTCTTTCAGCGTGGCGAGCGCGCGATCCCGCTCCTCTGCAAGTGCAAGGCGCTGCCGGGCTTCCGGCGCGAGCTCGTCGAGCCGGTCGCTCGCAGGCGACGGATCGCTGAGAAACGGCCGCGCGACGAAGACGACGATGACGACCGCGAGCACCGCCGCGACCGCAAGCGCCAAGCTCACGTCAGATTCCCGCTGGAGCCGCGCCCGCCGCGTAGCGCGCGGCAAGTCGCCGCTGCTCGACCGCGTCGGGCCACATCGCGATCAGCGCGCCCGCCACGAACAGGAATCCGGCGGCCCAGATCAGGTTGATCAGCGGCTTCACGAAGACCTTGAGGTCGATCTCGTTCGTCCCCGGCGGCCCGGGCTGCGCGTTCGTGAAGACGTCGCCGAGCGAGCGCGGATCGTGGTAGATCGAGGCGACGGGGTGCGGTCCCTCGATGTTGTAGTCGTTGATCCCCGGCGCGAGCCGGAAGCGCTGCCCGTGACCGGACACGGCTACGAGCGCCCGGAAGCCGGTGTAGTTGGGGCCGCGCACGCCGGTGCTCCCGGCGTACGTCAGTGTGTACCCGGCCGCCTCGATCGACTGGCCTGGCTTGAGAAGCTTTTCTCGTTGGGTCTGGTAGGCGCTCGAGCCCGCGACCCCGATCGCGAGCAGGAGGATCGCGGCGTGCACGACGTAGCCGCCGTAGCGCCGCCGGTTGCGCCCGATCAGGCGGAAGATCCCGCCGGCCGCCGCCCGCCCACGCACGAACTCGAGCACGATCGACGCGGCGACGAAGGCCGCGAACGTGTACGCGAGCAAGCCCGGCCACGAGCTCCCGAAGCCCAGCGCGAGCAGCGCGACGCCGGTGACGACTGCCGCGGCGAACGGGACGATGAACGTCTTGCCGAGCGAGCGGAGCGATGCTCTTCGCCAGGCCACGAGCGGTCCGATTCCCATCAGCAACAGCAGCGGCAGCCCGAACGTATGGAGGAAGAAGTCGTAGTACGGCTTCGAGACCGAGCGCGTCTCGCCGCGTACCGCTTCGGAGAGGATCGGGTAGAGAACGCCCCAGAGGATGGTCAGGCAGAGGGCGACGAGCAGGAGGTTGTTGTAGAGGAAGGTCGCCTCGCGCGAGACGAGCGACTCGAGCTTCGTCTTCGTACGCAGGAGCGGCAGGCGCCAGCGGATCAGTGCGACCGAGAGGACGACCATCAGGACGAGGAAGCCGAGGAACCAGCCGCCGATCGAGCTCTTGGAAAACGAATGGATCGAGTCGACCACGCCCGAGCGGGTGAGGAACGTGCCGAACAGCGAAAGGTTGAAGGCGAGCGCGACGAGGATCATGTTCCACACCTTCAGCATCCCGCGCTTCTCCTGGATCATCACCGAGTGGAGGAACGCCGTCGCAGCCAGCCACGGCATGAGCGCGGCGTTCTCGACCGGATCCCAGGCGTAGTAGCCGCCCCAACCGATCTCGACGTACGCCCAGTGAGCGCCGATCAGCTGCCCCACTCCGAGGAACATCCAGGCGGCGAGCGTCCACCGGCGCGTCGCGACGATCCAGCGCTCGTCTGTCCGGCCCGAGAGGAGCGCGCCCATCGCGAAGGCGAACGGCACGGTGAGGCCGACGTAGCCGAGATAGAGCAGCGGCGGGTGGGCGAGCATGTACGGGTTCTGCAGGCTCGGGTCCATCCCGCGGCCGTCCACGGGCGCCGGCTGGACGTTGAACGGGCTCGAGACGAAACAGAGCATGAAGGCGAAGAAAACGGCGACGAGCCCGAACACGGGCACAGTCCACGCGATCAGCTCACGGGAGCGTCTGTTGAGCCAGACGGCGAGCCCCGCGTAGCCGGTGAGCACGAGCAGCCAGAGCAGAAGCGATCCCTCCTGGCCTCCCCAGAACGCGGACAGCGCGTAACCGAGCGGCAGCTTGTGGCTCGTGTGCTGCCAGACGTAGACGAACGTCATGTCGCGGCGGCCGAGGGCGACGAGCAAGATGATCGCGGCGATGAGGGTCACCGGGAACGCCGCGAGGAGCGCATTCTGTGCCGACAGCGCGAGCCGCCGCCGCCGCTTCCACGCGGCGTAGGAGCCTGCGATCAGCGCGTATGCGACGAGGCCGAAGGCGAGGAGGAGTGCCGCGCGCCCGAGCGGGGCCATTACGTCTTAGACGTGTACTTCGAAGGGCACTTCGTGATGAGCGAGTTCCGCTTCGCGACAAAGACGCCGTTGCGGAGCGTCCCGCCGACGACGACGTCGCGTCCGGTCTTGAACAGGTCGGGGATCGTGCCGTGGTACACGACCGGCACCCGAGCGGCCTTGGCATCGCCGATGTCCTTCAGCCGGAACCGCATGCCGGCCTTCGAGAAGGCGTCGTCGGTGTTCGCCTTGCCGACCACCTTGCCGACGAGCGTGACGTCACCGGCGTGGCCGGCGACGGTGCTGGGCGTGAACTGCGCAACGCCGTTTCCGGCCAGCGCGGTGTAGACGACGAAGATGGCGAGGGCGGCCGCCACGGAGAGAGCGATTACGAGCCGCGCAGGACTGGATCCCACGCGCGCATCGTAGCCCTCAAACGCCGCGGGAAGCGGCAGTCGGTCGGCTAGCTCTTCGGAGTCTTCGCGGGCTTGCGCCCCGGGATGCGGTAGCCGTGCTCGTGGCAGAGCGAGCCGGGCGCGTCCTCGGTGAGCGCGTCGCAGTAACCCTTCCCGTAGGCGGCCCGCAGGAACGCCGCGACCACCTCGAGGTTCCAGTCCGTCACGTCGAGAGTCTCGCGCCAGAGGTCGGCGAGGCGGAGGTCGATGTCGAGCTCGAGGAGGTCGATTCTGGAGGGGCCCTTCGGCATGCCAAAAACGTAGAAACAGGGTCGGACGACATGGCCGGGCGGCATAGGCTCCCCTGATGGGGGAGATCCGGTACGGGCCGAGCGGGCTACCCGACTCGCCCAGCTTCGAGGAGACCTTCGCCGCCCTCACGGCCGAGGGCTACCGGGCCTGCGAGGTCGGCTTCGTCAGTGGCTTCTGGCTCGACTACGAGACGGCACCGGCGTTCGGGAAGGCCGCGGACGCCGCGGACGTCGTCCTCTCCGTGCATGCGCCGCTCGCCGCCTTCATGGGCCACGCCGACCGTGGCAAGAAGTTCAAGATGGCGCTGGGGATGCTCGACCACACGGCAGGCCTTGCCCAGGCGTGCGGGGCGAGGCTGATCGTGTTCCATCCCGGCTTCCTGCTCGGCCGCGAGCGCGAGCGGGCGATCGCCGACGTCGTCGACCAGTTGGGCGACCTGCGGGAGCGGCTCGAGGCGAAGGGACGGCTCGTCCCCTTCGGGGTGGAGGTGATGGGCCGCGTGCGCGATCTCGGCACGATCGACGACGTGCTCTCGATCGCCGCGCAGGTCGACTTCGTGCGGCCGGTTCTCGACTTCGCGCACATGCACGCGACGAGCGACGGCGCGTTCCTCGAGCCGGACGCCTTCGCCGAGGCGCTCGCGGGCGCGGATGCCGTGCTCGAGCCGGATGCGCCGTTCCACATCCACTTCAGCGACATCCAGTACGCGAACCGGAACGAGACGAAGCACCTCCCCTACGGCGAGGGGACGCTCCGGGCCGAGCCGCTGCGCAACGCGCTCGCACGGTTCGAGCGGCCCGCGACCGTGATCAGCGAATCGCCGGACGCCGTCTCGACGCGGTTGATCGGGGACGTGCTGCTCGCGCGGGCGTAGCATCGCGTCCGTGCGTAGGCTCGACGGAGCACGGCCAGGAGCGGAGACGCCGGCTTAACAGTGCTCGATCCGAAGGTCTTCAAGGCGTACGACGTGCGCGGGATCTACCCGGACGAGCTCGACGAGGCCGGCGCCGAGGCGATCGGGCGCGCGTATGTCGAGCAGTTCGAGCCGCGCCGGATCGCGATCGGCCGCGACATGCGGCTCTCGTCGCCGGCGATGCAGGCGGCGCTGATGCGCGGCGCGGCGGCGGCAGGAGCCGACGTCCTCGACCTCGGCCTCGTCGGCACCGAGATGGTGTACTTCGCGGTCGGCTCGCTCGGGCTCGAAGGCGGTGCGATGGTCACCGCGTCGCACAACCCGAAGGAGTACACGGGCATGAAGCTCGTTCGCCGCGGCGCCCTGCCGGTCGGAGGCGAGTCGGGCCTCCTCGACGTCCGCGACCGAGCCATGTCCGATACAGACACGGCCGGTGTCAGACACCGTGACGGGAACGTGACGGAGGGAACGGTGGGGCCTTATGACATCTGGCCTGCCTACGTCGATCGCGTCTTGTCGTTCGTGGATGTGTCGCAGATCAAGCCGCTGCGGGTCGTGATCGACACGGCGAACGGGATGGCCGGCGCCATGCTCCCGCCGGTGCTCGAGCGGCTGCCGGTCGACACCGTCCGCTGCAACTTCGAGCCCGACGGCTCGTTCCCGAACCACGAGCCGAACCCGCTCCTGCCCGAGAACCGTGAGTTCGTGGTGCGCAAGACGCTGGAGGAGGGCGCCGATCTCGGCGTCGCGTTCGACGGCGACGCCGATCGCTGCTTCTTCGTCGACGACACGGGAGAGTTCGTCCCCGGCGACTTCGTCACCGCCCTCTTCGCCGAGAGCGTGCTCGAGAAGGAGCCCGGGGCAAAGATCATCTACGACGTCCGCGCGAGCCGCGCAGTGCCCGAGACTGTCGAGCACGACGGCGGCGTCGCTCTGATCAACCGCGTCGGCCATGCCTTCATCAAAGCGCGGATGCGGCAGGAGGACGCGGCGTTCGCCGGCGAGGTCTCGGGCCACTATTACTTCCGTGACTTCAGCCAGGCCGATTCCGGCGTCATCCCCTTTCTGCTCATGCTCGAGCTGATCTCGAAGAAAGGGCGGCGGCTCTCGGAGATCCTCGCGCCGTTGCGCTCGCGCTACTTCATAACGGGTGAGCTCAACACGCCCGTCCCGGACGTCGCGCTGAAGCTGCAGGAGCTCAAGGAGCGGTACAGCGACGGGCGTATCTCGCACCTCGACGGGATCTCCGTCGACTTCGACGACTGGCACTTCAACGTCCGCCCCTCGAACACGGAACCGCTCCTGCGCCTCAACCTCGAGGCAACGTCCGAGGAGCTGATGGAGCGGAAGCGCGACGAGGTGCTCGAGGTGATCCGCTCGTGAGGCCGCCGTTCAAGTTCAGCGCGATGACGCGGGTCGGCTTCTCGGACACGGACGCCCAGGGGATCGTCTACTACGGCCGCTACAACCCGTACTTCGACCTCGCGCGCGTCGAATACCTTCGCTCGCTCGGACTCCTGCAGCGGCGCGGCGAGGTGGGCGACTTCGTGATGCGCGCGAACGACGTGGAGTACTTCGCGCCGGCGGTCTTCGACGACGAGATCGAGGTCTTCGTGCGGGTCTCGCGGCTCGGGCGCACGAGCGTCACCTTCACCTTCGCGGCCTACCGGCTCCCCGACGACCTCCTCATGGTCACGGCGCACCAGACGCTCGTGTACGTCGATCTCGCCGAGCGGAAGGCGTGTCCGGTTCCCGACTCGTTCCGCGAGCCGGTCCTGGCGTTCGAGGGAGACGATGTCGACCCTTGACGCCGACGAGCAGCTGCGGCAGACCGTCTCGGAGCTGGCCGCGCGCGCGGACTGCGCGTGGGCCGGGATCTACTTCGTCGAGGAGGACAGCCTCGTGCTCGGCCCGGAGGCCGGCACGCCGGATCCGTCGCGACGCAAAACCGTCCCCGTGATCTGGCGCGACACGCTGGTCGCCGAGCTCGCGGCCGACGGCGAGATCGACCGGGCGGAGCTCGAAACCGTCGCCACGGGGATCGCCGACCTCTGCCTCGTCGGCTGGGACACCGGCGGCGAGCTGTGGCACAGCTGACGAAGTCCTCGCTCGTTCGAGGGACAGAGGCCGCATCCGCATTGACGTGTCCCTCATCCGGGGTAACCCGGGGCTCGTGGGCCTTGATCCCTCGAACGAGGGAACCTAGGACGGTGTGACGCGGCGGGCGTCGAAGACGTCGTCGATGTTGCGAAGAGACGAGAGCAGGCCGCGGAGCGCCTTGACGTCGCCCACCTCGGCGACGTACCAGTTCCGCGCCATCTGGTTTTCGACCGTGCCGCCGTAGGAGACGATGTTCGAGCCGTGCTCGGCGAAGGTCCGGGCGACGTCCTCGAGCAGGCGGGGCCGGTCCCAGGAGTCCACCGCGATCTGGACGCGGAAGCTCTGGCTACCGCCCCCCTCCCACTCGACTGACGTGAACCGCTCGGGGTTGCGGCGCAGCGCGCGCACGTTGGGGCAGTCGCCGCGGTGGATCGTGATGCCCTTCCCGAGCGAGATGTAGCCGACGATGTCGTCGCCGGGAACGGGTGTGCAGCACTTTGCGAGCCGGACGAGGACGTCCTCGACGCCGATCACGTTGATGCCGTAGCTGTCGCTGCCGGCCGCTTCGTGCGCGCGCGGCTTCTTGACCGGCACCTGCTCCTCGGCGACCTCGGTGACCTTGAGCTGCTGGAGGACCTTGTCGACGATCTTGGCAGCGGTCAGCTTCCCGGAGCCGAGCGCGATGTAGAAGTCCTCGGCCTTCTTGTAGCCCGACTCGCGGATCACGCCGGCGAGCACGGCGGAGCCGGCGAGCTTCTTGTAGGGCAGGTTCTGGCCCTTGAGCGCGTTCGCCAGCAACTCGCGGCCCTTCGCCTCGAGATCCTCCTTCTGCTCGCGGGAGAAGAACTGGCGGATCTTGTTGCGTGCGCGCGAAGAGGCCACGAGCGAGAGCCAGTCGCGCGACGGGCCGCGCGCGGCGGACTTGCCCGTCAGGATCTCGACGCGGTCGCCGTTGCGCAGGCGGTAATGGAGCGGCACGATCCGACCGTTCACCTTCGCGCCCACGGTGCGGTGGCCCACGTCGGTGTGCACGGCATACGCGAAGTCGATCGGCGTCGCACCGGCCGGCAGCGTCTTCACTTCCCCCTTCGGCGTGAAGACGAACACCTCCTCGTCGAACAGGTCGGTGCGGAAGCTCTTCACGAACTCGGCGGCGTCGGCCTCGTCGTCGTTGATGTCCATGAGCTGCCGCACCCAGGCGTGCCACTCCTCGTCGGCGTTCTTCGGGCGGCGCCCGTCGCGCTTGTAGACCCAGTGCGCGGCAACACCGAGCTCGGCGGTCTGCTGCATCGCGCGCGTGCGCACCTGGATCTCGAGCGGACGGCCCTCGGGCCCGATGACCGTGGTGTGGAGGGAGCGATAGCCGTTGAACTTCGGCATCGCAACGTAGTCCTTGAAGCGGCCCGGCATCGGCTTCCAGAGGGAATGAATGAGGCCGAGCGCGCCGTAGCAGTCGCGCGTCCCCTCCTCGCCGTTGCGCTCGACGATCACGCGCATCGCGGTGAGGTCGTAGATCTCGTTGAACTCGCGGCCCTTGCGAGCCATCTTGTCGTAGATCGAGTAGAAGTGC